>JAAZKF010000181.1 GCA_012799975.1 Burkholderiales bacterium
GGAGCGGAGCGTAGTTGGAAACCAAGTGAGCACCGCAGAGGTGCGCCTGACGACGCAGACGGGCCCCTCCCACCCACACCCTGGTGTGGGTGGGGTCTCAACGCCTCGACGGCCGAATGCCACGCCAAGCGGCGGATTCAGGCTCCAGGCCAACTCTGGTCTCATTGGTTACAAATGGGAAACACCTACCGCTTTGACAAGCCAGGGCACCACGAGTATCCTGGGTCGAACCTTGGAGGCGAGCCACTCCTCGCTGCAGACACCGGGCCGGATGGGCCTGGTGGGCTGTCGGGTCAGGCTCCCCGCTCGTTGGAGGAACCAAGTTGTCGGCCGAACCAGCCACGAACCCTTCTGCCCTGCACCGCCCCCCCTCTCCCCTCTACCGTGAGCTGCAACGCAAGTCTCGAATCCACCAGGGCCTGGGCGGAATCATGGAGATCGACTTCGGTACGGGGCTCTTTGGCATCGAGTTTCCCGCTGGGGGTGAGCAGAACCTGGAGACCGAACTGGTCAAGACCAGCCGCCGCTTCCCTCTGGCCGGAGTAGAGAAGTTCCAACTCTCGGAAACCAGCGCGACCGAAACAGGGCGCAAAGTCTTCTACTTCGACGCTTCAGGAAGCTTTGCCCGGGGCTCGGGTGATCTGAACTTCATACAGACAATTACGGGCCGCAAACGGATCAATACAGTCAAGATCCGCCTCGAAGTCGAGTAGCCGGCTCCGCCCTTAATCCGCCGTCACGGCCCCGCCGTAGTCTGCTTGAGATAACGGGAGGCGTAACGTCCCAGGCCATCCGCCAGGGCCTCCGCCAGCCGCTGACGATACTCCGGAGTCCCCAAAAGGCGTGCCTCCTCGGGGTTGCTAAGGAAGGCGGCCTCCACCAGCACTGCAGGCATCCTGGAATGGGCCAGGACGTAGAAGCGATCCTTCTGGATCCCCCGGTCCGGCCGACCCGCGGCGGCCAGCAACGTCGGGTGCAGTTCCTCGGCCAACAGCGAGTCGCTGTTCTTGAAGATGTGCAGGGAAGTCCCCTTGGCGGCCGGGTTCACCGACGCGTTGCAGTGGACGCTGACCAGGACATCCGCTCCCAGATCGTTGGCGATCTGCACTCGGGCTCCCAACTCCTCCCGCGCGCTGGAACCCGCCCACGAGACATCGCGATCGTTGTCCCGCGTCATCACCACGTTCCATCCCCTGGTTCGCAGGATCCTGGCCAGGCGCAGGCAGAGGTCCAGTGTCACCTCTTTTTCGGTGAGCCCCAGGGCCCGGTTGACGGCTCCCGGGTCCGATCCGCCATGCCCCGGATCCAGGCACACCACTCCCCCGGAAGACGGGAAGGACGTCGTCCCATAGCCTTTCAGCATGGCCATGCTGGGTTCGATGGTGTCGTGGCGTATTTCCAAAACCAGACTATGAGGCGTCTCGCCCGCGGTCAGACGGGTCTGGGCCGCCTTCTCCAGGTCTACCACGACCCTCGTGATGGGCGCGGGTTCGGTCTGGAACTGAGAAATCCGGACCGAGCGCAGATGACCATCCTGCACCTGGAACTCCTGTTTGGGACCGACCAGGATGGCCTGGGGAAGGTCCAGGAAGAAGCGGTTATCCGGAGGCAGAAGGCGGGTCCACTCATACTGGACGGGTCCGCTGAACTGCAGGACCACCCGTTGACCGGAAGCCATGGGTTCGACCCGGGCGACGGTGACCTTCTGCACGGGGAAGTCCCGGGCCGGGGCAGAGACTCCCTGCATGGTCAGCTCGAAGGCGATCTCCCGAGAGGGCCCGGGAGGGGGAGCGACGATGGTCAAACCCGGGATGGAGGGAATGACCACCCGGGTGATGGCCGGTCCCAACTGGAACTGGCCCAGGCGGATATCCCCCAACTCGGGATGGGTCACCTTCAAGGCCGGGGTATCCAGCACGCCCCCCGCCAGGTCGATCACGTAGCGTTCCGGTCGACGCAGACTGAAGGTCTTGAAGGTCAGGGGAGCCGAGCTGCGGATCACCAGCTTCGGACGTCGGGAATCCCCCTCCAGCCGGATGCTCTGGATCAACGGCTCGACCCAACCGGTCTTTCCGTCGGCAGCCAGGGTCAGCCGGACGGCCAGGAGATCCTCCAGGCAGGAGAGGGGGACATGGGGCACACCGTCCACCAACCGAGCGGGGACCTCCAGCCGCCTTCCGCCCACGTCCGGAGGCAATTCCTCCTGGCCCAGGCCCAGTTGCACCTTCAGGTCTCCCCGGCGGACCAGCAGGCAGTCCTCCCGCCAGGCCCATTCCGCCCCGAAGAGGGAGGCCAGAGAGGGAAGACCCGGATCCGTGGCTGCCACTAGGAACTCGTCCTCCACCCCCGTGGTGCGTGCCTTGAGCGGGACCGTAGTCCCCAGAGCCTTCAAACTGAGCGGACGGGCTTCTCCTACCACCACGATCGGCTGCTCTCCGGCTGCTCCCTGGGGTTCCGCAGTCTCCCGGGCAACCACCGGCAGGGTGGAAAAGAGGCCCAACAAGAGCAGCATCCAGGCGGACCAGAATCTCCTCATGGCCACCTCCTCCTGGTTGCTGGGCTCGAGAACCGTGTAGGGTACAAATCCCAAAACTGCGTCAAAGTTTCTACTCCCCTTCTCCGAACTGGTCCGACCGGAAAGGCCCCTGCAGCCCGACCGGGGTAACGCCGGCCTCTCGCAGACGCGGCAGCCGACCCGCAGGTTTGAATGGTGACCGGGCGGGAATGGGCCAATACCAGACCGGCCTGACCCTCCCGGGCCGGCGAACCCAAAGAGCCCCTGCGTCGGGGCGAGCAGCGAGGAGAGCGAAAATACGACACTTCAAGACGAACATGATTCGTCGATACTTGAAGAATTTCCTTCGCCGCAGCCCTGCCGGAAGAGCGTCCGGAAACTGGAGGGGAAGCTCTGACCCGAAACGAAGCGGGAGGGAGCCAATCATCCCGGAAGACTGCTCGGCCGGATGGACCGTTTCAGGTCCAGCGGGCCCCAGCAGAACACTTGAGGTCTTGATGGATACCAACCCGACCGAAGAAAACCTGGAAATCACCAGCGAAGAAACGGGCCACGGCGTCTACCGCATCCGAGTGCGCGGGAATCTAGAACTGGCCACCTCTGAAATCCTGCGGACCCACCTGGCCAAAGTCCTTCGAGCCGGGCACAAGCACCTGATGATGGACCTCAACGAAGTCGGCTATCTGGATTCCAGCGGGCTGGCCGCGCTGCTGGGTGCCCTGCGGCGGGTCCGCGAGAACCAGGGGTCCTTGCGACTGGTCTGCAACGTCCGCCCCGTCCTGCGGGTCCTGGGACTGACGGGGCTGGACCGGCTCCTGGCCATCTATCCCAACGAAGAGTCTGCCTTGAGGGATCTTCCCAAAACCGACTGACCCCCGTACCCGGCCCGAGCCTGGCGGCGCCGGGGCTCAGATCTCCGAGATCAGCTTCACCATCGGCATGAACGATGCGAGGGTGATGAACCCGATCACTACGCCCATACCCATGAGGATGATCGGCTCGAGAGTCGTGGCCATGGAGCTCAGGACCAGGTCGACCTCCTCCTCATATATCGCCGAGACGCGGCGCATCATGGTATCCAGGTTCCCCGACTCTTCACCAGCCCGGATCATCTGCAGCACCATATCGGGGAAGGCTCCGGAAACCTGCAGGGATTCATAGACCCCACCCCCGGCGACCATGGCCTTGCGGGCCTGGCCCATACGCCAGGACAGCACCTCGTTGCCCGCCACCTTCTCGACCACCGCCAGGGCAGGTCCCAGGGAGACCCCGGACTCCAACAAAGTGGAGAGGGTGAAAAGGACCCGGGCCACCGTGGATTTCTCGACCAGTGGGCCGAAGAGCGGCACCGCCAGCAAGGCGTAGTGGACGCGGTAGCGGAACTCCTGTGAACGCGAAAGAGTCCGCCAGACCACGATTCCAGCCGCCGTGAGAGCCAGGAGCATCAAGAAAAACGGGCCGATGATCCAGGGATTCCGAATCGAATTGGCCAGGACCAGCACGATCCGGGTTAAGAGCGGGAGCTCGACCCCCAGGGAATGGAAAATGGGCTGCATCAAGGGCAGCACGTAGAAGACGAAGACCGACAAAGTCGCCAGTGCCGTGACTCCCAACACCGATGGATAGGCGAAATTGGCGATGACCTTCTTGCGCAGTCGGACGCTCTTCTCCTGGAGATCCGCCAGCTTGTTCAGGACCGAATCCATCCGCCCCGAGACTTCGCCTGACTCGACGATCCGGATGAAGACGTCGTCGAAAGCCCCCGGATGGCGCCGCATCGAGTGGGATAACGAGACGCCGGATTCCACCTGCAGCGACATGCTGGTGAAGAGGTCCTTGAAGGAGCCGCTGGCGCCAGCAGCGATCAGCCTCAGTGCCCGGGCCAACGGGATTCCGGCCGATAACATGGTGGCGATCTGCCGAATAGCGACGGCCAGGTCCTCATCCGAGACCCGCCGGTTGCCCAGGTTCCGCAAGTCTTCCGAAGTCTGCCGCTCCTCAAGGGTAAGGATGCTGGCATATTCCTGGCGCAGACGGGTCCGCGCCATCAGATCCGACGGTGCTTCGATGGTCCCTTCGATAACCCGTGCTTTCCTGTCCAGGACCCGGTAATTATAGGTAGCCAGTGAGGTCACCTCGCAAGCGGATTCGCTGCCCATCCTCCGCCCCCCCATCACGACGGGAGAACCTGCGGTCAAGACAGGCAACCTCCCCCCGGCCCCGAAGTGGCCCCTTCGAGGAAGTCTCCTCCACACCTGGGAGGGGGCGAATTGAAATCCGGAACCGGAGTGATCCAGCAACCGAATGCGTGTCCAGAACCCGACATCACCCCCAGACCGATGAGCGCAACTGAAGGCCCCACCGCCTGTCTGCTGGTGGGTCTGGGAGGCCTGGGCAGCCAAGCTGTCCGCCACGCCAGCCAACTCCTGGCTCGTCGGGGCCCTGGGGGGCACCCGGCTCCAATCCTGTGTCTGGGCATCGACACCGACCGGACAGTCCTCAAACACGAAGGGCTTCAGGGCCACGAGAGCATCTTCCTGGAAACCAGCGAGTTTGACTCGGTCATGGCCCGCCCCCAGGACTATCCTCCCGTGAAGGACTGGCTTCCCGGGGCTCTGCCGGTCATCGACCCGGGCCGGGGGGTGCGCGGCAGCCGCCCCCTGGGAAGGCTGGCCTTCTTCCTGCATCGCCGCGAACTGGATCGACGCCTCGCCGCCGCCCTGGTGCGCCTGGGCGGAGCGGATCCGGCCCACCCCGTGAAGCAGCCGCCTAGGAGCCTTCAGGTGCTGCTGGTCTCCAGCCTGGGAGGCGGCACGGGAAGCGGGATGCTGTGCGACTTCGCCTACCTGATCCACCGGCTGGTGCCCTCGGTGCCGCTACCCTGCTCGTTCACGACCATGCTGCTGATGGGGGCCCGCCCTCCGCAGGATGAAGCCATCGCGGCCAACGTCTTCGCCGGGATGGTCGAGCTCAACCACTGGATGGCCCGGGATTCCCGCTATTCCTACGAGTACAGTTCGGGAGAGCGCTGGGAGACCGACCGTCCTGCCTTCGAACAGGTCTTCCTCCTGGCCAGCAACCACCTGGAAGGGACCTCCCTGCCTCCACTCTTCGACCAGTTGGCGACCCAGGTCGGCCTGTTGATGTGGGACGGCTTCCCCGCGCTGCGCGAAGAGATCAATCGGCGCCACGACTCCTTCTTCCGAGGCACCGACCTGCGTGGAAATCCCGTATCCTACTTCAGTTGCGGCTCGGCGATCCTGAGCCTGCCACGGGGCGATTTGAGATTCGCCGCCAACGCCCGGCTGGCGGCCCAGGTGGTGAACCGCTGGCGGACCACGCTCTTCCATGCCGACAGCAGGAACAGCGGCGATGAAGAGAGGGTTCACGCTGAGAGTTTCCTCAACCACCACCACCTGCAGACGAACGGCTTCCGCAGGATTCTCCGGAACACCCTGGATTCAGCCTTCGAAGGGCGCTTCGACCTGAATCGGCAGATACATCACCTTTCCGAGGAACTGGACCGGAATCCCAGGTTCGGGGTGGCCCTGGCCCGACAATTAAACGAACTGAACGAATCCCTGAGCAGGCAGATGGCCTCCGACGCGCCCGACGGCGCAATCCTCTTCCTCGAGCAACAGACCTCCCGACTCCTCCAGGAGCGTTCCCAGGATCTGGTCCGCGAGCTTTCCAGCTTCTTCCGCGCAGGCCGCGAGCAGTACCTGGGTTTCTGCGTCTTCCTGGACGAACTCTCCGAACGGATCGGCTACTGCCTGAACGATATCCACGAAGCCCTCAACAGCGGACAGACCGCCGAAATGAGGTTGAAAGAGGAGAAGAACAAGGCCCTCGAAGAGGTGGCCCAACACCAGCCCGGCTTTCTCGACCGCTGGCTGCGCAAGGCCTCGAACCTGCCCCTCAAGAGGTGCCTCCAGGCACTGCAGGACTACTACGAAAACCGCGTGCAGCTCTCAGTGGACCGCCAGGCCCTGAACGTGTACCTGGGGCTGTTGGACACACTCCAGCGCTTCTCGAACGGCGTCAACGAACTGCTGGAATATCTCGACGCGGTCGAATCCGATTTGCGATCCGAAGAGGCCAGGGCCCGCGGCCGGCTCTTCGCGGTCCCCGGCGAAGTCCTGTTGACGCCCGCCGAGGTGGAAGAATTCATCCGTGAGCAGTGTGCCCCGGAGCGGGTATCCCAGGCTACCGAAGAACTCCTGAAGCAGGTGGGGCAGGACCTCTTCTCGGTCCCGCGTACCATCCCCCGAACCGCCTGGTTAGGACGCATCCTTCAGGCCCTTCAGGAAGGAAACGCATCCCCGGAACCCGATGTGCTGACCACTTTCATGGAGCGACACCCGGGTGAAAACGCACGAGACCAGATCCGCATCCTCTTCGAACGGGCTCGGCCGTCGATGGCCTCCTCGCTGGCCGTTCCCGACTACGAGCCGGGTACCAGCCTGCAGGCTGCCTTCGTGGGGTTGAAGGGCGGCGAGAATCCGGAAACTGAAGCGGCCCGGACATTCATCGAATACCTCTCGCGGATCCCCACGGACATCCCCGTGAAGGCCCTGCACCTGCCCAGCCCCGAACGGGTGGTCTTCATCCGGCTCAGCGGAGGATTTCCCCTGGATGCCCTGGATCTGCATTCCCATCGTCGCGCCTATCTCCAGACTCTGCGCCTGGATCGGCGCGACCTGCACGTCCGGACAGATGTGCGCTGGCGAGCCCTGGGACGTCCCTCGGCCAGTCAGGTTCGAGACCTTCGCGAAAGCCTGGCCATCGGGTTGCACCTGGGCATGTTGACCGAGCGCACCCAAGGCCCCGGCGACCAGATCGACCGCCTGGAGAGTCCGAGGTGGCCGGACCTGACAGCCTTGAAATCGTGCCTGCGGCTCTATGACGACCCTCTGGAGGCACTGCACGTCGAGGGGGACTTCCTGGCTGCCTTGCACCGTTGGCAGGACCAACGCCTGGACGAGATGGGAGCGGAAGTCTATCGGCGCAGCCTCACTGCCGACCTGCGTCCCCTGCGCTTCCTCGGGCTGGAATTGAACAAAGCCTTGCGGGACGGGGTGGCTGCCTTCGACGAACGCCTGGAGGACAAGTGGCCTCAGTGGTCCCGAGCCATCCAACGTGCCCTCCAACAGGAGCCCTCGGTGGCCACCGGCGACCTGATCAGCATTCCCATCGGTGTGCGTCGCTGGGCCATGCTGCGCTTCTTGCAGGAGCACCCCGAGGAGAACCTGACCTATCACGCCGTCTCGGGGAGACTCGAACTGGTCTCGGCCCGGGACGTCGAGAACCTGGAGCGCACCTGGAGGCGCGTCCAGGAATCCGCCGAGACCGACCCGGAGGCGTTCGCGGAAAATACCCGGACGCTTATAGCTTTCCTGTGCAATAGCCTGGGTTTCACCCCAGGCAAGGGGATCGGATTGGGCAACCTGCGAGGGCTCCGGGTTGGGACTCACGGACTGCGCATCAAGATCCCCAACAAGATCCCGATCCTGGTCAGCCGCGTTCCGGTCCTGTCCCAGGGCGACGTCGAAGCCCTGCGCTCCCTCATGGAACAGGGGGGGCCCGACTCCCGCTTCGGTCTTTTGTTGACCTTCGGCGACCCCCGCCAGAACATCCAAATCATCGATGAACACCTGCGGACCCTGCTGCGCTACGACGTCATCGTCCTGACCCAGGCCGACCTGCGCGAAATCCTCCGGGTGCGCTGGCGCTTGAAGGCCTTGGTGGCCCGGATTCTCGAGCAGGTGGACCTGACCGTCGTCTCGCCTTTCGTCACCGAAGGTCCGGTGCCGTCCTCGATGTTCTTCGGCCGGGAGGGGGAGATCAAGGAGATCGTCCACCGCATCGAGTCTTCCAGCCTGGCCCTGGTGGGTCCCAGGCGAATCGGGAAGACCTCGATCCTCCAGCGGGTCCTGGCCTCGCTGCGCAACCGACCCCGTCCGGTCGTCTACCTGGACTGCCAGTCCATCTACGATGCCTCCTCATTCCTGCTCACCCTGGCCTCGGAATACGTCCCTGAGCAGGCCCAGGACGATTTTTCTTCACCGGCCGCCTTCCGGGGACTGCTGGACGCCTTGCGAGCCGGCTACGCGGGAGCCCCCGCCCAATTCATCCTCGACGAAGTGGACCTGGTCCTGCGCGAAGACCCGGAAGGCGCCGAGAGTCTCTTCCGGGCCTTCCGAGGTGCCGAAGGGGACGATGCCGCCCACTTCCTCTTCTGCGGCGAGCGGACCCTGCTGCACAAGCTGCGGGATCCCAACTCCGCCCTCTTCAATTTCTGCCACACCATGAGGGTCCAGTTCCTGGCCCCCCGGGATGCAGCCCGACTGATCGCCGAACCCCTGGAACAGATGGAGGTCCATTGGGAAGACAGGGAAGCCTCCATCCAGCGCATCCTGGAGATCACCAGCAGCCATCCCAACCTGATCCAGCGAACCTGCGCCAATCTTGTCGAGGTCCTGAATCGGGAAAGGACCCGGATGGTCAAGCGAGAACACCTCGACGAGGTTGTTGCCGACCCTAACTACCTGGAAGACTATCTGGACACGCTCTGGGGACGGGCCAGCGCGACCGAAAAGTTCCTGACCCTGGCCCTGGAACCGGATGAGACCATCTCTCCTCCTGAACTCCGGCGCCGCCTGCAGGAGGACTACGAGATCGATCTACCGGCTCCGGTGGTAGTGGAGGCGATGGAAAATCTCTGCCTTTATGGGATCCTCGAAAAGCGGGGTTCCCGTTATCACTTTGCGACTCGTCACCTGCCCCATCTGATGCGCGAGGTGATGGATGTCGCCGAGGAGATCCAACTACACAAAGAGATGATGCTGCATGGAGGCTAGGTTCTTTCACTGGGGCGGCAACCTCGACCCCAATTCACCCGTGTGCATCAAACGGCCCGAGGACGACAAGCTTCCCGAGCACATCGCCGCAGGGGACTTTGTCACGGTCCTGGCTCCCCGCCAGATGGGCAAGACCAGCCTTCTGCTTCGAGTTCGAAGACTGCTTACGGAAGCCGGCATGGCCATCGCCTACGTCGACCTGTCGCCGGCCCGCGAAGAGACCTTGGAATCCTGGTATGCCCACCTGTCCACGGGGATCGCCGAGCAGGTGCTGCCGGGAGGAGACCACCCTCCCCTACCCCAGTCCCATCTGGAGTTCATCCAGTTCCTCCGAGCGGTCAGCACCCAACTGGGCAATACCCGACTGTGCATCATGCTCGACGAGGTGGGGACCGTCCCCGAGGACATGTCCGACGCCTTCTTCGGGAACGTGCGCTACGTCTTCTCCAATCGCCAGGTCAAACCCGAGTTCCGTTTCACCAACTTCGTGCTCTGCGGGACCTTCCAGCCCCGGGACCTGATCAAGAATCCGGCCAACTCGCCCTTCAACATCTCCAAGACCATCCGGATGAGCGACCTCACCCGTGACGGCGTCCGCCGCCTGGTGGGCATGCTCGAGAGGATGGGAGTGTACTTCGACGAGGACATCCCCGACGTGGTCCACGACTGGACCGGAGGGCAGCCCTATCTGACCCAGCGTCTCTGTGCCATATTCGAAGAGTGGAAGATCCCTATCTCCGGACCCGAGGTCGTCGAGCGGGCCATCCAGGACCTGATGATGGACGACAACAACCTCGACCACATCGTCCATCGCCTGCACGAAGAGGCCGAACTGGTTCCCTGGTTGGAGCGGGTCCTGATCCGCAAGGAGAGCATCCGCTTCAACCGCATGACCAACCAACGCCTGGCGCGCCTAGAACTGATCGGCCTGATCAAGCCCGCCAAGAATGGCTCGTGCAAGATCCGCAACCGGATCTACCACGACCTGCTGCTGAACAACTTCTTCTCGGAACGCGCAGGTGAACACGTCCCGGACCTGGCCGCCTCCACCGACTCGGAACTGGCCATCCAACCTGCGGAAAGCCAGGAGGTGACCGCAGTCAGCATCGACGTCGTGGATTCCACCCTGCTCAAGCAGGATCAAGACAAGGTGGCCGTCACCTACACCTTCCAGCAGTATTTCCAATACGTACAGAATCTGGTCCGCCGCTGGGGTGGCCAGATCAAGGATGCTGCCGGCGATGGCGTAATGTGCATCTTCTCCAACGCCGACTCGGCTCTGCGCTGCGCCGTGGAAATCCAGGATAACCTGCCCGGCTTCAACCGTCGACACAACCGGCTCAACGGGCCCCTGGCCCTGCGTATCGGCCTGAACACCGGACATGTCCTGACCCGGAATCTCAAGGACTACCGCATGACCCGCAGCCTCTACGACTACACGCTGGACCTCTCCGGGAAGCTCCAGAAGGGCATCACCAGTGGCGAGATCGCCTTGACGAACCACACCGTGGAGCGCCTCTCCGATCCCATCCAGGCGAATCGTCAGGAGATGTGGCCAGAGTACAATATCACGGTCTACGTGCTGAGGCGCACCCCAAAGACCTCAGGCGCCCAGAACTCCCCAGGGCCTGAGGAGTCCGAAACCTCCAGATTCTCCCCTCCCTCGGGGCAAACCGGATAGACCGCCACGGGCAACTCTGATCGCCAGGAACCCAGCCGGACCCCCCCAGGTCGCCTCCCGGGGTCCAACAGCCATGTCTTTGAGTAGCTGTTTAGCGAGATGTAACCTGCCTGTAAACGATGGTTCCTTTGACGAGATCCCCGCCTGGAAGCGATTGTGCCTTCACCCTGCCCGGTGTTAGCATGGGGCCAAGGCTGGCCGAGCATCCTCAAGGTCCCCGGCGCAGCCCCGGAGGGGACCCTCAGCGTCCCCTATCGGTTGGAGGAAGATCATGAGCGAAATCCAGGGCCTCGGGGCCTCCCAGAACGTTCGTCCGGCACTCCCTGCCTTGCGAACCAGCCCGGTCCGCCCCGAGCTCCCCATCGAGACGCCATCCAGTTTCGGGAACGACGCCGTCCAGATGAGCGGCGGCACTTCGGCCCTTCCTCCTTCCCTCCCCTCCGGTCCCCCTGCCCCCCCCGTTCGCGAATGCCCACCCCCGCAGGGCGCTTCTGCACTGGTGGAGGAGGTGGATGGCTTCATCGTGGCGGGGCTGCCGCAGGTCCCGACCGCTACCAGCAGGTCGACGGAGGTTTCCTCCATCCTAGCTCCGGGACCGATCGCCGTCATCGACGAAAACCCGCCCGAAATCCTCCACTTCCCGGAGCTTTCGCTGAACGGCCCTTCCACGGCCACTACGGGCCTTTTCAGCCTGAGCGGCAACCGCCTGGCCTGATACCCACCTCAACCCACCCGACGCACCCTCGCCCTTCTCGGCCCTGAATCCGCCGCCTGGCTTGGCATTCGACCGTCGAGGCGTTGAGAACCCACCCACACCAGGGCGTGGGTGGGAAGGGTCCGTCTGTGTCGTCAGGCGCACCTCTGCGGTGCTCACGTAGTTTCCTACTACGCTCCCCCCCTTGATGCACGCCTTCCTGGCATCCAGACCCGCCTCGATGGCCTCGGTTCTCACGCCAGGCGGCGGATTCAGGCCGGCGGGGGGTGCCTTGCTTTCTTCAGCTTGCAGGATTTCCCCAGAGGGGTCGAAGCCTCTGCACTGTGAACAGCAACAGAACCTGCATCAAATCGGTCTTTTCCGCCCTCCTCCTGGTGGCCCTGCTGGCCCTTCCGACGGCTGCCGAGCCCAATGGCCTGAAACTCTTCGAAGACCTCCAGGACCACCTCAGCTCGGCCTCTGATCAGGTCAAGAGCTCGGTGGTCCACATCGAGGTACTGGCCAAGCGCGGAGAACAGCGCCACAAAGGCCTGGGTTCCGGATTGATCATCAGCTCGGACGGCAAGATCGTGACCAACCATCACGTCATCGACCGCGCCCAGGTCATCACCGTCATCCTGGACGACAAGACCAAACTGGAAGCCAAGGTCCTGCGTCGCGACCAGCAGACGGACCTGGCCCTTCTGCAGGTCCAGGCCGGACGCCCCCTGCCGGCTGCCCAACTGGCGGACTCCGACCAGGTCCGGGTGGGTGATTGGGTCCTGGCGATCGGGAACCCCTACGGGTTCGACCGGACCGTCTCGTTCGGCATCGTCAGCGGAAAGGGTCGATTCATCCCGGGAGTAGACAGCGAGGTCCCGCTTCTCAATGATTTCATCCAGACCGACGCCCTTATCGATCCCGGCAACTCGGGCGGTCCCCTGGTCAACCTGAACGGCGATGTCATCGGCATCAACTCCGTCGGCATCGGCCGGGGGCAAGGCTTCACGATCCCTGCCAACGTGGTCCGGGACGTGATCACCCGGGCCGAGGTCGAAGGACGGATCCAGAGAGGCTGGCTGGGCATCTACCTGCAGCCTTTCACGCC
>JAAZKF010000182.1 GCA_012799975.1 Burkholderiales bacterium
CCCGACGCCGAGGTCCACGACTCCATCACCACCCGCCCGGGTTCCTTCGCCGAGACGGTCCAGGGCATCACCAACCTGGTGCGCCTGGAGCAGTGCGTGAGCAGCAAGGTGGTCCTGTCGCGCCTGAACTACCAGGTCCTCCCCCAGACGGTACAGGTCTTGATCGATCTGGGTTCCAGCCACGTCAGCATCGCCTTCCCCCACGCCCAGGGGCGGGCGCGCAAGCTCTGGGACCAGGTCGTGCCCCGTTATCGCGACGTGGTCCCCTTCCTGCGCCAGGCTCTGGACCGGCTGCGGGCAGCGGGCCGAGGCGCCGACGCTGAGACCTTCATGTTCTGCCACATGGAAGGTTACGAAAGCCATATCACGGAGATCGGCCAGCAACTGGAAGACTACGTCGAACTGAACCAGTACGGCAGCGACCGGGGCGTCGAGAACTGGTCCAAAATCCGCCTGCAGATCAAGGAGAAATTCCCTCCCTGCCTCTCGTGCCGCTTCTACCCGGTCTGCGAGGGCCCCTGGAACGAGTACGCCGACACCTATGGCGGCGAAGAGTTCCTGCCGGTGGCCGGCCAGAGGGTCCGGCATGTGAGGGAGATCCTGGACGGCAGCTTCCGCCGGGAATTTCCCCTCCTGGCGGACCTGCCCCTGTAGCCGATCGCAGCGGGCCTGAAGGCCACGCCAAGCGGCGGATTCCGGGCGGGTTCAGTGGCCGCCACAAGAACAGCCGTGGTTTTCTTCCGCCTCGTGGGCAGACCCCGACTCGTGATCATGATCATGGACCGGCTCTGTTCCCGCCCGTTTCCTCGCTCCCACCAGGCGCAGGCCGTTCAGCGTGACCAGCAACGAAGCCCCGGTGTCGGCGGCGATGGCCATCCACATCCCGGCGTTCCCGGTCAGGGCCAGGCCCAGGAACACGGCTTTGAGGCCAAGAGCGAAGACGATATTCTCCAGGATCACCGAGCGGGCCCGGCGAGCCAGACGCAAGGCCGCCGGCAATCCCCGCAAATCGTCGCCCATGAGGGAAATATCGGCGGTCTCCAGGGCCACGGCTGAGCCGGCAGCTCCCAGCGAAATCCCGACCGTCGCTGCCGCCAGTGCCGGAGTGTCGTTGATTCCGTCTCCGACCATGACCACCGGCAATCCCTCCGCCTCTAATCGCTGCAGTAAAGCCAGTTTCCCCTCGGGCATCAGGCCAGCATGCACCTCCTGGATGCCCAACCGGGAGGCCAGGGACGCGGCTGCACGGGGATGGTCGCCCGTCACGAGAACCAGTCGCTGACCCAGGGAGCGGAGCTCCTCCAGGGCCGCCGCGGCCTCGGAACGCGGCGCGTCGGCGAAGGCCACCAGGCCCACTACCTCGGCCTCACGGACCACCACGACCACCGTCTTGCCCTGGTCCCGGAAAACCTCGATCTGCTGGCGGGTAGCTGGTTCCAGGAGATCAGCGAAGAGTTCCGGACGCCCCACCTCGAGGGTGGCTCCCTCCAAGCGAGCCCAGGTTCCCTGACCAGGGCGGGCCTGGAACTCCTCGGGGGCCTCGAATTGCACGCCTTTTCCCAAGGCGTGACGGACCACGGCCAGGCCCAGGGGATGTTCCGAATGCGCCTCCGCCGCAGCAGCCAGGGCCAGCAATTCCTCGGAGGAAAGCCCTCCCAAGGGGTGCAGCGATACCACCTGCAGGCTACCCCGAGTCAGGGTTCCGGTCTTGTCCAGGGCAAAGACCCGAGCCCGAGCCAGACGCTCGAGGTAGACCCCGCCCTTGATCAGGATCCCCTGGCGCAAAGCTCCCGTCAGGGCCGAGACCACAGCGACCGGGGTGGAGATCACCAGGGCGCAAGGGCAGGCGATCACCAGCAGGACCAAGGCCCGATAGATCCAGTCGGAGAAGGCCCCTCCAGAAAGCAGAGGCCCCAGGGCGGCGACCAGGATCGCCCCCAGGACCACGGCCGGCGTATAGCGGGCAGCAAAGGCATCGACGAAGCGCTGCTGGTCGCCCTTCCGCATCTGCGCCTGCTCGACCACCTGCAGGACCCGCGCCAAAGTGGAAGCCTCGTAGGGAGCGCGGACCTCCACCTTCAGGGCCCCACCCTGGTTCAAGGTGCCGGCCAGGACCTCTTCGCCGGGGCCCTTCTCTACGGGGATCGATTCACCCGTCATCGAAGCCTGGTCCACCGTCGAGCGCCCCTGAATTACCCGGCCGTCTAATGGTATCAGCTCCCCCGGCCGAATCGAGACCACCTCTCCCACAGCGACGTCCCGGGCCGGGGTCTCCAACAACACGCCCTCGCGCTCGACCCTGGCCACCTCGGGACGTTGCTCCAGCAGCAGCTCGACTGCGCGGTGCGAGCGCCGGGCCGCAAATCCCTCCAACATCTCCCCGAACGAGAACAGGAAGACCACCGTGGCGGCCTCGGCGGTTTCACCCAGGGCCAAAGCGCCGAAAACCGCCAACACCATCAGGCAGTTCATGTCCACCTGGCCGGCGCGAAGGGCTCCCCAGGCCCGACGAGCCGGAGTCCAGACCCCGACCAGGGCGGCGGCCGTCCACAGGAGGAAGGGGGAACGGGCCACGGGTTCCAGGGTCACCCAGGCCCCACCCCCCAAAGCCAGAAGGAGGCCGCAGACCAGGACCAGACGGACTTCCAGATGCTGCAAATCGAACAGACGCTCGCCAGCAGGATCCTCCCGGTCCGGAACCCGGTAGCCCAGACGGCGGATGACCCTCTCGATACCGGGGAGGGTGATCTGGGAGGAATCATATTCCAGGAAAATTCGTTGGGCCGCGTAATTGAGCGAGGCAAAGCGGATCCCGGGAGTGCGGTTCAGCACGGCCTCGATGGTGGCCGCGCAGTCCGGGCAATCCATTCCCCGAACCGGGACGACACGGTGCTCCATACCCTCCGGTGCGGCACCGACGATCCGCTGCAGTTCCTCCCGGGTCACCCTATCGGGGTCATATCGGACCAGAATCCGGCCCTGCGAATCCCGCTCAACAGCGCTGACCCCCGGACTCGTCCTCAAACCGTGAAGCGCAGAATCCAGGCAGCGGGGACAATCCTCCCCACCCACTCGCACCGGTGTCTCGAGGACCCAGGAAGCAGACAACGCGGAATACCTCCTCCAGACCCTCCCCAGTCAGTATAACACCGACGAAAACGCCGTTTCTACGGGCCTTCAAGCCTGTTCGGAGGCCCATGTTCACAAAAGGTTTACACCTTTGCGTGGGCAGCTGCTGTCCCCATGGACTACAATCAAGTTGCGAGACTACAATCGTTTTTCAAGAATCGAGGAGGCCCGAATGCTCGAGAACATCAACCAGGTAATGAACCGGATCGAGCAGATCGAGAACCGGCTCAACCAGGGTCCACCGATCGATTCCGGTGCCTTCCAGCACATGTTTGAACGTGCGGAACACGCGCCGATGCCCCCCTCCATGGCGTCTTATCCGGCGGGCAACACGCCGCTCACCATGGGCGGAATCCAGGGGATCAATCCCCAGCTCTGGAGCCTGATGCGTCAGCCGGCCGGCATGGACCCCTCGATTTTCGGGGCCACCCAGGCAGGTTCGATGAACCTCCAGTGCCTGGCCCAGAACAACGACATCTCCTGTGGTCAGACCAGCGTGGCGATGGCCGTCAACGCCCTGACCGGCAAGAACCTCCGCGATATGGACATCAATAACCGCTACGGGTTCGAACTGCTCAACGCGCTGAACAGCGAGTCGGCTGCGGCGGGCTTCCGCTGGCGGGATGGCGGCGAGATCTCCGCCTCTTCGTGGGAGTTGATCGACCACAAGGTCAACAACGAGAAGACTCCGGTCATCGTCGGCCTGAACGGGGCCGAGTTCTCGCCTTCGGGCCGTGGTCACATCGTCACCATCGTCAAGACCGAAGGGGACACCGTCACCTTTGCAGACCCCGCCACGGGGACCTTGCGGACCACTACCAAGCAGGCGATGAACTCGGCTCCTTCCCATCCGGACGGAAACTTCATCTTCTATGCCGTCCGCAACAACCTGGACGGCAACCACATGGCCGCACGCTGATACGAACATACGAACGGCTCTGGTTTCCTGGAGAGCGCACCCTGGAGGGTGCGCTCTCCAGTTTACTGGGGATCAGTTTCCGAAACCACGCCGGCGCAATTCCCGGAGGAAGTCCTGCAAGAGAAGGTAGCCCGGCTCGTTCTGATACAGATCCAGCATGGTCCGGGTCACGTCCTCGAAGAGCGGACGGGCCTTCTCCTGGTCCCCCTCCGCCTCGAATCGCAGTCCTTCCTGAAAGCGCTCGGCCGCCAGGACGAAACGGATCTGGGAGGAAAGCGGATTCAGGTTGACAGCCTTCTCCAGATGCTCCCGGCGTTGTGAGGCGCCGACAGGGTACATCAAGGCCAGATGCAGGTGGACCTCGGCGAGCTGCTGGTCCAGGGCTGCCGAGCGGAAGTTGAACATGACCGCAAACGCTTCGACCGGGTACCTCTCCAGGGCCTGTTGCAGAAAGCTCCGGGCGCCCTGGAGATCGCGGCCGAGGGCCATCATACGGGCGACATCCAGGTAGAAGGAAGGGAAGTTGACCGGGTCGATCTCCAGAGCCCTGCGATAGCTGGCCTCGGCCTCCTGGAAGCGTCCCAGGGCTTCCAGAACCCGGCCATGCGCACTGTGGCTGACAGCCCGATGGGGATCGAGTTCCACGGCCCGGGTGGATCTCTGCAAGGCCTCGCGATTCCTCTCGGGATCCGCATCTTCCCCCAGGGAAGACTCCAGCAGGATCAAGGTGGCCTGGCGCTCGTGCTCGCCCTGCAGGGGATCCCAGCGTGCCGCTGCCCGATACAGGTCCAGGGCGACATCTGCGCGATGGGCATCCCCGGCCAGGCGGGCCTGACCGGCCAGATAATCCCCCAATCCCCAACGCGCTCCGACCCAGACCAAGCCCAACAAGAGCAGGCACCCCAGATACTGAAACAACAAACCCGGTCTGATCGACCACGGGGAGGCGGGCTGGGGAGTCGGCGCTTCCAGGACCTCCCCCTCGTTGGGAAAACCCACCGCCAGACCCGCCATGAGGGCAGCTGAAAACGGCAGGGCCAGAAAGTTGAAGTCGACATCGAACTGAGCGTGTCCCAGGAATACCATGGGTCCCAATCCCAAACCCAACCTCAAGGTGCGCCCGGAATAAGGCAGGTCCGACGGAGGCTCAGGACAGGACAAACGTCGCCATCCGACCACTCCCCAGGCGAGCAGCGCCAGATAGAAGAAGGCCGTCGCCAGAAAACCCGTTTCGGCCAGGAGGGTCAGAGTCAGGCTATGGGCGTACTTGGCGAACCAGCGCAGGTCCCCCTGAAGCGAAGGGTAATGTCGCTGGAAACCTTCCGGGCCCACTCCCAACCAGGGGTTGCGCAAGGCCATCTTCCAGGCTGCCCGATAGAACTCCACCCGGGCGGACCCCGAGGTGTCCTGGCCACTGGCCAGTTGCCCGGCACGCTCCACGGCATGGGGAGCCACCAGAGTCTGGCTCTTGGACAGGAAGCCGGCCATCCCCAGCGCCAGGAGTCCGACCACGACCATACACGGCAAGAGCAGTCGAATCCTGGGCAGTGTTGCCAACAAGAAAATACCGCTCCCCCCTCCCAGGGCCAACAGAACTCCGGCCGACAAAGTCTCGCCCCTCAACCCCAGCAAGGCGCCTCCCCCCAACCCTCCCAGGCACAGAAATACCAATAGAAGGCGTCGAAAAATCGCGCTGCCTCCCCGGGTCGGCCCCATGGCCAGGGGCAGCATGGTACCCAGCAAGGCGAAGGCCCAGGCCGATCGCGAATAGGTGTAGTAGAGAGAGACCAGGAAGGCCGCCAGGAAAAGTCCGCCAAGAAGACTACGGCTCCAAGCTTCACGCCTCCCGCCCTCGGGGAAGAAGAAACAGGCGGCAGCCAGGGGCACTCCTAGCAGGAGATAGCCCGCCAGCATGTTCGGCTGGTAGAAGGAACCGAAAATAGCCACCTCGGGCTCGGGGTTCAGGATGAAAATCAACCACGCGGCGGGGAGCACCATGGCGATGGCCCCCAGTATCAGCAACGAGCCCAGATGCAGCAGGGGAAAACGACGGTACTCCCGGGCCAGATCAGCCGCCAGCACGAAACACAGGAAAATCCCCAGGAAACTGGCCCAACCGGTCATGGCGTCGCGCAGTTGCTGGGAGGCCAGGGCGGAGGCCAGCATCAACAACAGGAAGGCCAGCGCACACAGCATCCCGAGCCGAAGTCGCCCATCCAGGCGGCGGGGACGAAGAAGCCAGAACGTAGCCGACAGGAAGATCCCCCCCCGGAGCAGAGCAGCCGCGGCCGGCAACTGCCCTCCCGAGTCCCCCTGGAGCAAGATGGACAGAAGGGCTCCCCACCCCCCCCCCAAAGCGCCCCCGGCGGCCAGCGCAGATAGCGTCTGCCCTTGGCCCATCTTGGTCACGGCCGTGACGGCCGGGAAGAGCAGGATCAGGAAAATTCCGGTGAAAGCCAGGCCGTCCAGAGCGCTTGAAAGGACCCGGGACCGTTTAAGTCCCGACATCCTCAAAGCGCAGGCCGACTTGCGACGAGCTCAGCCAGGTCGCTCCGATTTTTCTCGATGGTGTAGCGCAGCGTTCCCAGGTTGGTCTTGGCCTTACCCAAGACGATCAGCAGGTGACGGGCGTCCACCTGCTGGACCACGAAGAGCCCTCCCACGGATTCCAGGACCCAGCTCTTGAAGTCCGGGCGATAGGCACGCAGGACCCCGACCCCCTCCAACACATCTTGAAGGAGTGTAGCGGGTTCCTTCGCCAGGCCCACCTTCCAGACCAGGCCGAAGTCCTCCGCCAGCAGCAGCGAACCCAGCACCCCTCGGGTCCGACCCAACTGTCCCAGGACCTCGTCGACCTGAAGATTGATCCCGGCGTAGAAGCCCTGCAAGACCTCGGAGGAGTCCGCGATGGAGAGCGGCTTTTCCGATGGCGGACCTTTGGCAGTCTCGGGAGAAGGGACGATTTCCGTTGTTTCGACCTCCGCGGGTTCCACCTTCGCAGGTTCCACCTCCTTCGCAGGTTCCACCTCCAAAGCCAGCTTTTCCCAAGCTTCCAGGCGTTCCAGCAGAGTCTGGACCCGTTCGAGCCTCTTGCGAGATTCCTCGAAATGGTATTGGAGGATCGGCTCGGCATCCGGCGCAGAGGCCAGGATTCGATACTGATCGACCTCACCGGCCATGGTCTCCCGCTCGGCCTCCAACAGACGACGCTGCTCCGTCAGGTCCTGCCGCGAGGGGACGAAACTAAGCCGAGGCTGGAGATCCTCAGGGACCGACTCGCAAGAGTTCAGGGCCACCAGAAGTGCGTGGCCCAGGACGTGCAGCGGCTCCAACTCGAAAAGCCGTCGGAGTTCGTCGTAGGCTTCCAGGAAGTGGTGCTGGCGGGCAAAGAGCTGCGCCAGGCCAAACCGGGCTTCAACCCGGGGCTGACTTTCCAACACAGTCTGAAAATGCTGCAAGGCCTCCAGACGCAGGTCTCTCTTCAGGCACATCTGAGCGCAGAGGAGCAAGGCTTCAAGGTCTTCCGGCGCCTCGCGGGCAGCCATTCGAGCCTCTTCGAGCTGTTGTTCCATGGTGGTCAAAGTCTCCATCTTCCTGGTCAAGCCTCGCTCTCTCCAACTTCATTCCGCTTGCAGGGCAGGACGAAAGTAAACCGGCTTCCCTTCTCCACAGGACTCTCAGCCCAGATGGTTCCCCCGTGCCCTTCCACGATATAACGGGCGTTGGCCAACCCCAAACCCGTCCCGCCGGTCCTACGGGTAAGGGAGTTGTCCACCCGGTAGAACCTGTCGAAGACAAAGGGGATCTTGTCCCTGGGGATCCCGATTCCCTGGTCCTCGACCGAAACCCGAATACCCTGGGCTTCGCCCCGGACCAGGACCCGGATATCTCCCCCGTCGGGGCTGTATTTCACGCTATTGGACACAAGGTTGACCAGGACCTGGATCAACAGGTCTCCATCCGCCTCCAGGGGGGGAAGTTCTCCCTCCACCCGCAACTCGAAGTGAAACCCCGGGTAGCGTTCCGAGAATCCAGCGAGGACCGAAGCTGCCAGTTGATCAAAAAAAACCGGAGCAGGCTGCAGGCGGAATTGCCCGGACTCCAAGCGCGACAGGGTCAGGAGGTCTTCGATCAAGCGCTGCAAGCGCTGGGCCTCGGCCAGGCTGATGGACAGATACTGCTCCTGGCGAGAGCGATCGTACTCGCGGTTCAACATCAGTTCCAGGAAACCCGAGACGGTGGTCAGAGGGGTCTTCAGTTCGTGGGAGATGGCGGAGAGGAACTCCGACTTCATCCGTTCGACCCGCACCCGTTCGGTGACATCGTGCAAAAGTAAGACCAGCCCCTCAGGAGCGACCGGATCTGCCTCCAGGGAGGTGGCTGTAACTCGCAGGACCGTATTTCCCGCGTCGGAGGGGAGTTTGATGTCCGCTTCAAAGATCTCTCCCGGCTCCGAGGCCGCCTGACGCACCACGTTCAGGGGCAGGTGGGGAAGGAGATCGGGAAGAGGAGTCCCGATTTCTTCCTGGTGCAGTCCGAGAAGGCGCCGAGCCGCATCGTTGATATGCGTGACCCCTCCCCCATGGTCGACCACCAGTACCCCATCGGCCATGTCCCGGAAGATGGCTCGAAACTTCTGTTGCTCGAGCGCCAGCTGCCGAGACCGCTCCTGCTCGCTCTGGAAGAGTCTGGCATTCTCCAGGGCCAGTGAGGCCTGGTCCGCCACCGAAGCGAAGAAATCAAGCTGGCTGCGACTGAATCGCTTGGCTCCGGCGCGTCGGACCATCATGACCCCGATCACGCCCTTCCGGCTGCGCAGAGGCGTGCACAAGGAGGATGAAATCTCATCCTGGCGGGGAACCAGATTGCGGAAACGCGGATCCTCGATCCTGCCATTCAGAAGCAGCATCTCACCGGTCTGGGCCACCCATCCGGCAATCCCCTGGCCCAACGGGACCCTGGTCTTCTCAACCACTTCCGGGGACAACCCTCGCGCGCGCCGAATGCGAAGGTGGTCGTCCTGGATCAGCATGATCGAACCGGCGTCCGCCTGGAAGAGGTCCAGGATCATGCCCAGGATGAGATCCAACACCTCATCCGGCTCCAGGGTAGAATTCAAAGCCCGGCCGATCTCGTAGAGTGCAGCCAATTGTTCCCGGGGCCGGCTCTCCTTTCCCCCGAGCATCAATCGCCCGCAGATGAAAGGGCCTGCAGGTGCTCCCGGACCACCACGGCGAGCTGCAGGGGGCTGAAAGGTTTGGTCACGTAGCCTTGGGCGCCGACCTCCCGAGCGCGTTCCAGGTCGGCTTCCGTGGCCTTGGCCGTGAACATTATCACGATGATCCCTCGGGTCAGCGGGTCGGCTTTGAGGCGCCTACACACTTCGAAGCCATCGACCCGGGGCATCATCACATCCAGGAGGAGGATCTCGGGCTGATGGCGACGCGCTACGGCCAAGGCCGCCTCCCCGTCAGGGGCATCCAGGACCTCGAGGCCGAAGTCTTCCAGGCTGACCCGGACCAGTTCGACGATATGGGCTTCATCGTCCGCGACGAGGATCCGGTGGGGCATTGAAATTCCTCAGGCCAGGCTGGATTCGACGGACTTCCTGTTCTTGCGCAGCTCAAGCCGGATGCGGCCCAGGTTCGCCGTGGGGGTAGCCGCCACCGCCAGGGCGTAGCCGCCCTCCAGGATCTCGACGATCACCTGGGATTCCTCAAACTCCAGAGTCTGCTGGTTCAATTTCCCCTGCTTCAATGACCCGGTCAACCGCTCTGCGATATCCAGACTGCGATGCACCGCTTCGGACAGGAGCTGGAGATCCGGAAAGTCGACCAGATGATGGGCCCGTACCTGGCCATCCCGAGACAGGACCAACGCGCCGTGGACACCGTCCAGGCGGGAAAAGGCTTCGAGGATGTCATCGGTATCGGACACGGGCGACCTCCAGGCTCAGGTGGGGCTCATTCTTTGTGGGAAAGAGAAGATCCTGCGTGCGCCGGGTCTCGGGCATCGTTCACATCCAGTTCACCAACGGCAGGGGGCTCCCCTCTTATAGTCAAAGAGAGTTCTCGATTCTTGAAAAGGCGGCTCAGGAGATGCAGATCCACTCGAACCCCTATCCCCTCAACTTTGCTCGCGTGGACAACGCTTTGGAGGCCATGGCTTCCCCCTCCGCCGATGCCGTGTCGAATCTGGTCACCGGCCAGATGCTGAACCGGACCCCCGTGGTGGATGTCTTCAACAGGATTCAAGCCCCCGACGGCACCGAGACACAAGTGAACTACCGGCTGGAAAAGACCTTTCAGGGACTCCGGATTTCCGGGAACGCCGGCGGAGAGGTCCTGGAAGAGGCGGTCCTGAACCATCCGCTGGGTCTGCAGGTGCAAGGTCGCATCGGAGAATCCCAGGACCGGATGCGAATCGACACCCTCATGGGGGGATTCGGGTATTCCGGTCAGGTCGGCGATGTCCCGGTGCGCCAGCAACTGGGCCTCAACCCCTGGAACCTGGGCTTCCAGTTGACGGGGCACTTCGGTTCCGTCGCACTGCACCTCGCCGGCCAAGCTGATCCGCAAGGTCCGTCCACCAAACTGCAGGGTACCTTGGATGGGCGCCCGATCACGGGCAGCATCCGAGGGGGCGATTCTCCGGAGACGATCCTCCTGACCCGGCAATTCGAAGGCTACAACTGGGTCCAGGAAATCCGCCCCCACCAGTCGGGTCCGCAATTCTACTGAGGAACGCCTCAAAAAAACGCCGCAGGCCCAGGCCCCCGCTCACTTGTAGCGGCCAGGCCCCTCACCTGGACGAAAACGCTTGCATGCCCCACGCATCGCGCGGGGCATGCAAGGGCTCTTCGACGATGCGCGGTCGAGGTTTCCGGACGCTTTCCTAGACGGGGCGGATGGTGATCAGGTCTCCTTCCTTGATTCCCATCTTCTTAATCATCGCCGGGGCCAGGCCCGCATAACCACCCATCTTGCGTGCTGCCTGACACTTGTACTCGTAGAGATCACCGTCCGAGGTCTCCAATTCCACATTGAAGGTGGTCTTGGCATCCAGACCCCACTCGCGGACGATGTATTCATCCACCTTCACGATGTCGCCGGCTCGGAAGAAGGTCCCATCCTGGCGTGCGATGAGCTGCTTGATCTTCTCAAGCTCCTCTTCCTTCTGACGGCGGCGATTCTCGATCTCGGTTGCCTTCTCGGCATAGACGTTGAGGGTGGCCCCGTTCTTGTGGACATAGTCCAACAGCTCACTCACTGCGTCCGTGCCACACAAGACCTGACCATACTCGCGACTGAAGCGGTCGGTGACCAGCTCTCCTCGGTTGATGAGCAAGAAGTAGGTCCCCTCCCGGCTGGCCATCTTGATGATCCCGCTGTATTCCCCGGACTCGAGGTCGGTCAGGACCTTCTTGAGCTCGCGACGCTTGACCTCATAGTCCAGATACAGAGGCTGGAAGGCGAAGAGCCCGCCCAGGACGTTGACGATCGGAACTGAAGTCACGTAACTGGACACCGCCAGGTCGCGATTCTTGACCCGATTCAGAAGACGGGGCAGCAGATGGACCGAAGCACTTCCGCTGGCCGGATCGACCTCCATGGCTCGGACCTGGTTCCCCTCGGAGTAGAAGATCAGCCCCGAGGAATCCTGGAGGTCCAGTTTCACGTAACCTGTGAAACCATCCTCCACCAGATTGGTGAGCATGGTGTTGATGTCCGAGTACGGGAGCATCTCGTCCTCGATCAGGATGTTGCCTTTAGGGACCTGCAAGTTCTGAATCCTCCTGGATGGACTGGGGGTCTACTCTTCTTCCGTCTGAGGTGGGGGAATCTTGGGCCGCCCCTTCTCACGCTTGATTTTGAGGGAAATGGTTCGCGGGCGCCCCGTCTCGGCCTCGGCGGGTTTCGGGGAAGTTGAATCCTCGGCGGGTTTCGGGGAAGTCTCAGCTTCGGCGGGTGTAGGTGGAGTCGAATCCTCGGCGGGTTTCGGGGAAGTCTCAGCTTCGGCGGGTGTAGGTGGAGTCGAATCCTCGGCGGGTTTCGGGGAAGTCTCACCCTCG
>JAAZKF010000183.1 GCA_012799975.1 Burkholderiales bacterium
CGGCGGGCGAAGCCCATACAGCGAATCGTAGAGTGGTTCATTGCGGTCCAGGTCCAGCTCGCCGTGGGCGTTGCCCACACACATCAGCGTATAGCGACCCGGATCGCCCGACTTGTATATATATCCCTTGTCGGCGTAGCTCTGCTTCTCGGAAGAGGGGCACTGTGGTACCTCCGGGATTAACTCCTCGTAGACGAGAACATTCAGATCTGGAGGGAAAGCGCCCTTGTGGGCCTTACGATAGGCGTCAATGCCTCGATGTAGATCCAGGAGATTCTGTTGACACTGTTGCAGGTTGGCTTCTTCCTCGGCCTGGTGGGAGACCTGGTCCCAGGCCGGAAGGATTACCGAGAAGAGCACCACCAGGATGAACAAGATGCTACCCACCTCGACCAAATTCGGTTCCGACTTCTTGTTGGCTTTGTCGGCCATCGTTCTCCTCCGGTCTACTGGAGCGCCATGATCCGGGATTGACTTCGGTCGACATAGTCGGCGATCTTCCGGCTGGTGCCCTCTTCCCCGGAAACGACTTGCAGGAAGGTCTTATAGGCCTTCAAGGCGTTGGCCTTTTCGCCGGCCAGTTCGTAGGACTGGGCCAGGATGAAATGAGCCTCGCTGAAATCCGGCTTCAGTTGAATGGTGCGTCGGAACTCCGAGACGGCTTCGAAGATCTTCTTCTCCTGCAGGTAGGTAAGCCCCAGGGCGAAGTGGGCTCGGAAGGAATCGGGACGGATCTGGATGGCCGCAAGCAGTTCGCGACGGGCCAGATCGTAGGCCTGCTCACATCGGTAAATCTCGCCCCGGGCCACGCGGACCTCGAAACAGTTCGGGTCATGGGCCAGAGCCGATTCCAGGCGGTTCAAGGCCGCCCGATACTGTGCCTTCTCCATCAGCTCCCGGGAAATCTCGACGTCCTCCAGGGCCAACTGGCGTCTTATCCTCTGCTGGTCCCAGAGATTCAGGATGGTCAGCGCCAGGCACATGCTCACCATGGTGCCGAAAACCGTCGGGTCCAAGCCTTTCTGGAGGAAGAGCCAGAGAAGCGGACCGATAAGACCCAACAGTGCCACCAGGATGGCAATTTTCTTCAGCTTGTACCGGGCCATGCGGGGACCGTTCCTCTCCTGTAAACCTGAACCCGGGGAAAACTACAGGTTATACGCCTGGCGTCAACCTCCTCCGGCCATCGGACCCGGCCGGCGGAAGAAAGATTCCCACCCGAGAGTGCCTCCCGCGTGCTATGATGATAATCCCTCGGGCGCGCCCCGTTGGACATACTTAAGAGGATCCCTGCCAGAGGAGGAGCCCACCCATCCGCGACCTGAAGGGCAATATCCTGGGGCTGAAGCCCAGCCAGAAGAAGAATCTCCAGAGACTCTTCCAGAAAAGGATCCCCCCGGACCGCGTCCTGACACCCGAATTGGCCCGAGCCCTGACCGAGATTTCCCGAGAGACCGGTCGGCAGATCGGGATCCTGGTGGACCGCCGGGGGAATGTGCTGGAAGTCTACGTCGGCGACGCCAAGGGCATCGTGATCTCCGAGCTCTCCCGCTTCCGGGTAGGCAAGGCCCGCTTTCGGGGAGTGCGTTTCCTGCACACCCATCTCGACGGCGAACCGCTTACCCACGACGACCTGACCGACCTGGCCTTGTTGAGGTTCGACCTGCTGGGCGCGCTACAGGCCCAGCCTTCAGGTCTTCCCGGCAACCTCCATCTGGCCTGGCTGAAACCCGAAAGAACCGAGGGCGACCCCTGGCACCTGGAAGAACCCGTCTCGGTCCATGAAGTCGACCTGGACTTTGCCGCCCTCATGGCGGGCCTCGAGCAGGAATCTGCCGCCGCCAACCGTGACTCCAGCCAGGTCTCGGGAACGACGCGCAAGGGTATCTTGGTGGGCGTTACCAGCGGCCGTCTGGAGGATCTCCAGCAGTCGATGGTCGAGCTGCAGGAACTGGCTGATTCAGCCGGGATACAGGTGGTCGAGGTGGTCACCCAGCGCCGACGCGAGCGGAACCCCCGCTACGTGGTCGGCAGCGGCAAACTAAAGGAACTCATGATCACCGCCATGCAGAAGGGGGCCGACCTGATCGTCTTTGAGGGCGAGCTTTCGGGCTCGCAGATGCGCTCCATCTCCGAACTCGGGGAACTGGAGGTCATCGACCGAACCCAGTTGATCCTGGACATCTTCGCCCGGCGCGCCCACAGCCGAGACGGCAAACTGCAGGTCGAACTGGCCCAGATGAAGTACAGCCTGCCACGCCTGGTCCTCAAAGATGACTTCCTGTCCCGCCTGACCGGGGGAATCGGAGCTCGCGGGCCAGGCGAAACCAAGATCGAGGTCCTGCGTCGGCGGGTCAGGGACCGCATCGCCCGCCTGGAAAAGGAATTGGAACAGCTCTCCCGACAACGGCGGCTGCGCCGCTCCCGACGAAGCCGCTCGGGGATCCCCGTGGTCAACCTGGTCGGCTATACCAACGCGGGGAAGTCGACCTTGTTGCGGACGCTGACCGGGGCCGAGGTGCTGGTCGAAGACCGCCTCTTCGCCACCCTGGACCCCACTTCGCGCAGGCTTCGACTGCCCTCCGGGCGGGAGGTGATCCTCACCGACACCGTGGGGTTCATCCAGGATCTGCCCGAAGACCTGGCCCGAGCCTTCAAAGCGACCCTGGAAGAGCTGGACGACGCCGATCTCCTGGTCCACGTCGTAGACGTCTCCAATCCCAATCACCCCGACCAGATCCTGGCGGTCCAAGGCATCCTGGAAGACCTGGCCCTGGATGGGATCCCCCAGATCCTGCTCTTGAACAAGGTGGACCAGATGGCCCCGGAACTGATGCAGGCCGCTTTGGAAACCTGGACGGGAGCCGTCCCCGTCTCGGCCCTGACGGCGAAAACGCTCGCCCCCTTCCTCGAGGCGGTGGATTCCGGTCTCAAAATGGTCGACCGGGCCCTGGCGGGCTCATCTACCTCCGTTTAGAATCACGAGAATATGGGATTTCGGCCTCTTGAACGGTTGGGTTCGAGGAGGTCCCGGGCCCGGAAGTCCCCAAACCCATTCCCGGCGGCGGATTCAGGGCATACGGAATATCATGGTGCCGACCCGGCACGGATTGGTGCCCCGGGTCTTCGTCCGGGTCCAGCCGTGATTTCGGAGAGATCCATTCCAGGAAGGTCCGAACTTCCGGATGTGGAATCTGCGTAGACTGTTGGAGGAGGCGTCGAGGCTGGCCCATGGCTTGGAATTCCGGCTTACAGATTCGAGTATTGGATGGTAGCGACAGGGGCAAGGTCTTTCCCCTGGATGCCCAGGAGATGACCCTGGGGAGGGCCCTGGACCCCAAAGAGAAGGCTCCGGGTTGGATTCTGTTTTCAGAACCGACGGTTTCCAGGGTTCACGCCGTCCTGCAGTGGAAGGAGGCCCAGCGGGGCTATCTCCTGCAACATCGTTCCCGCACCAATCCGACCATGGTCAACGGCAAGCCCGTCGACCAGCACCTGCTTCAGCCCGGTCAGAAGGTCCAGTTGGGCCTGCTGATTTTCAGTGTCGAAGTCGTCGAAATCCGGACCGGCCGACTGGGCGATGCAGTGCAGACACCGTCCACGCCCGAGCCCAAGCCCACGCGGCGGCCCAACCTGAAGGGTCCCGTCCTGGGGGCCGTGGAAGAACCGGTAAAGGAGAAAGCCCGGGAACCGATGGAGGGCCTGGCCGGACTGGCGGACGAGGCCCCCGTTCGAGGGCGGCGACAGGCACACTCCTCCCCTGGCGGCCTGGTCCTGGTAGCTGCCCAGGGTCCCGATCAGGGCAGCCGCTTCCACCTTCACGAGACCCTTCTCGTTCTGGGCCGCAGGATCGGGCCCGACGACCCCCGCCAGAGCGCCGGAGTCCTGCTCAATGACGACAGCCTGCCCTCCGAGCAGGCACTCCTGGTTTGGCACGATCGCGAATACACCTATGGCATCCTCCAGAGCGAGGGGAGCCCCGTCCCGACCCGGCTACGCCGGGTCATGAGCGGTATCCCCAAGGATATCAACATCGGCTCAGACCTGCCCACCCCGCTCTATGAAGGGGATGTCATCATGGCCGGCCAGAGCTCGCTGGTCGTGCGGAGATTCGACCCCGATCGCGAGGGAGGCGAAGCAGAGGATCCAGAGACCAGGCCCCGCTTCAGGGCCTCGCCCAGGCCGAGCTGGTCCGAGTCCCGCGAGCAGCGCCGAGACCTGGGTGGGCTGGACTCCGGCGATTCCAAGAAAGCGGACTCTCCGCGCACTTCCTCGCGCACCTGGCGCGACGCCTCCGATGACGAGGCCCCGCCCCTCGACCGCCCGAAGGCCATCGAGCCCGAGCCCCCTCCCAAGCCCCTCAAGCCTCAGAGCCGCCCGCGCTCGATCCGGGCGACCTCCGCTTCATCTTCGGCGACACCTCGCAAGGAGCGCCCCAGCTCACCTGCTCCGCCTCCGAAATCGTCGCGCGAGAAGCCTGCCAGTCCAGAGCCTTCCGCCCCCAAGACCCGCCGGCGCTCCCGTCAGAAGCCACCGGTCGTCGAGGCCCCCGAAGAACCCTTGGCCATGCCCCCACCACCCCCACGGGCAGCCGAAGAGGTACCCGAAGAGCCACTGGCCATGCCTCCCCCGCCCCCACGGGCAGCCGAAGAGGCACCCGAAGAACCACTGGCCATGCCTCCGCCGCCCCCACGGGCAACCGAAGAGGTACCCGAAGAGCCGCTGGCCATGCCTCCCCCACCTCCACGGGAACCCGAAGAAGTACCCGAAGAGCCACTGGCCATGCCTCCGCCGCCCCCCCTGGCAACCGAAGAGGTGCCCGAAGAGCCACTGGCCATGCCCCCGCCACAGATCGGA
>JAAZKF010000184.1 GCA_012799975.1 Burkholderiales bacterium
CTGGATTCCTGGCTATCGTCATGCTGGCCCTGGCTGCGGACGCTCAGACCCTGTATGTCCGCAATCGGCCATTCCCGGACCGCGTCAATATCGGGGGCACCATCTATGTTCCGATCGAGGGTTTCCTGCGGGCACTCAAGGTCGATTGGTTGACCCAGGAGGATGGGTCGCTGGTTGTGACCCCAGGTCGCGGTCAGGGGGCTCCGGTGACCACGAAGTCCTTCCAGATGCGCTCCGGTGCGCGTTCCCTCGCCGTCGATGGTCTGGACCGCAATCAGGAGATCTGGGTTCCCTTGCGCCCGGTGGCTGATTTGCTGGGCTTCAAGGTGTCGTATACGCCAGGGACCGAGACCCTTGACGTGGTGGCCGGCCGTCCCATCACCGCCTCGGATCGTCAGGCTGCAGCCGATATCGCGTCCGCCAACGCTGCTCGCGAGCAGGCCATCCAGGAAGCCTGGAACAAGCGGCGCGAGGCTATCCAGGCTGAGCGCAAGGCGCGTGAAGAGGCTGAGGCCGCCAAGGCCGCTGCCGAGGCTGGGGAAGTCGAGGCGGATCCCAAGGAGGGCAACGAAGGCACCTTCCCCTCCGAAATGGATGCCCGTCCCGCCCCCCGCCCGTCCCAGGCTCCCCCTGCACCTGTACCGGCCGCTCCGCCGCCTGCTCCTGCTGCTCCCGCCGAGCCCGCCGCGCCTGCGAAGCCCGAGGCCCCCAAACCTCCCCCCGAGGCCATGCTGATCGTTATCAGTCCCATGGCGGTGGTCGACTACTTTACAGGCACGGTGCGTTGCACCGCTCGCATCCAGAACAACGGGGAAGCACCGGCCAGCGGAATCAGCGCCCAGGTCACCCTGCGCGGGCCGGATGGTTCCGTGTGGAATCGGCAGCGCGTCTACCGGGATGGGACCCTGGAGGTGGATGGGGTCTGGAATCTCGAGGCCTCCTATGTGCACCCGGACGGCAACGCGATGCCCCGAGGCATCCCCAGCGTGACGGTCGAGCTGGATTACCGGAAGAACTAGGAACCGTCTGTTCCGGGGGCAAGAGGGTCCTGTCCGCGGGGCCCTCTTCTCGATCTCCTGGGAGGGGCGGCAGACGCATTGAGGGCTGATCCGAAATCTGCGGGAAACGCTCCCAAGCTGCAGGGTTTGCGGGTATATGCACGAACCGGCCCGAATCGAATTCAACGCGCTTTCTGACCAGCGGTCGGGCAGCGGAACTCAGAGTGGAGGGTCTCATGATCTCGGTAAACGACTTCCGCACGGGGATGACCGTGGAGATTGATGGAGACCTGTTCCAGGTCGTCGAGTTCCTTCACGTCAAACCCGGCAAGGGTGCAGCCTTCGTCCGGACCAAGCTGCGGAACATCAAGACCGGCTACACCGTCGAGAAGACTTTCCGGGGTGGGGAGAAGCTGCAGCGCGCTCATATCGAACGCCGCAAGGTGCAGTTCACCTACGTCGAGGAAGACTACTACCACTTCATGGATCTGGAGTCCTATGAGGATATTCCCATCGAGAAGGACCTCATCGGTGACCAGGTTCAGTGGTTGAAGGACGGGACCGAGGTCGAAGTCTCCTTCCACGACACCACCCCTATCGGGATCGAAGTTCCCAATTTCGTGGAGCTGGTGGTCACCGATACCGAGCCCGGCTTCAAGGGAGATACGGCCACCGGTGCCACCAAGGCAGCCACCCTCGAGACCGGTGCGGTCGTCAACGTGCCGCTCTTCATCGAGGTCGGAACCAAGCTGCAGATCGACACTCGGACCGGACAGTACCTGCGGCGAGTCTAGGACTCCTGGGAGTGTCCAGGGTCCTGGTCTTGGGAGCGGGGGCCATCGGGCAGTGGCTCGGTGGCCTTCTGGCTTGCTCTGGGGCCGAAGTCCTCCTCCTGGCCCGACCTCCCCACCTCGAGGCCCTGAGTTCACGTGGCCTCCAGTTTGAGGGCCGCCCGGGAGGCTTTCCGGCCCGGGTCCTCGCCAGCCTGGAGGACCTCACTCCGGATGAGCGACGCTGCGACTGGTTGGTCCTGGCAGTCAAGGCTTTTGCCGTCGAGGACGCCCTGGCCGAGGTCCGCCAGGCCGGTTTGAACCCCACCCGCATCTTGGCCATCCAGAATGGAGTCGGCACCGACGACCAGGTGGCAGCCTGCTTCGGGAAAGCCAGGACCTTCGTGGGAACGGTGACCTGCGCGGTGGCCTGCCCGGCTCCGGGAGTCGTGCGCCCCGAATCACGGGGAGGTCTGGCCCTGGCCCCCATGGCCCGCGGTGAGCAGCCGGGAGACCTTCCGACACGCCTGACGGCCCAGGGGGTTCCGGTCTTCTTTTTGACCGATGCGGCGGCCATGAAGTGGTCCAAATTGCTGTTGAATCTGGTCGCCAATGCCTCCTGCGCCATCCTGGACCTTTCCTGTCGGCAGCTCCTGGCCGACCGGGACCTCTTCCGGGTCGAGCTGCAGGCCTTGCGCGAGGCCTTGCAGGTGATGGAGCGGAAGGGTCTGGTCGTGGTCGACCTCCCGGGCTATCCGGTGCGCCTGCTGGCCCGAGCCGTTCGCTGGATGCCGGAAGCCCTGGCTTTCCCCCTGTTGGGACCGAAAATGGCTGCCGGCAGGGGCGACAAGCCTCCCTCGCTGCTGCTGGACCTGCGGGCCGGTCGCACCGTGACGGAGGTGGCCTGGATGAACGGTGCCATCGCCATGGAAGCCGCGAATCTGGAGATGGAAGCTCCCGTGAACCGCTTCCTGGCCCGGACTTTGATGGACCTGGCCCGAGGATATCTGGCCCCGGGTATCTTCCGCCACGATCCTGGATTTTTCCTGGATCTACTGGCGACGGCCTCCTCGCCAGACCGGGGGAAGGCAGGTGAGGACCGTCGAAGCCCGGGGCCATGAGTCAGACCGATCCCCAGACCCGCCACCTTCAACCCGAAGGTTCCAGCTCCATCCGGGCCCTGAGTCCCGCAGATGATCCGGTTCCCCGCTGGTCCCCACCCGGTCCCGACCCCCATCCGCGCACCTTGGAGGAAACCTCCGGAGGGGGAGAACCGGTCCTGGAAGTTCGCGGCCTGACCAAGAGCTACGGTTCGACCCTGGCCGTCAACGAGCTGTCCTTCAAACTCTACCCCGGGGACATCTTCGGCTTTCTGGGCCCCAACGGTGCCGGCAAGACGACGACCCTGCGGATGCTGGCCACCGTCCTGGCACCCGATGCCGGCGAGGCCAGTATCGCCGGGTTCTCGCTGAAGCAGGTGGCCGAAGTGCGCGCCCGCGTCGGCTTCATGCCCGATTTCCTAGGTGTCTACGATGATCTGCTGGTCAGCGAATACCTCGAGTTCTTCGCCCGTGCCTACAAGGTCTCGGCCCATCATCGCGATTACGTGATCGCTGAGGCCCTGGAGACCACCCGGCTGACCCGCCTGGCCGACAATCCGGTGGAGGGCCTCTCGCGGGGCCAGAAGCAGCGCCTGGGGCTGGCCCGCCTGTTGATGCACGATCCCGCCTTGTTCCTTCTGGACGAACCCGCGGCGGGCCTGGACCCCCGGGCGCGGGTGGAATTTGCCGACATCCTCAAGGGATTGCAGAAGAAGGGCAAGACCCTGATCGTCTCCTCCCACATCCTTTCGGACCTGGCCGATTTCTGCAACAAGGTCGGAATTCTCGCCAAAGGGCAACTCCTGCTCTTCGGCGAGACCCGTCAGGTGGTCTCGCGCTTGCGGGGAACCCGCAGGGTCCGAATCCGCCTGCTGGAGAGGGGAGAGGAGTGTCGCCTCTTCCTGGAAGGCGTCCCCGGGGTCCGCTCGGTGGCCTGGCAGGAGGAAGAACTGGTCCTGGAATTCGCAGGGGAGGACCGGGA
>JAAZKF010000021.1 GCA_012799975.1 Burkholderiales bacterium
ATTCGCTTGGACCAAGATCGAGCCCAAGCCGTCGCGCGAGAAGGTCATTCCTTCCACCAGGCCGGCTTTGATGTTGGGTAAGCCCCCGACCTTGTTGCTCAGCAGGTGCCCCTGGCCGGGAATTATGGTGGAGACATCGTCCAGCTCGATCACGCCGTCGCTGGCTACGGCGTAGGGAAAGCGGTTGGTGGTCACGGAGCCCACCACGACAGGGGTCTGGTTGGTGTTGACCCCGTCGAATTCAGCACTGACGAAGAGGAGTGCGCATCCGGGCGGGACGGTGCGTCCCCCATATCCGGTCACGGCGCTCTCCCCTTCCAGGTTGTTGGTGGACCACGGCGTCGCAGAAGAGGGATCGAAGGTCCAGGAATACCGGGTCGCGCCCTGGCTGCTGCTGAACACGCCGCTGGAAGAGGCGGTCTGGTCCTGCCCATATTCGGAGTCCTGGTAGAGGAGGTCCAACATCTCGTGCAAGCCCCCATCGGCGGTATGCCGCAGGGCGGTTTGCCGCTCCGAGGTACGGATCTGGTCCAGGTTGTGGGTCCCCAGATAGACCAGGGTACCCCCCATCATCATGATCAGAACCAGGACGATCAGCACAATCCCGATGGCGTACCCGTTCGGTCTCTGGTGTGCTCTGCGCAAGATGGACCTCCCTCTGGGTGCGTGGCCGTGGTCGCTGGGGCCAAGGCCCCTTCCTGACTCTAGCGGTCCAGCGGGGACGGGAACCATCCCTGGAAGGTTGGAAGAATATCTCTACCCATGGGTGGAGATACTTAGAAATCTTTGACTTGATGGGGTTCAGCGGCTCAGGGAGACGTCCAGGCTGTCCTGCCAGACGCTGTCCCGCTCGCCGAGAGCGCCGATCCGGATGCGGGCCACCCGGGGCAGGGGTTCTTCGAAGACCAAGGTCTGGCACAAGGCCCGGGGGCGGCTTTCGGGAGGGTTGAGAGATTCCCGGTGCGTGTTCCCCGCCGAGTCTCGGACCTCCCGAGTCAAAATGCCCGTCTCGGGTTCGCGCTGGTACACCACCAGGTGGTTCACCGGGTATTCGACCAGGATGCGGTCGCCGGGGGAGGGGTGGGAGGGGAAACGCAGGCGCACGGTAGCCCCGCCCGGGGCACTGGCCTGCAGGACCTCACCCTTTTCAAAGTTGAAGGCTGCCAGGGGGGTTTCGAAACCCTCATCCGGAGTCCCCACCGGGAAGCTGGCTTCCCAGGTCAGGGTTCGGGAGGAAGCCTCGTACCCGGGCCCCGGCTCGAAGCGGAAGAGCTCGCTGCGGCTGAAGACGTTCAGCTCGCAGCGGTTGGCGAAGAAGCGGTGGCGCGAGCTGGCGGCCAGGTCTCCAGCCATGCGATCCAGCCAGGACTGCGCCTGCAACTGCAGGTCCACATCCGCATCCAGCCGGGCGCTGGAGCGAGCCGAGATGGTCAGGATCGCGGCCACCAGTCCCAGCATGAGCAGGACTATGGTCGAGGTGACCATCAGCTCGATCAAGGTGTGGCCGGCCGGGCGGGTCCTCATGGTCCCCCCTCCGTGCGCAGCAGGCTCATCCGGACCAGACTCGTTCCCTGCTCGCGGCGGCGGACCTGGACCTCCAACAGTCGGAAACGAGCCTCGGGTTCGGTGACGCGCAGGATCACTTCCAGTTCGGGGTCGGAGTCTTCTACCACCTGCCCGGGCAACCAGGGGTCGGAGTCCAGGGGGAGAGAGCGCATGCGTTCGATGGCGCTGCGGGCCAGGTTCGAGGCGCGCTGCAGGCGCACGGGCTGGGCACTGCGAGGCATGTTCAGGGCGGCGAGCATGACGACCAGCACCATGCCCGAAAGCATGGTCAGGGCCAGCATCGTCTCGAGGAGACTGAAGCCTCGCCGCCGGCGGTAACTCACCGCACCTGGACCTCGGTGTTGGAGAAGGTGAGGTGGGCGTCTTGCGATTCGAGATGCTCGGGGGGCAGGCGTTCGATGCGGTTCGACCAAACCAGCGACCC
>JAAZKF010000185.1 GCA_012799975.1 Burkholderiales bacterium
CGGGTCCAGGACGCTCAACGCCCGCTGCTTCCCAGGCCACCCCGCGCAGTCGGGCGAACCGCGGCTTCGACGAGCTCCACCTGCCAGACGCGGCTGATCTTCATCTGAGCGATCCGGTCCCCCGCCTGGACTACGTAGGTTGCTGCGGAGAGATTGTGAATCAGGACCCAGAGGTTGAGCCTATATTGAAAATCGATGGTTCCCGGGTGGACCAGGATCCCCTGACGAGCCAGGCCGCTCCGCCCTCGGATCTGGGCCTCCCAACCTTCCTCCAATTCGATGGCCAGGCCGGTGTCGACGGCGACCGTGGTCCCCGCGAGGACCTCCACCTGGCGGGGTGCATACAGATCAAAGCAGGCGTCGCCATGATGGGCCTGGGTGGGAAGACGGGCGGCCGGGTCGCGCAACTCGATCCGCAGGCGGGTGTCTGGATTCAAGGGAGCCTCCGGGGCAGATGAGTTCGGGGTTCCTTCCCGAAGCGAGTCCCGAGCCCTCCTGGCCGTGCCAGCGGCGCCACCCTACTCACGCCAGCGGCGCCAGTAGAGTCTTTCCCCATCGGTCTCAACCTCCAGGGGTCCGTGCTCGTCACTACTCCACCAGGCCGGTGCCAGTTCCCTCCAAGGCTTCCTGGGGGGGCCTCCGGACCAGAAGAGGAGTCGAGGCTGGACCCTCTCCAACGCCGCCTGTGGTTGCCAGGCACGAGGCAGGAGCGCTACATGACCGGGCGGGGTGCTGGCCAGGTCCGCCTGTCGAAGCGCCCAGACCAGCGCGAAATCGGACCAGGTCAGTCGCAACCAACCGGGTCGGCATTCTACTCGCAGACCGGGCTCGGGGGAAACCGTCCAGGAACCCGCCTGCGGCGGATGGAAGAGCCCTTCGGGCAAGCGCCTTCCGTACAGGCCCAGGACCTCGCGTGCGTGCGGTCGGTCTTCCGGAGCAGAAACCAGGACCAGGTCCCTCCCGCCGGGGGTTGTCACCCAAGCCAGAGCCCCCCGGGGAAGCTCAGCCAGGCGGATCCGCAAACGCCCTGAGCCCGCCGGTTCGGGGGCCAGACCCCAGGAGAGCACCCCCAGGGCCAGCAGGGCTACGATCGTGCGAAAGACCCAAGTACCTTCCCGAGCCAACTCCAGGCGTAGCCACACGAAAGCCAAAAGGACACCGCCCAGGGAGGGAAGGTCGGGGCGAGGCACCGGGAGGGGTTGGACCGCAGCCCCAAAGCCCCTGGCTGCAGCGCTCAGGAACTCACTGGCCAAACAGCATGCCCCCCCGGGCAACCTGGCCAGCGGCTCGCAGAAACCCGCCAACACGGCGGTAGCCATTCCCAAGGGAAGCAGAGCTTCCGCCACCGGCGTCATGATCAAGTTGGCCAGAAGAGAGACCGCCGAGATCTCCTGAAAATGCCAGGCCAGCAACGGGGCTGTCGCCAGGCTGGCCGCCAGGGTTGCGGAAAACCCGACCTGCAGGCAGCGAGGCAGCTTCACCAGGCGTCTCTCCAGAGGAGCACACCAGGCGACCATCCCCATCACGGCCCCCATCGACAATTGAAAGCCCACATCCTGCAACCAGCCGGGACGGAAGGCCAGCAGGGCAAGAGCTCCCAGGAAGAGTGAGTTTGCCGGCGACGAGCGACGCCCGGAGACCAGGGCCAGCAACCCCACCCAGGCCATGACCGCGGCCCGAACCACCGAAGGGGAACTCCCCGCCAGGAGGGTATAGAGCCCGGCCCCCGCTGCAGCGGGCAGAGCGGCAGGTTGCACAGCAAACCCCAGCCGCCGCGCCAGCCAGAAGACCAATCCGGTAACCACCGCCACGTTGAGGCCCGAGGCCGCCAGCAGATGAGAAGTCCCCGAGCGACGAAACGCTTCCTGAAGATCGGGGGGCAGGACCCGCGCCTCCCCCAGGAGGATCCCCAGGACCAGGGCCCGGGCCTCCTCGGGTTGAAGGCAGGCCTCCAGATTGCCGACCAGCCAGGCCCGCAATCTCCAGGCTACTGCGACGGGGCCCCACCCTCCCCCGGAAGGCAGGTGGCGGGCCTGGTCCACCTTCAAACGATGGTGGATTCCCTGACGGGCAAGCCAGGCCCCGGCATCGAAGCCTCGTGGATGCCGCGGCCCCGGAAGCGAAGCCAGGTGCCCCCGAAAGACCCAGCGTTCACCCGGGGCAGGGATCGCCTCGGGCCCCGACTCTACCAGGATTTCCAGCGGCGGCAGATCCGGCATGGTCTCGACCCGCTCCACGTGGAAGCGGAAGGCGCACCCCCAAGCGCGCGGACGGGGTGACTCGAGGACAGTCCCCCGGATTTCCAACTCCCTCCGATCCTGACCTCTCAAGGGATCCACCGCCAGAATTCGGGATTCGCCTCCCATTCGGAGGTAGCCCGAAGCTACAGCCAGAGCGAAGAGCAAGAGCAGAAGACGCCTGTAGCGCGTCAGGAGGAGACCAGCTCCGACCAACAGGCTCAAGGCCAGGGCCAGGAGGCGGACATCTGACAGAGGGTAGAGGGCGATCCCGACGGTGAATCCCGCCAGGGCAACCACAGGCCAGCACGCAGGAGGAGCCATGCCTCGATCGTGCGCGCCGCGGGTGAACGGGAGGTTACCGAGGCCTTGCCGGACTGTGTCCGGGAGTTTGCTGTTTTCTGAACGTCACTCAGATCAACGCCCGGCGCGCTCCTCCAGGATCTTCAGGACGTGGTTCACCAACGGGTCCTGGCCTCCGGGAACGGGAGGGAGCTCCGGAACCTTGTTGAGGCGCCCGGTGATCGCCAGGTGCTCGATGTACTCCAGCTGTTCGGTGCGGAGCAGGGCTCGCGCCCGCGATTCAAAAGTCTTGACCAGTCGGGCCCCCTCCAGGACTCGGGTCAAGGTGAGGCGGAGCTGAGCCTTCTGCCCGGAGGTCAAGGGCTTAGGTGAGTCCTGAAGCTGGGTGATCCCCCACAGCAGTTCGGAGAGATTCCAGGAACCGATCCCCCCAGAAGATGCAGCCTGAGTGGCCGACGGCTGCTGCTGAGGAGGCACGACGGGATCCGTCAGACCTGGAGTCTGTGACCACGCCGGCAGCAGAAGCGACAGACTCAAAACCGTCAGGAGCAACCAGGTACGAATCATCTTTTCTTCACTCTCCCAATTCCTTCAAAGCGTTCTGGATTTCCCGGTCTATTTCCTCGGGAGGCAGAGGCTTGGAAGCCCC
>JAAZKF010000186.1 GCA_012799975.1 Burkholderiales bacterium
GAGGTCCTCATCGCCGAGATCGGCTCGACCACCACCGTGGTGAACGCCTTCACCGATCTCGAGAAGACTCCCCGCTTCCTGGGTCAGGGCATGGCCCCCACCAACGTCCTGGGAGGCGACGTCCGGGTCGGGCTCCAGGCGGCCATCGCAGACCTGCGCACCCATCTCGGCTCCCAGGAACTGAACTGGGACGAGATCCTGGCCACCAGCAGCGCAGCAGGCGGCTTGAAGATGAGCGTCCACGGACTGGTCTACGACATGACCGTCCGAGCCGCCGAAGCGGCCGCCCTTGGCGCGGGGGCCTTGGTGCGGATGGCCACAGCTGGCCGCCTGGAGGAGACCGACCTCGAAGAGATCCGGGCCCTACGGCCCAACCTCATCCTGCTGGCCGGAGGAACCGACCACGGCGAGCGTAAGACGGCCCTCTTCAACGCCCGTCAGATCGCCTCCTTGGGGCTGGACTCCCCGATCATCTACGCTGGCAATATCCAGAACCAGGAGGCCATCCGGCGCCTCTTCGACGAGGCCGGAATCCCATGCCACCTGGTCGAGAACGTCTACCCGCGCCTGGATGAACTCCGCATCGAACCCACGCGTCGGGTCATCCACGCCGTCTTCGAAGAGCACATCGTCCACGCTCCGGGGATGGAAAACCTGCGCGAGCTGGTTACGGGACATATCCTGCCTACGCCGGGAGCGGTAATGGAGGCTTCCCGGCTCCTGTATGAAGAGATCGGGGACCTGGTCGTGGTGGATATCGGAGGGGCCACCACCGACGTCCATTCGGTGAGCCGGGGTTCTGAGGAGATCTCGCGGATTTCGACGGCTCCCGAGCCCTTCGCCAAGAGGACCGTGGAAGGCGACCTGGGACTGTACGTCAATGTCCCCAACCTGGTGGACCGGCTTGGACAGGAAAACCTGGCTCGAGAGATGGGCCTGGACCTGGACGACTGCCTGGCCCGCTACGAGCCGATCCCCAGGACCCCCGAACAGGTCCGCCTGACCGAGCGGCTCTGCCGGGAGGCGGGTATCCTGGCCCTGCGGCGCCATGCCGGCAGGCTGCGCCACCTCTTCTCGCCCCAAGGCCGCCAGACCCTGGCCGAGGGCAAGGACCTGACGGCCGTGCGAACCCTGATAGGGACCGGTGGTGCCCTGACGCGGCTGCCCCACCGGGAGTTCCTGCTGCGCGAGCTGGCCGACTGCAACAAGACCGGTGAGATGCTCTTCCCCAACCCGGGCGCCTTGGACCTGCGCTTTGACGACCACTACACCATGGCCGCGCTGGGAGTCCTCTCCAAGCGCCATCCCCGGGCCGCGCTCCGCCTGATGCAGCAGAGTCTGGGCCTGGAACCGACCGAAGGGAGGCCGAAATGTCCCATCCCCGACTGACCACCGACCTCGGCAAGCTTCGCCACAACCTGGATACGCTGTTGGATATCTGCCGGAAGCACGGCATCGAGATGGCCGCCGTCACCAAAGTGGTGTGCGCCGATCCGCGCATCGTGGCCCTCCTCGAGGAAAGTCCGGTCGCGATCCTGGCCGACGCGCGCGTCCGCAACCTGCAATCCATGCGGACCAGCAAACCCCGCATGCTGGTGCGCCTGTCCATGCCCGACGAGGTCGAGGACGTGGTGGCCTGCGCCGAGATAAGCCTGCAGAGCGAGATCCACACCTTGCGATGTCTGGCCGGGGCGGCCGAGCGCCAGGGCGTCCGCCACAAGGTGGTGCTGATGATCGACATGGGCGACCTGCGCGAAGGGATCTTCTTCCGAGACC
>JAAZKF010000187.1 GCA_012799975.1 Burkholderiales bacterium
GGAAACTACGTGAGCACCGCAGAGGTGCGCCTGACGACGCAGACGGGCCCCTCCCACCCACACCCTGGTGTGGGTGGGGTCTCAACGCCTCGACGGCCGAATGCCACGCCAGGCGGCGGATTCAGGGTTTTGGTCGCTCATTGAAGCGGAGGAGGCGGCCTGCTACGATGGCCCTCGATGAATCCACTCTCAATAGGAGCCCGGTCGGAAACCGCGACCGGACTCATGGACCGCCCCCGCTTCTCGTGGTTGGAAGGCTGGCCTCTGGCCACGGTCCTCTACCTTGTCCTGGTGGTGGTGGCCACCTGGCCTGTGGCCCAGGTCTTCACCGAGCGCTTCGCCGGTGATCCCTATGGAGACTTCTGGAAACACGCGTGGGGGCACTGGTGGGTGCGGGATTCGCTGCTCCAAGGGGTCCTGCCCTTGTTTTGCGGGCTGCTGAATGCCCCTGCGGGCGGCTATCTCTTCGTCGCCGATCCGTTCAACTGCCTGGTGATGGGTCTCCTGCTGTCGGTCTTCCCCCTGGTAACTGCTTATAACCTGCTGATCCTCGGCAACCTCTGGGCCGGGTGCATGGCCGCGTGGGCCCTGGCCCGACATGTGGTTCGCAGTGCCCCGGCGGCGCTGGTGGCTGGAGCTGTGTATGGCCTATCGGCCTACGTGCTGGCCTACCCGGTGACCAGTGGGGTGACCGAGACCCTCAATACCGCCTGGATTCCCCTGTGCATCCTCTTCATGCACCGTTCGCTGGAGACCAGGAGTTTTCGCGACCTCCTGCTGGCCGGATTCTTCTTCTTCCTGACCACCTTTTCGTGCTGGTACTATGGCCAGTTCATGGTGGTCTACGCCGCCTTCCTGCTCGCGGCGCGCGGGGTAGGGGCCTTCCGGGCGGGTGGGCCCTGGCGCTGGAGGTGGCGCACCTGGAGGCAGCGAGAAGCCCTGCTCGAGCAGTTCCGTTCCCGGATTTCCAAGGCATTGCTGGATTTGCTGGATCCCCTGTTCCGGATTGTCGCCGGCCTGGCCCTGGGGGCCTGCCTGGTCTTCCCCTACGCCCTGGTCTTCCAGTTGGTTGTCAGTGATCCGGCCAACATCGTCATGCCGGAAAAGGCTCCCAGCCGCTCCCTCTTGCGTTTTCAGGACTTCCTGGGCAGCAATTCGCCTTGGAGCGTCAGCGCCCGTGGGGTCCGAGGCTTCCACAACCACACCAATCTGCTCGGTTTCTTCCTGCCGGGCAAGGGAAACGCCACGGTCACCGTCACCATCGATCAACTGACCCGGGTCCATTACCTGGGTTGGGTCGCCCTGGGACTGGCCATCCTGGCCTGGAGGCGGAGGGAAAGCCTGGACGAGGATGACCGTTCAGCCCAAGGCTATTGGCTGGCGGCCGGCCTTTTCTTCCTGGTGCTGTCGCTGGGACCGGTCATCACCTTTTCGGACTTTTCTTCGCACGGGGTCTTCAACCCGTTCTATTACCCCATGTACTGGCTATTCCCGATGTTCCACAAGCTGGCCATCCCCTTCCGCTTCCTGGCCCTGAGCCTGCTGGCCCTGGGGATCCTGGCGGCCCTGGGTCTGCGCCGGCTCTCGGCGGGCTTGTCGCGTTGGGATGGTCTGGGGCTCTCGGTTCTCGTGGCCGGGGCCTGCGTCCTGGAGGTCACCCTGCTCTCGCCTGCGCCCTGGCCGCTTCCCACCAGCCCTGCCTCGGTCCCGGTCTTCTATGAGATGGTGGCCACCGACCCTGAAGAATACGGTCTTATCGACTATCCTTTCGAGCGTCCCGAAAGCCTGCTCCTGCCCGGGGAGTTCTTCTATTATCAGACTGTCCATCACCGGCCCATCCCCTATCGGACCAGCGGTGTGCTGAGCCCCGAGGTGGCCCGTAGCTCCTTCATGGAGGAGGTGCGCAACGCTCAGACCGGGGCCGAGCACTCCGTGTCGGCCGGGAGGCGTCTGCGCGAGGGAGCTGTCGGACTTCGCACCATGGGCTTTCGCTACCTGGTCCTACACACAGACCTGCTGGTCGGCCCCAGTCTGGGGCAGATCGAAGAGGCGCTGGTCCCGATCCTGGGAGAGCCCGCCCGTTTCGCCGATGGCCTGGTGGTCTTCGAACTCACCGACCAGTCCGAACCGGAAACTCAGACCGGAAAGGCCGGAGGAGTTTCGCGCGAGGAGTGATGGACGAAGATCTGACCGCCCTGCCTTTCCAACTTCTGCAACTTCGAGCCGGCGGCGGTCTCCAGGACCAGGTTCGCCTCCGCCCATTCCAGCCTCTGGTAGGCGCTTCGGCCGGGTCCCTCCCAGTGGATGGCCACCCCCTTTCCGGTCGGGGCTGTTCGCCAACCCTCTTCGGAGGGGAGCTGGGGAGGTGCGCTGGCCAGCCGCGGGTCCTCCAGGCCGGAGATCGGACGGCTCAGGCCGGCTTCGATGAGATCCTGGATCAGTTCGGGATCGACCCGGGCTTCTCCCGGAGCGATTTCGATCCGCATCGCGGCCCGGTTGCCGCCATGTGAGCGCTCCCCTTGTTGGACCTGGGCTATGTTCAATAGGCCCAGGGAAGCGGCAGCGGGCAGGCCGGCAAATGTACTGGGGCCGTGCCAGGATCCCAGCCTTTTCTCTGCCTCGTCGCGGCCGGATTCTTCGCGACGGGCTTCCAACTGCGTGGCCTCCTGGCGCAGGTCCGAGGTGGCTCCCAAAGCGGAGGCTCCGGGGCGGGCCACGTCCTCGAGGGTTTCCAGGTCCTCGGGCTGGAGCGGGTCCGAGACCCGCTTCTCTTTGTGGACCTTGCTGTCCAGGAGGGAACGGAACTCCTCAGGGTCCTGTTCGGATCGAATCCGGCGATTGGTTTCACCCAGGAACTGGGCCCGCTCGACGTACTTGCCATGACCTTTGGGGGTGGTGGGGTCGGGGGTGAAGGGATTGCCCACGTGGGACCTCCAGGTCTCGAGTTTTCAGGATGGTCTCCGAAGTCACGCTTTCTCAGCGACACTTCCGGGCGCGGCCGATGGCCAGCCGGATCAGGAAGAGTCCGGTCAGGCCGTAGGTCATCCCCAGCAGGAGCAGTCGTTGCAGGCCCTCCCGGTTATGTGCCTGCTCCAGGCGCTGTCGGAGGACGGGGTGGGCCTGGACGCGCGCGGCAAGGTGCTCCGGTGAGGAGTCGAAATGCTTGGGAACCCAGGCTCGGAGTTCTTCGAAGTCCGGGTCTCCCTCTAGAAGAGTCAGACGAGCGGGGTCGGCGGAAAGGTGACGGGGAAGGCTCAGGCTCTGGACCGCGTGCAGGGGGTTGATCTGGTTGAGGTCCAGGTCTCGGAGATCCTGCCCCAGGGTGGACATGAGGGGCAGGAAGGGGAGGAGCAGGAGAAGCACCAGGGCCAGGACGCTGCTGGGTATGGCCTGGTTGGGACGGATCCGGGGGATCCAGACCAGCAGGACCCACAGGGCCAGCCCCCCCAGGACCAGGGCGTCCGGCATCAGCTGGGTGGCCAGAAGCGTTCCCGGAAGGACGACCAGGGCCAGGGTTCGGACGGTCCCGGCGGCGCGTTCCGGGTCTTCCAGCACGGCCCCCACCCACAGGCCGAAGCCTGCGAACAGGAAGGAGACCACCAGTTGGAAGGCGGTCACGGCCACGAGCAGGTGGGGGGGAGCCTCTCCGAACCGGGAATAGACCAGCAGCGCGGCCGGCAGGGCCAGCAGGACTTCCAACCACAGGGGCAGGAGGCAGGCAACCAGCTTGGCTGCGGTCGCCCCGGATACGGTCAGGGGGGTGCTCAAGAGAACCGAGAACGTCCCCTGGCGGATATCCGAGGCCATCGAGGTGGCCGCGTACAGCCCCGAGCGCAGGGCCAGGAGCCACAGGCTGAATAGCGCGGAGACCAGGAAGTAGAGGCGCGCTGCCGAGGGGTCGTCCTGCATCAGGTAGAGCAGCGCCGGGACCAGCGTGGCCACCAGGAACCATCTTGGACCGGGATAGGTCCAGCCGGGGCGACCGGGCCGGCGCGCCTGGCTGGCAAGCTCCTTCAGGAGCAGGGGATGGGCGATCATCTCGCGGGGAGTCATCGTCGGGCTTCACCTGTTTCGTCCTGTCGGCCGGAATCGGGCCTCTGCCAGGATTATACCTGATCTCCCTGCTTCCGTGGGTGGGCTTGCGGGGCTGGAGGAAATGCCTTTCCGGACCGGGAACCGGGCCTTGGGGCTCCGGTCCTCGGACCGGCCCATCGAGGCATAATGAAGCGCTATCTCTCCCCCGATTCATGCCCACAGGTCCATGATCTGGTGGCCCTGGCAGTCGACCACGCTTCGGCGCGCGACTACGAGAGGTCCATAGACCTGCACGGTCGGGCCCTGGATATCCTCCTGGAGATGGAAAGCCGGCCCGGACTGGCCGAAGGGAAGGCCCTGCTGCGCAATCGCCGAGCCGAGCTTTTCGTGGCCCTGGGGCGTTTTCAGCAGGCCCTGGGCGAGCTGGATCGGGTCCTGGCGATTAGGGGGGACCTGAAGGACCCCGGGCTGGTCATCCGGGCCCTGGTAGCCCTGAGCCAGATCCACGCGATCTATGGCGAGTACGGAGAAGCCCTGGCCAGCCTGGAGAACGCCAGGGCGCTGGCCGAGGCCCTGGGAGAACCCCTGGAGCAGGCCCGGGTGCTGGCCAGCCTGGGGGCCCTGCAGGCCCGGATGGGCGAGCATCACTCAGGTGGGGAATCCCTGCTTCGGGTCCTGGAGATCCTGCCTGAGTCGGTGCAGGATTCCGAGTCGGCCTTGTTGCGGGCCTCTGCACTGACCCAGTTGGGCTTGGCCGCCTTCCGTGAAAGGCAGTCAGAACTGGCCCGCGAGCGCTATCAGCAGAGTCTGGAGATCCTGGAGCGCTGGGGGCCGGAGTCGGAACTCGAGGCCGAAACCTGGAGATTGATGGGGGTCCTGTGGTCTGTCCGGGGGCGATTCAGAAAGGCCCTGCGCCACCTGCGCAAGGCACTGCAGATGTACCTGCTGAATCGGATGCCGTTGGGTCGCGCTCGGGTCTACAACTCGCTGGGGCAGACCTGCCTGGAGATGGGGCGCCTGGACGACGCGCTGCTCTTCCTCGAGAAGGCCCGCTGGATTTGCGAAGAGCTGGGGGCGGACGCCGAACTGGCTGCGATCTATGGCAAGTTGGGAGCGGTGCACCTGAACCGGGAAGATTACCTCCAGGCGGTGGAACTTCACCGACGCGACGTGGCCGTGTGTCGGCGTTTCGGAAACTCCCGGGCTCTGGCTTTTGCCATCCGGAATCTCGGCCTCTCGCTGAGGGCGCGGGGTGACCTCAGCGAGGCCCGCCGCTGCCTGGAAGAAGCCTTGGGGACTTTCCTCAGCCTGCAGGACCGGGCCTTGGCGATGCAGGTCCATCTCGATTTGGCGGAGGTCTGGTTGGATTGGGGGCGGCTGCCGGAGGCCGAAGAGAGCCTGCAGCGCTCGCGGGATGAGCTCCACCCGGATAGCCCGGACTCGGACAAGGCTCGGATCTGGCTGCTCACCGGGACCCTGCAGAGGTTGCGGCAGAGATGGAGTGAAGCTCAGGAAGCCTACCTGGAGGCCCTGAGGATCCTCACCGAGGCAGGCCCCACGGGAGCCCTGGCCCGGGTTCGCTACGAGCTGGGGCAGGTGCACGCCGAGACCCAGGACCACGATCAGGCCGTCTACCACCTGCACGAGTGTCTGGTCCTGGCCCGGCAACTGGGAGCCACCCACCTGGCCCGCAAGGCCATGCGCATGTTGGACCGCCTGGATGAAGTGGAGGTGGTCAACCTGTTGCTGGAAGAGTTGGAGGCGAGCCAGGAGTCGGGAGCCGAGCAGATTCCGACCGTGTCTCCTTGAGGTCGCCCTGATCCGGTATGCAGGTTCCCAGGGGGTCAAGGAGAAGGTTCCGCCCCGATTCTCGAGGTTTATGGAATCGCGACTTCACGATGGCAGGTGCGCAAGGTATGGCCAGGCGGGTGTATGCAGGGATGGACGCTGACGAGAAGGGGGATGACCCTCTCTACAAGAGACGCCACTCGCTGGCCCACGTCATGGCCCAGGCCGTCCAGAAGCTCTTCCCCGGCACGCACCTGGGCTTCGGGCCTCCGGTAGAGAACGGTTTCTACTATGATTTTCAGTTCCAGGAGCCCTTTGACCCTGAATCACTGCCCTTGGTGGAGGCCGAGATGCGGCGCATCCTGGCCGAGGACCAACCCTTCGAGCACCGTCTGGTTTCCCCCGAAGAGGCCGTAGAGCAGTTCGAGGCGGCCGGAGAGACGCTCAAAGCGGAGTACCTCCGTGAACTGGCCGAGCGCGGGGAGGAGATCAGCCTCTATCAGAGCGGCCCCTTCGTCGACCTGTGCGCCGGGCCCCACGTCGAGAAGAGCTCCCAGATTCCGCCGGACTGCTTCGCCCTGGATGCAGTGGCGGGGGCCTACTGGCGCGGAGACCAGAAGCGCGAGATGCTCACGCGCCTGTACGGGCTGGCCTTCGGCAGCAAGAAGGAGCTCAAGGAGTTCCTCAAGCAGCGGGAGGAGGCCAAGAAGTACGACCACCGCAAGCTGGGCAAGGAGCTCGAGCTATTCATGATCTCCGAGCAGGTCGGAGCCGGGTTGCCCCTGTGGCTGCCCAACGGTACGGTCCTGCGCGATGAGCTGGAGGTGCTGGCTCGCGAGTGGGAGCAGAGGGAGGGCTACCAGCGGGTGGCGACGCCTCACCTGACCTCCGAGCAGCTCTTCTACACCTCCGGCCACCTGCCGTACTACAAGGACGGTATGTTCCCACCCATGGCCCTGGAGGAGGGGCAGAACTTCTACCTCAAGCCGATGAATTGCCCCTTCCACCACCTGGTCTTCGGCCACCGACCCCGATCCTACCGTGAGCTCCCGCTGCGCCTGGCGGAGTATGGTCAGGTCTATCGCTACGAACCGTCGGGGACACTGGCGGGCTTGTTGAGGGTGCGCGGGATGTGCATGAACGACGCCCACATCTATTGCACGCCCGAGCAGTTGGAAGAGGAGTTCCGGGCGGTCCTGGAACTGCATCGCCGCTACTACGACATGTTCCGGATTTCCCGCTATTGGATGCGGCTCTCGCTGCACGATCCGCAGAATACGGCCAAGTACGTTCAGAATCCGGAGGCCTGGGAACAGTCCGAGAAGGCCATCCGTCGGGTCATGGACAGTATGGATATCGAGTATGAGGAGGCCCTGGGTGAGGCCGCCTTCTATGGCCCCAAGGTGGACTTCCAGATCCGCAACGTGGTGGGTCGTGAGGAGACCGCTTCCACCAACCAGCTCGATTTCGCCGTGCCTGAGCGCTTCGGTCTGACCTACATCGGTCCGGATGGCGAGATGCACACCCCCTACTGCATCCACCGGGCACCCCTGGGCACCCACGAGCGCTTCCTGGCCTTCCTGATGGAGCATTTCAAGGGGGCCTTCCCGACCTGGATGGCTCCCCTCCAGGTCCGCGTGATACCTGTTCACGTCGAGAATTTCGGCGAGTATGCCGAGAGCCTGACCAGAGCCCTGCGCGAGGACCTCTTCCGGGTGGAGGCGGACCTGGGCCCGGATAGCCTGAACAAGAAGATCCGCCAGGCTGCCACGGCCAAGACCCCCAATGTCCTGGTCGTGGGGGGCAAGGAGCAGGAGACCGCGTCGGTCACCTGGAGGCGCTTCGGCATCCAGGACCAGCGGAGTTTGCCCTTCGCCGAGTTCAA
>JAAZKF010000188.1 GCA_012799975.1 Burkholderiales bacterium
GCTGGGCCCTGGCCCATGGACACGAGGTCCTGGGTATAAGAGGTGGCTTCACCGGGCTGGCCCGGGGCGATGTCGAGGAACTCGACTGGATGGGGGTCTCGGGATGGGCCGGACTGGGTGGCGCGGAACTGGGGACCAGCCACGGGGTCCTCTCTGGACCAGAGCTGTACTCCGCCGCCCGGGTGTTGGAGGACCGCGGAGTGGAAGCCCTGCTGATGATCGGCGGGTGGTCCGGATACGAAGGGGTTCACCGGCTCTACCGAGAGAGGACCGACTACCCCGCCTTCCGCATCCCCATGCTCTGCCTTCCGGCCAGCATCGACAACAACCTGCCCGGGTCAGAGTTCAGCGTCGGAGCCGACACGGCCCTGAACAGCATCGTCGAAGCCGCCGACCGGATCAAGCGCTCGGCGGTGGCCAACCGTCGCTGCTTCCTGGTCGAGGTGATGGGCGATATGTGTGGCTACCTGGCCTACATGAGCGGCCTGGCCACGGGTGCTGAAAAAGTATATCTCCACGAGGCCCCCCTGACCGCGGCCCGCCTGCTGGAGGATCTCCAGGAACTGAAGGGGTCCTTCGAAAGGGGACGCACCGTCGCCCTGGTCATGGTCAACGAGAAGGCACACCCCCTGTACACCACCGGAGTACTCCGGGCCTTGTTCGAAGAGGAAGGCCGCGTTCAGTTCGACGTGCGCCAGGCGATCCTGGGGCATCTGCAACAGGGGGGCGACCCGACTCCCTTCGACCGCACCATGGCATCCCGCCTGGCCCGAGCCGCCATCGAGCATCTTCAGGAATCCCTGGAACAGGGCTCGGATCTATGCGGCTTCCTGGGCACCCAGCCCCAGGGCATCAAAGTCTGGGATTTCCACGACTACCCCCGGATGATCGACGAGAACCACCGCCGTCCCCGGAATCAATGGTGGCTGGACCTCAATGTGGTGGTCGGCGATATGGCGACCACCTGAGACGCCTCCCCTGCCCGGCCCCGGTTTTCCGGGGCCGGCTCTCGGGCAGGTTCAGGCCCAGGCCTCCAAAGGATGGGTCTGCCCGGGTTCCTGGTAGGGCGAACGGCTCAAGGACTCGGCTCCAGTCTCGGTCAGTACGACCAGGTCTTCTACCCGACATCCTCCGACGCCCGGGACGTAGATCCCCGGCTCGATGGTGACGATCATGCCGGCCTCCAGAAGGGTCTTGGACTCGGGGCGCAGTCCGGGTCCCTCGTGCACGGCCAGGCCGACCCCGTGTCCCAGGCTGTGGCTGAAGGCGGGTCCGAAGCCGGCACGGGTGATCACCTCGCGGGCCACCTGGTCCACCTCACATCCCCGCAGTCCAGGGCGGACGGTCTCCATTCCGGCGCGATGGGCCCGGCGCACGACCTCCAGGATCTCCAGCGAGCGCTCGTCAAGGTGGCCCAGCCAGATGGTGCGGGTTATATCCGAACAATAACCGTCCACCAGAGCGCCGAAATCGACCGTCACCAGCTCTCCGGGCTGGATCGGGCGATCGGTCACCCCGGCGTGGGGATAGGCTCCGTTGGGGCCCGAGGCCACGATGGTGTCGA
>JAAZKF010000189.1 GCA_012799975.1 Burkholderiales bacterium
AAGGCGTGCGTTCTGAGGAGCGGAGCGTAGTTGGAAACTACGTGAGCACCGCAGAGGTGCGCCTGACGACGCAGACGGGCCCCTCCCACCCACACCCGGGTGTGGGTGGGGTCTCAAACGCCTCGACGGCCGAATGCCACGCCAGGCGGCGGATTCAGGTATCAGCAGCAAAGTTGAAATCGTCATTACAGGTTCGAGAGTGAATCCGGTTTTCTCCCATGGCATGAAGCATACCTGCCTGCGCGTCGATCCAGCCCTCAGGTGGGGCGGAAGCCGGCCAGATGCTCGGGCCTCCCGGCCCATGACAGGAAAACAGCCGGCCCTCTCGGGCCGGCTGTAGGTGTATCAGAGGTCCTGCTGAGGCGACCTCAGACATCCAGGGGGTGGGACCCCAGACCCATCGCGAGCTCCTCTTCGGACTGGCGCAGGTCGGTGTCGAGGATATCCCGGCGCGGAGCATAGACGGTTGCTCCTCCACGCAGACCGACCTCGACTCGGCGGTATTGATCCATGCCGGTTCCGGCCGGGATCAACTTGCCGATGATCACGTTCTCCTTCAGCCCCCTCAGATAGTCGACCTTGCCATTGATGGCCGCCTCGGTCAGGACCCTGGTGGTTTCCTGGAAGGAAGCCGCCGACAGGAAAGACTCGGTGGCCAGCGAGGCTTTGGTGACTCCCAACAGCACGTTGTCTGCACTGGCGGGGACGCCACCCTCTTCCCGAATCCGGTCATTCTCGCTCTCGAAGAACAGCACGTCCTGCAGGCTGCCCGGCAACATGTTGGTGTCGCCGGCCTCATTGACGCGCACCTTGCGCAGCATCTGCCGGACGATGACCTCGATGTGCTTGTCGTTGATGTCCACGCCCTGATCACGGTACACGGTCTGGACCTGGTCGACGATGTAGCGCTGCACATGCTCGAGGCCCTTGATCCGCAGGATGTCGTGCGGGTTCAGGAAGCCCTCGACCAGCAGGTCACCCACGTCGACCGAGTCACCCTCTTCCACCATCAACTGGGCCGAGTAGGGCACCAACTGCGCGCGTTCTTCCCCACCCGGACGGGTGATGATGACCTTGCGCTGGCCCTTCTCTTCCCCGAAGGACACGATGCCGTCGATCTCGGCCATATAGCCGAGGTTCTTGGGCTTGCGTGCCTCGAAGAGTTCCTCGACGCGGGGCAGGCCCTGGATGATATCTTCCTGGGCCACACCACCGGTGTGGAAGGTCCGCAGGGTGAGCTGCGTGCCGGGCTCACCGATGGACTGGGCTGCAACGATCCCTACGGTCTCGCCGATCTCGACCAGTTTGCCGGTGGCCAGGTTCTTGCCATAGCACATCGCGCACACCCCATGCTTGGCGCGACAGGTCATGACCGAGCGGATCAGCAGGCCGGGTCTTTCGAAGCGACGGTCCGGCGATCCCTGGACCGGAACCCGGCCCAGATTGTCCATGCCCCGGGTCAACCAGGCCTCGATGGCGACTGCCTGCTCCTCTTCGATCATTTCGTTGGCGCGAAGGGTCTGCGGGTTGCCCTCGGCATCCTCATACTCCAGATCCTGGGCTGAGAACCGACCCGCCAGGCGTTCGCGCAGCGGAACCTTGATGTCTCCACCATTGATCGCTGTCTCCATGCGAATCCCATCGCCCGTTCCGCAATCTACCGAGCGGACGATGATGTCCTGCGAGACATCGATCAAGCGACGCGTCAGGTAACCCGAGTCCGCGGTGCGCAGGGCCGTGTCGGCCAGGCCCTTGCGGGCGCCGTGGGTGCTGATGAAGTATTCCAGCACGGTCAGACCTTCCCGAAGGTTGGCGCGAATCGGCATCGGGATGATGCGGCCTGTAGGGTCGGCCATCAGGCCTCGCATCCCCGCCAACTGCTTGACCTGGGCCGGGTTGCCTCGGGCGCCGGAGGTGGCCATCATGAACACCGGGTTCAAGCGGTCCAAATGCCGCATCATGGCCATCTCGACGTCGTTGGTGGCATCGCCCCAGATATCCATCAGCTGGTGATAGTGCTCGTCCTCGGTCAGGAAACCTCGACGCAGGAATTCGTCGGCCTGCTGAACCAGCTGGTCGGCGTGCTCGAGGATGGTCGGCTTTTCAGGTGGGATCTTGATGTCATCCACCCCGATGGTCGTGCCCGAGCGGGTCGCGAAGCGGAAGCCCAGTGTCTTGAGGTTGTCCAGGAAGGCGGCCGTCCGGGTGTTCCCGTGATCCGAGTGGACCCGCTTGACCAGTTTGACCAGGTCCTTCTTGGTGAAGGTGCGGTTGAGTTCCGAGAAGCGGAGCATCCGCTTCTCCAGATTGGCCACCTCCTCCGGTGGGCAGTCCTCGGGAACCTTCACGGAGTCGGGGACTGACCTCCACAGCATGAGGCGTCCCACGGTGGTGGGGGTGCGCTTTCCGAAGACGCGGACCTTGATCGGGGCCTGCAGTTCGACGACGTTGGAGTCGTAGGCCAGCAGAGCCTCATCGATGTCGGCGAATTGCTTGCCCTCTCCCTTGGAGTCATGCTTCTCGATGGTCAGGTAGTACATCCCCAGGACCATGTCCTGAGTCGGCGACATGGCCGGCGTGCCGTAGGCGGGCAACAGGATGTTGTGGGCCGACAACATCAACAGACGAGCCTCGGCCTGCGCTCCCGCGGACAAGGGGAGGTGGACCGCCATCTGGTCGCCATCGAAGTCTGCGTTGTAGGGGGTGCAGACCAGAGGGTGCAGTTGCAGGGCCTTACCTTCCACCAACACCGGTTCGAAGGCCTGGATGCCCAGGCGGTGCAGCGTCGGGGCTCGGTTCAGCAGGACGGGATGGTCCTGGATTACCTCCTCCAGGGCATCCCAGACTTCGGGGCGAACCCGCTCGACCATCCGTTTGGCGGATTTGATGTTGTGGACCAGTTGTCGGTCTACCAACTTCTTCATGACGAACGGCTTGAAGAGTTCCAGGGCCATCTCCTTGGGAAGTCCGCACTGATGCAGTTTCAGGGTAGGCCCGACGACGATGACCGAACGCCCGGAGTAGTCCACCCGCTTGCCCAGCAGGTTCTGACGGAAACGGCCTTGTTTGCCCTTGAGCATATCCGAGAGGGACTTCAACGGCCGGTTGTTGGGGCCGGTGACCGGACGGCCACGCCGTCCGTTGTCGATCAGGGCATCGACCGCCTCTTGCAACATGCGCTTCTCGTTCTTGACGATGATCTCGGGGGCGCCGAGGTCCAGAAGCCGCTTGAGTCGGTTGTTGCGGTTGATCACACGACGGTACAGATCATTGAGGTCGGAGGTCGCAAAACGCGCGCCGTCGAGCTGAACCATGGGACGCAGCTCCGGCGGAATGACCGGAATGACCTCCAGGATCATCCAATCGGGCGAGTTGCCGGACTTGCGGAAGGCGTCGACCACTTCCAGGCGCTTTATCGCCTTGGCCCTCTTCTGGCCGGCCATGGTCCGGACATCTTCTCGCAGTTTCTCATACATCTCATCCAGGTGGATCTCGGAGAGGAGCTCTTTGATGGCCTCCGCCCCCATCCCGGCCCGGAAGGTGCTGCCGAACTTCTCACGCTTCTCGCGATACTCCAACTCGGAGAGAAGTTGGTACTTGCTGAGGTCGGTGCTCCCTTCCTCTCCGGGGTCGATCACCACGTAGGACGCGAAGTAGATGACCTTCTCGAGAGTCCGCGGGGACATGTCCAGAAGCAACCCGATGCGGCTGGGAACGCCCTTGAAATACCAGATATGAGTCACCGGCGAAGCCAGTTCGATGTGGCCCATGCGCTCGCGGCGAACCTTGGAACGGGTTACCTCCACGCCGCACTTGTCGCAGATCACGCCCTTGAAGCGAATACGCTTGTACTTTCCGCAGTGACACTCCCAATCTTTGGTGGGACCGAAGATGCGCTCGCAGAACAGGCCGTCCCGCTCCGGCTTGAGCGTGCGGTAGTTGATGGTCTCGGGCTTTTTGACCTCACCATAAGACCACTCACGGATCTGGCGGGGGGAGGCCAGACCGATCTTCATGGCCTCGAAGTTGTTGACATCCATCTCGTTTAGTCCTCCTGGGGCAGGCGGGCCACCCCGAACGCTGGGGCCAGGGAAACGTCACCATGGAACCCGGCGGGTCTCCACGCCGGTCCGTGTGGCTAGATGCTGACCAGGGACTCGTCGGGAAGATCCAGCAGGTCTCGAGCCGGACTGCGGCTCAGATCCTGGTCCTCGACGGAGCGGATCTCGATCTCCTGCAGGCCGCCCATGTCGTCCTCGGACATGATCTTGACGTCCAAGGCCAGGCTCTGGAGCTCCTTGATCAGCACCTTGAAGGACTCCGGAACCCCGGGTTCCATGACGTTCTCGCCTTTGACGATGGCCTCGTAGGTCTTCACGCGGCCCAGCACATCGTCGGACTTGACCGTAAGCAGTTCCTGCAGCATATAGGCCGCACCGTAGGCCTCCAAGGCCCAGACCTCCATCTCGCCGAAGCGCTGGCCTCCAAATTGGGCCTTGCCGCCGAGGGGCTGTTGGGTGATCAGGCTGTAGGGTCCCGTCGAACGGGCGTGAATCTTGTCATCGACCAGGTGGGCCAGTTTCAGCATATAGAGTTGCCCCACCGTGATCCGGGTATCGTAGGGCTCACCGGTGCGTCCGTCATAGACGATGGACTTGCCGTCCGCCCGGACGTGGGTTCGATACTTCTCGATGTACTCGGCCAGTCTGGTGATCTGTTCGTTTTTCCAAGGCCTGCGCCGATTGGCCAGGACCTCCGCCAGACGGTCCCGCAAAGTGCGATGAGACAAAGCCCTGACCAAGGCCTGCTCGTCCAGGTCGACTCCCTTGAGCAGTTTCTTGACGTGGGCCAGGCGCTTGGACTCGGGAATCGAAGCCAGCATCTCCCGGACCTCTTCCGAGGTGTAGGCCAGGCCCTTGTGGGCATTGATGAACACCTTCAGGCGCTGCTCGACCGGCTGGTCGTCCAGGACGTAGGCGATATCCTCGGTAGAAAGATGGATGTCCTTCAGGGCCAGGTCGGACTGCAGACGGGCCATGCCCATCAGGTCCTTGATCTCGGACTCCCGAGCACTGTCGAAGACCGGCACCTCGACCCGGAACTTGGGCTGGTCGGGTTTGCTGAGCATATCCATGGCCAACCCCAGGTGGGTCTCCAGGATCTGCCCGATGTTCATACGCGAGGGAACGCCCAGTGGATTCAGCACGATCTGGATCGGTGTGCCATCCGGCAGGTAGGGCATGTCCTGAACGGGAAGGACCTTGGCGATGACGCCCTTGTTGCCGTGCCTTCCAGCCATCTTGTCGCCCTGGAGGATCTTCCTCTTCTGGGCCACGTAGACGCGCACCAACTGATTGACGCCGGGGGCCAGCTCGTCGGTTTCGTCGCGGCTGAAGACCTTGACGTCGATGACCTTGCCCTTTTCGCCGTGGGGCACCTTCAGGGAGGTATCCCGGACATCCCGAGCCTTCTCGCCGAAGATGGCGCGCAGCAGGCGCTCTTCGGCGGTCAGCTCGGTCTCGCCCTTGGGAGTGACCTTACCTACCAGGATGTCCTCGGTGCGGACTTCGGCACCGATCCGGACGATGCCGCGCTCGTCGAGGTCTTTGAGGGCCTCGTCGCCGACGCTGGGGATATCCCGGGTGATTTCCTCGGCTCCCAGTTTGGTGTCGCGGGCCTCACACTCGTATTCTTCGATATGGATCGAGGTGAATACGTCATCGCGGACCAGTTCCTCGCTGATCAGGATGGCATCCTCGTAGTTGTAGCCTTCCCAGGGCATGAAGGCCACCAGGATATTGCGCCCCAGGGCCAACTCGCCGTTGACCGAGGAGGCGCCGTCGGCCAGCACGTCTCCCTTGTGGACCCGCTGGTTCATGACCACGGCTGGGCGCTGGTTGATGCATGTCCCGGCGTTGGAACGCTTGAACTTCTGCAACTTGTAGCGATAAGGCTTGCCGTGGTTGTCGGTGACCACCACTTCGTCCGAGGAAAGATAGGTGACCATGCCGTCATGTTCTGAGACCACCAGGGCCCCGGAATCCTTGGCCGAGCGGTACTCCATCCCGGTCCCCACGATGGGAGCCTGGGGTTCGAGAAGCGGAACGGCTTGACGTTGCATGTTGGCGCCCATGAGGGCCCGGTTGGCGTCGTCGTGCTCGAGGAAGGGGATCAGGGCCGTAGCCACCGAGACGATCTGCTTGGGCGTCACGTCCATGTAGTCCACGTCTTCGCGGGGCACGATCAATGTCTCGTGCTTTTCGCGCACCACGACGCGCTCGTCAATGATGTTGTTCTTTTCGTCCAGGCGGGTGTTGGCCTGGGCGATGACGTACTCGTCCTCGACATCGGCCGACTGGTATTCCACCAGCCCGGTGACCTCGACCCGAACCGGGACCTCGACACCGCGCTGCACCAGGATGTTGCGCTCGCGCCGGCCGATCCGGTCTCCCTTGCGGTAGACCAGCCCGGTGACCTCGTCTTTGACGTCCTCCAGCAGGATTCGGGCCACCTGACGGTAGGGCGTCTCTATGAAACCGAACTCGTTGGCCTTGGCATAGGTGGCCAGGGAGCCGATCAGGCCGATGTTGGGACCTTCCGGAGTCTCGATGGGACAGATGCGGCCGTAGTGGGAGTAGTGGACGTCGCGGACTTCGAAGCCGGCGCGTTCTCGCGAGAGACCACCGGGGCCCAGGGCCGAGAGGCGGCGCTTGTGGGTCAGTTCGGCCAGGGAGTTGGTCTGGTCCATGAACTGTGAGAGCTGCGAAGAGCCGAAGAATTCTTTGATGGCAGCCACAACGGGTCGGATGTTGATCAGCACCTGGGGGGTGACGGTCTCGACATCCTGCACCGTCATGCGCTCGCGAACCACCCGCTCCAGGCGCAACAGGCCGACCCGGAACTGGTTCTGCAACAGTTCGCCGACACCGCGGATGCGGCGATTGCCCAGGTGGTCGATGTCGTCCGCATTGACCGGAATCTCGAAGGACTCGGGCCCCCTCGCCCCTAGCCACAGCATGCCACGGTCGGACACCAGCTTCAGGCCCTCGGCCAGGAACGAGTCATCATCGGTCCGCTCGAAACGGTCCGCCTTCATCAGGGCCACCATGTAGCGGATCGCTCCAACGATGCCCTCCTTGGTCAGGATCGTCGGATAGGCGATACGCGTCTCGCAATCGGTGCATTCGGTCACGCCGGGCATCTGCAGCGTGCCGCAATTCGAGCAGACGATTTTACGGCCCAGCTTGCGGGCCAGGCGGTAGCTGCCTACCCGGGCCAGATCATAGCGCTTGGACTCGAAGAAGAGGTTGTTGAGCAATTGACGGGCGCTCTCCACCGAAGGCGGGTCGCCGGGGCGCTGTTTGCGGTAGATCTCGATCAGCGCTTCTTCAGTCGTCTTGAAGGTATCCTTCTCCAGGGTCGGCTCCAACATCGGGTCGGAGTCGAAGAGGTCGCGGATTTCCTCATCGGTTTCGTAGCCCAGGGCGCGGATCAACACCGTCGCCGGGATCTTGCGAGCCTTGTCGATGCGGACGTTGATCATGTCCGAGGTATCGGTCTCGAACTCCAGCCAGGCCCCGCGGTTGGGGATGATCACGGCCGTCCAGGTCTTGCGCCCGGTGTTCTGGTCGATGTGGTCCTGGTAGTAGATGCCCGGAGAGCGCACGAGCTGGCTGACGATGACCCGCTCGGCCCCGTTGATCACGAAGGTGCCCTTCTCGGTCATCGTGGGGAAATCTCCCATGAAGATTTCCTGTTCCTTGACCTCCTTGATCTCGCCCCCCTCCTTGGTGATCAAGCAGACCTTGACCTTGAGGGGACGGGCGTAGGTCGCGTCGCGATCCCGGCACTCGTCCACCGAGTAGGTCGGAGCATCCAGGGAATGGTCCAGGAACTGCAGCACCAGGTTCCCCGTGAAATCTTCGATCGGGGAGATGTCCTGGAAGGTCTCTCGCATTCCCTCTTCGAGAAAACGCTCGTAGGATGAACGCTGGAGCTCGATCAGATTGGGAAGCTCCATGACCGGCGGCACCTTCTGGAAGGAGATACGCCCGGTGGCTTCGTTCATATGCCGGAGAAACGACATTGGAGAAGGTCCTCCTCTTACGCTCATGCGCGTCCGTGGCCGAGATCCCCGGTCGGGGGTCGGCCTGAAAAATGCAAAAGCCTGCGCCCGACGTAGGGGTCCGGCGCTCAGGCTCTCAGGTCCTCGGTCGATCTTTTCTATTTCTGGTCAACGTGGCCTTGCTTCCAGGAACTGCCGAGGTTCACAGCGACCCCATCCGGTCGGAGGTAACCACGGACGAGGGCGGTCGCCCGCTTGGCTGTTCCAGGACGTGCAAACGATTCTATGGATATCCCCGTGAATTGTCAAGGCCTTTTTCCCCCTGGTTCATCAAGCACAGTTCTCTCAAAGAGTCCGACGGCGGGGGATCAAGGTTTGAGAACGAGACTGCGCTGACGGTCCAGGGGAAGGTCAGACTTCAGCCTTCATATTTCAATCGGGGTTTGAGGCGAACCCACCCGCTGAACCAGGCGATCAGGAAGAAAATCGCCATGATCAGGGCACTGACCAGCGCGGTCGGCCAGGGTCCCCAAACGGTGACGATCAGGATGGGAGCCAGGGCGGTGATCAACCCTCCACCCAGGAAGGGCTCGTAGATCATCTGTTTGAAGCCGAAGGCCGTGGCCGTGCCGGTGCGGTAGAGAGGATCGACGATGCGCAGAAGAAGCAGGCCCATGGCTGTGACGCCGGTCTGCATGCCGAACTCGGTGATCCCCCGCTCGAACCAGAACTCGGGGAACATCCGTGGCGCGACCACCACCGTGCAGAAGATGGCCCAGAGCACCCCGGCGGCCATGAGGATCAGGAAGGGCCCCAGGTTCTCGTAGAAGAGGTTCATGCGGATGGTGGCGATGGCCGAAATCACCAACATGTCCAGCGAGATGCCCAGGATCCGGTCGAAGGTGTCGCGGTCGTAGTAGTGGTCCACTTTGAAAGCCATCGAGGCTCCCTGGACCAGGATCCCCCCGATCATGGCCAGGGGGAAGAGGGGGAAGGCTTGCAGGACCGGATGTATTCCCTTGACAACGGCCAGCATGCCGTAGCCGAGGATAACGGCGATTCCGATGATGCCGAAGTGGAAGGTCAGGGGCTCGATGGCCTCGGTGGCCACGGTGGCGGTGGCGATCGAGAAGCGCTCCTGGGGTTCAGGGATCAACCCGGTCCGCTTGTAGGTCGGGATGCCCTTCTCCTCGTTGAGGCAGGCGCAATAGCCCTTCTTGATCGCGATATTCACCAGGATGATGCCGAAGACCACCGCGACGAGGATCCCGACGGTGGCCGACATCTGGCCCAGGGCACCCCCGGCAGGGAAGCCCATCTTGTCGAAGGTCTCGGCCATGCCGGCGGCCGTCCCGTGACCTCCCGAGAATCCGACCTCGAGGATGGTGGCGAAGATCGCGGGGGTCCCGAAGAGAGGAGCCAGAATCAGCATGGTCACTACCAGGCCCACTAGGTACTGACCCATCCCGAAGACCACTCCGAAGCACAACTGCGGGCCTCCCACGCTCCAGAGCTCTCTGGGCCTGGGGATGGCCACCCCCAGGAAGAGCGAGGCGAAGACGATGTTGATCAGGATTCCCGGCAGACGGGACCACTGCTGGAACATCCAGTCCGGGATTATCGTAAAACCCAGGTGCTTCTGGGTCAGGGCCCCCAGCATGAACGGTCCGACGGCCAGGGCCACGAAGCCCGCTATGATCGACGAGGGCAGGAAAAGGGTCTGGAAGAGCCGGATCTTGACGCGCATCAGCTTGCCGATAAGCAGGAAGAGGCTGAGCATGCAGACGCTGAAGAATAGGCTTTCGATGTCGAGTTCGGGTTTGTCCACGGCGCCCTCTCGTCGGGGTGTTGCGACCTCTTTCCCACCTCCTCCCCCCGGCTCCTTTCGCCACCCACATCTCACCGACGCGTGAAGCCGGCGGGGGTCTACAGGGTGGAGTTCAGGTGCTCATACGACACCAGGGAACTCTTTGAAGGGAGAAAACCGCAGGCCTCTCCTGTTCGGGGTGGGTCTCCAGCGAACCCTACCGGGGAGCATCTGGAGGACCAGGGCCGACTCGCCCGAACCGCCTTGAAAGGTTCGCTGAACGGATGAAAGGAAAAACCTGATGAGCATCTCCGAGACCGTGGTCCAGGCGCCAATCGACAACCCTGTGGTGGACGCCCTGCTCAATCGGCGTTCCTGTCGCAGTTTCCAGTCCCGCTCTCTTTCTCGCGAGGAGCTGCAGACCATCGTGCTGTGTGGCCAGCATGCCGCCACGGCCAGGGCCCGTGAGCCCTGGCACATCCTGGTCATCCAGCAGGAGGCTCTTCTGGATGAGATCGCCGAGGCCACCCGGTTGGGGATGCGCGAGTCCGGTGTCGAAGAAGTCCTGAAGTTCGCCGACAACCCCGACTTCCACTGCTTCTACCACGCCCCGGCCCTGGTCATCGTTTCGGGCGATGGCTCGCTCTACGCCGAGGTGGACTGCGCCAACGTGGTCCAGAACATGTGCGTGGCGGCTCATTCCCTGGACATCGGCTCGTGCTATAATGGCTTCTTCATCT
>JAAZKF010000190.1 GCA_012799975.1 Burkholderiales bacterium
AGGCCGTGGTAGCCGAGATGCGCACGGCGGTCGTCGATTGGGCGGCTTCGCAGGGTATAGACCCCGTCCCGGTTTTCGCCGAACGCCTGCGCGACCTGGCTGCGGGCTGGGATGATGAGGCCCTGGGGGTTGCTTCCCAAACCTATGCCGAGGCCTCCCGCGAGGTGGGCGCCGCCGCCGCGGCCGAGTAGCCCTCGGACTGCTGGCCTGTATTCAGCCCGGGCATGTTCCCGGGCTGAGTTCTGTACGTCACCGTTTCTCGCTCTCGGAACTGGAGGCCCCTCCCTATGCCCCCTCGTGTCCCGCGACTTCGCACCACTCCCCTCCCTGCGCTTCCCCTTCCCGGGCCTGTGCGCTTGCGCTACTACGTCCTGTGGAAGCCATTCGGGGTCCTGGCCCGATTCGGCTCGGACGCGTTGCGCCCTACCCTGGATTGCCATGCCCCGCTTCCCGGCCTCTTCCCCGTGGGGCGCATGGATGCCGATACGGAAGGCCTGTTGCTTCTGACGGACGATCCCGGACTCTGCAGGAGCCTGGCCCGCTCCTCTTCGCTGGAACCCCGGCTCTGGCTGGCCCAGGTCGATGGTGCTCCCACGCCCGAGGCCTTGGAATCCCTTCGTCACGGTCCAAGCCTGAGTACCCGATCTGCCCTGCCCCTGGAGGTACGCGCGATCCCCGAGCCGGATCTCCCCTCTCGGCCGGTTTCCATCCGGCATCGTCTGAAAACCCCGACCCGCTGGCTGGAACTTCGCGTCTTTGAGGGATGGTCCCGGCACGTCCGTCGCCTGACCGCTGCCGTGGGCCATCCGACCTTGCGTCTTCTGCAATGGGGCCTGGGCCCTGTCGACCTGGCCGGGATGGCTCCGGGACAGCTTCGCGAACTCACCCCTGATGAGACCCACTGGGCCGAGCAGTTGGCTTCCGAAGCCCCCGAGCGCAGGGCGGCGAGGCCGGGCCGTGACTGGACGGGCGAGCGACTCGCCCGTCAGGGTCGTGTTTTGTACCGCGACGAGCGTACAGACCGGAATCCCGCTTCTGGCGGGGGTAAGCCGGACCAGGGCGCGAGGCGGGGTCAGGTCACCGGAAGGAAGAGGAACACTCCGGCTGTCCCGAACCCTCGCAAGAAGGGCCGCTGAGCCCGGCAGACCAGGAGATTTTCATTTCTGCATTCTGCTCAGCAGCAGCCACAGGAGGGAGGAAGCCCCCACCCCCGATAGGATCAGCAGGCTCTCCGCTTGCGAGAGCTCTCCGACCAGCATCTGCGGGAGGCTGATGAGGGCCAGGATGAAGGCCGCGGTGATGGCCAAGGCCAGGGCACAGCTCAGGGTATCTTGCTGAGCCACCAGATTGTGGATCTGGTGCATCTCTTTTTTGCGTCTCTGTTCGTGAAGTTCGTTTTCCTGCAGAGCTGTGGCCAGGAGGTTTTCCATCCGGGCCTTTCGGGCCTGAGCGCGGTGCTCTTGTTCCATGGAATCGATTCCTTCTACCCTGGTCCTTCTTCGATTTTCTGCTACAAACAATATTCCTTCCGATGAACCAGGTCAGGACGCCGGGGATGGTGCCAGCGAGGTGGGCTGGCCAGCCCGGGCAGGTCCCTCGTTCAGCAGCAGGAGGAAGATCA
>JAAZKF010000191.1 GCA_012799975.1 Burkholderiales bacterium
AGGCCGTGGTAGCCGAGATGCGCACGGCGGTCGTCGATTGGGCGGCTTCGCAGGGTATAGACCCCGTCCCGGTTTTCGCCGAACGCCTGCGCGACCTGGCTGCGGGCTGGGATGATGAGGCCCTGGGAGTTGCTTCCCAAACCTATGCCGAGGCCTCCCGCGAGGTGGGCGCCGCTGCTGCGGCCGAGTAACCCTCGGACTGCTGGCCTGTACTCAGCCCGGGCTTGTTCCCGGGCTGAGTTCTGTACCTCACCATTTCTCGTTCCCTAGGCCGGAGGCCCCTCCTTATGCCCCTTCGTGTCCCGCGACTTCGCACCACTCCCCTCCCTGGGCTTCCCCTTCCCGGGCCTGTGCGCCTGCGCTACTACGTCCTGTGGAAGCCCTTCGGGGTCCTGGCCCGATTCGGCTCGGACGAGTCGCGCCCCACCCTGGATTGCCATGTCCCGCTTCCCGGCCTCTTCCCCGTGGGACGCATGGATGCCGAGACGGAAGGCTTGTTGCTTCTGACGGACGATCCCGGGCTCTGCAGGAGCCTGGCCCGCTCCGCTTCGTTGGAACCCCGGCTCTGGCTGGCCCAGGTCGATGGTGCCCCTACGCCCGAGGCCTTGGAATCCCTTCGTCACGGTCCAGACCTGAGAACCCGGTCTGCCCTGCCCTTGGAGGTGCGCGCGATCCCCGAGCCGGATCTCCCCGCTCGGCCGGTTCCCATCCGGCACCGCCTGAAAACCCCGACCCGCTGGCTGGAACTTCGCGTCTTTGAGGGATGGTCCCGGCACGTCCGTCGCCTGACCGCTGCCGTGGGCCATCCGACCTTACGTCTTCTGCAATGGGGCCTGGGCCCGGTCGACCTGGCCGAGATGGCTCCGGGACAGCTTCGCGAACTCACCCCTGATGAGGTCCACTGGGCCGAGCAGGTGGCTTCTGAAACCCTCGAGCGCAAGGCGGCGAGTCCTGGCCGTGACTGGAGGGGCGAGCGGCTCGCCCGTCAGGGCCGTGTTCTGCACCGCGAAGAGCATACAGGGCGGAATTCCGCCTTCGGCGGGGGAAAGCCGGACCAGGGCGCGAGGCCGGGTCAGGTCACCGGAAGGAAGAGGAGCGTTCCGGCTGCCCCGAAACCTCGCAAGAAGGGCCGCTGAGCCCGGTAGGCCAGGAGCTTTTCATTTCCGCATGCTGCGCAGCAGCAGCCACAGGAGGGAGGTAGCTCCCACCCCCGACAGGATCAGCAGGCTCTCCGCTTGCGAGAGTTCTCCGACCAGCATCTGCGGGAGGCTGATGAGAGCCAGGATGAAGGCCGCGGTGATGGCCAAGGCCAGGGCACAGCTCAAGGTATCCTGCTGAGCCACCAGATTGTGGATCTGGTGCATCTCTTTTTTGCGTCTCTGTTCGTGAAGTTCGTTTTCCTGCAGAGCTGTGGCCAGGAGGCTTTCCATCCGGGCCTTTCGGGCCTGAGCGCGGTGCTCTTGTTCCATGGAATCGATTCCTTCTACCCTGGTTCTTCTTCGATTTTCTGCTACAAACAATATTCCTTCCGATGAACCAGGTCAGGACGCCGGGGATGGTGCCAGCGAGGTGGGCTGGCCAGCCCGGGCAGGTCCCTCGTTCAGCAGCAGGAGGAAGATCA
>JAAZKF010000192.1 GCA_012799975.1 Burkholderiales bacterium
AAGGCCTTCATGTCATCCAGGACTCCGGTCACCATGGACTCGACGCTTTCCCCGGCAAGCCGGTGTGCGGCCCGGGCAAGGCGCTCCTCTCCGAAGAGCTCGTTTCTGGGATTGCGGGCCTCCGAAAGGCCGTCGCTGAAGAGGATCAACGTCTCTCCGGCGGCCAGCGGGACCTCCTCCTCGGTGTATGTGCCGTCCGGATGTACTCCCAGGACGATTCCGCTGGGAAGCTTCAGCGAAGAGCAGAGGCCTTCCGTCGAGACCAGGACCGGGGGAGGGTGGCCCGCGTTGGCCCAGACCAGCTTCCCGCGATCCAGGTCCAGGTAGAGCAGTTGCAGGGTGACGAAGAACTCTCTCCGGTTCTCGTCGCAGAGCAGTCGGTTGACTCGGGACAGCGAGGCGGCGGGGCTGGTGTTGTCGCGCGCCGCAGCCCGCACCAGGGTGCGGGTAACCACCATCAGCAGGGCTGCCGGAAGTCCTTTGCCGGCGACGTCTCCGATCACCAGGGCCAGGCGATTCCGGGAGAGCGGGAAGATGTCGTACAGGTCTCCCGACAGGTGCCGAGCTGGCCGGAAGCGGGTCGCCAGGATGATCCGAGAGTCCATGAGGCTGACTTCCCTGGCGGCGGGGAGCGCAGGCAGGAAGGTGCGCTGGATCTCGCTGCCGATGGCAAATTCGCCTTCCATGCGCTCTTTCAAGGCGGTGGTGTACTGCAGTTCGTGCAGGTATTCCTTCAGGTCCTGCTGCATGCGCGTGAAGGCCACGGCCAGGGTGTGGACCTCGTCGCGTTGGGGGACTTCCGGGACCGGGGTGTCCAATTTTCCGCGGGCGACGTGTCGGGCTGCCTCGGCCAGTTCCAACAACGGTCTGGTGACACCCCCCGCGATGACCCAGACCAGGACCAGCAGACCCAGCGAGCCCACCAACCCGGCGACGAGGATTTCCTCACGGACCACGTTCAGCTTCTGCATGATCTGGGACTCGCGCTCCATCAGACCCACTGTCTGGCCCTCGGGGCCGATCGGTTGCAGGGCAAACCAGACCGGGTCGTCGCCTGGAAGGACGGCCATTCCTCTCATGCCGGGAGTCACCAGGTTCAAGGTCAGGGCGGTGCGCAGGTCGGGCAGGTGCTGGGGGCCTGGCGAGTCCAGGATCTCACCGGAGCTCGACAGCACGAAGGCTTCAGCGCCAGGCATCCCCGGGGTCCCGCGGCTGAAGGCCTGGGGGCCGAGTTGGACCAGTCTCTGCATCTCGGCCTGGGCGCTTTCGATGGCCACGGCTCGGATCGCGTGCAGGCTGACCAGCATGACCAGGACCTGGATCACCAGCGAGATGCCGCCGACCCACAGGGCCAGCCGGAGGCGCAGACTCATCTCGCCAGACTGGCCGCGAGGTCCGCCAACGTTCGGCGGCGGTCCCGGCCAGGTCGGTGTGGCAGGACGCTTCGGGCCGGCGGTGTGGTTGGCCGGGAGGGAGGTGCAGTCGGACCAGGACAGATCTCCACCCCTTCAGGCTAGCACCGCAGGTCGAATCGGTGTGTAAGCCCCTTGTGAACTTCAGTTCCGCCCGGGTCGGAGGAACGCCAGGCCTCCTGCAGAAACCTCCACCCGGTCCCCAGGACTTTCCGAGGGAGCGTTCCATGTCCGGACTATGCGACCCCAACGGCCCGGTCAAGCGGGCCTTCGATCTGTTATGGGCAACGATAAGTCTGCTGGTCTTATGGCCCATCCTGGTCCTGTGTGCCTTGGCGGTCTATCTCGATGATGGCCGTCCGGTGCTGTACGTCCAGACGCGGGTCGGGCGGGGGGGGCGTCTCTTCCCCTTCTTCAAGTTCCGGACCATGGTCCGGAACGCCGAGAGGATCGGGGCGGGCTACGAGATTGAGGAGAGAGACCCCCGGATAACCCGAACCGGACACTTCCTGCGGCGCTGGTCGCTGGACGAATTGCCCCAGCTCTTCAACATCATGCGAGGCGAGATGAGCGTGGTCGGTCCCCGGCCCACGCTGGCCTACCAGGTGGAGACCTACACCCCGCACCAACGCCGGCGTCTGGAAGTGCGCCCCGGCCTGACGGGCCTGGCCCAGGTCTCGGGTCGGAATCGCTTGACCTGGCCGGAACGTATCGAGTTGGACATCCACTACATCGACCATTATACCTTTTGGTTGGATCTGGTCCTGATTGCCCGGACTTTCGGCATCCTGCTCGATGCCGGCTCGGTCTACGGCGAGGGCTGGACGCGACAAGCTGGGGGAAAGGGCCATTCCAATCCATACGAGGAGCGATCATGACCGACCTTCCTGCCATTCTGGGCGGTTCTCCGGCCTTCCCCGAGGGGGTGCCTTTCACGCGTCCCACCCTTCCGCCCTGGGAGACCCTGGCCCCCCAGTTTGAGGCCATGTACCGCAGCGGAAATCTGACCAAGGGGCCGCATCAGCGCCGTTTCGAGGCCCGCATGGAGGAGTATCTCCAGGTGCCCCACGTGGTGGCCGTCTCCAGCTGTACTTCGGGCCTGATGCTGGGAGTTCAGTCCCTGGGCCTGGAAGGAGAGGTGATAGTCCCCTCCTACAGTTTCATGGCCACCTTCCACGCCTTGCGCTGGTGCCATCTGAAGCCCGTCTTCGTGGACTGTGAGCCCGATACCCTGACGGTGGATGTAGAGGCCGTGCGGGCCGCCTTGACTCCGCGCACCGTGGGTGTCATGGCCGTCAGCCTCTTCGGGAACCCTCCCGACTGGCCGGCCCTGGAAGCCCTGTGTGCGGCGAAGGGGCTGGCCTTGTTCTCGGATTCAGCCCATGGCCTGGGCACCCTGTTGCACGACAAGCCTTTGGGGGGGTGGGGCAGCTTTGAAGTCTTCTCGTTGTCGCCGACCAAACTGTTGCCCGCCGCCGAGGGAGGCCTGGTGGCTACCCGGGAAGAGCGGGTGGCTACCTGGGTCCGCTCGGGGCGGGACTACGGCAATCCGGGGAGTTATGATTGCGAGTTCGCCGGTCTCAACGCCCGTATGTCCGAGTTGCACGCCTTGCTGGGACTGGCCGGGGTGGAAAACCTGGACTCCTACGCGGCGCATCGCAACCGGGTGGCCGAGGTCTACCATGCGGAGCTGGGTGGTCTGCCCGGGATCAGGTTCCAGAAGATCCGGGAGGGCGTTCGTTCCTCCTACAAGGATTTCCCCATCCTGGTCGACCCGGAGGCCTTCGGAATCGACCGCGACCATCTGGGACGGGCCCTGCAGGCCGAAGGGATTCCCACTCGCGCCTACTTCTTCCCGGCCGGGCATGAGCAGACGGCTTATGCCGACCTGCCCCAGGTCCATCTTCCCCATACCGAGCGTCTGAGTCGCCAGGTCCTGTGCCTGCCCATCGCCTCGCACATGGATCTGGAGGAGGTGCGCCGGGTGGCCTGGGCCCTCCGGAGGATTCACGCCCGGGTTGCGGACGTGAAGGTGTCTGGTTGAGACTGCGCTTCAAACTGGCCCTGGCCGTCGTCGATTTCCTGCTGCTCATGGCCGGCCTCCTGTTGGCCCTGGGTTTGAGGCTGGATTTCGACCAGGCGGCGATGGGGCGTTTCTTGACCCCCAACCACCTGTGGTTCTACGGTATGGCTTCTGGCCTGACGGTGGTGGCCTTCTTCTTGTTCGGCCTGTATGAGAAGGTCTGGCGCTATGCCGGCATCTACGAGCTCCTAGCCATGGTCTGGGCCGTCACGGCTGTGGTGGTACCCATCGGGGTCTTGATTCTGTTGGCCGGCGGCTCGTTCTTTCCACGCACCGGGCCGGTCATCGCCGCCTTCCTATGGCTTTCGCTGTGCGGGGGACTGCGCTTCGCCCTGCGCATCTCCAGCCACCGGAGGGTGCAGCGCGGCGACACCTATCGGCGCGTGTTGGTGGTAGGCGCCAACGACGCGGGTGAGGCCGTAGTGCGTGAGTTGATCCGCCAGCGGACGGGTCTGGACCCCGTGGGCTTCTTGGATGGCGATCCCGACCGCCGGCGGATTCGGATCCATGGGGTACCTGTCCTGGGAACACCGGACCAGGTGGCCGATATCGCGCGGGACTATCAGGTCTCGGAGGTCATCCTGGCCCAGTCCGACCCGGCTGTGGTGCGCACGGTGGTGGGGGCCTGTGCTTCCACGGAGCTGCAGTTGCGCCTGGTCCCCAGCCTGAGCGACGTGGCCGGGGGGCACGTGACGGTGAACAGCATCCGCGAGGTGCAGATCGAGGACCTGCTGGAGCGAGACCCCGTTCGGGTCGAGCTGGCCAGTGTGGGCGAATACCTTCGAGCTCGTCGGATCCTGGTGACTGGGGCAGGAGGCTCGATCGGTTCGGAGATCTGCCGACAGGTGGTGCACCTGGGCGCCGAATCGGTGATCATGATGGGGCGCGGCGAGAACAGTATCTACGAGATCGCCCTGGAACTGCGCGGAGAACCGGTCATTCCCTTCATCGCCGACACCCGCGACCGGGGCCGTCTGGAAGAGCTCTTCCGTCGCCACCAGCCTCAGGTGGTCTTCCACGCCGCCGCCCACAAGCACGTGCCCCTGATGGAAGCCAACCCTTCCGAGGCGGTCTCCAACAACATCTTCGGGACGGCTCTTTTGATGGAACTGGCCGAGCGCCATCAGGTCGAGAAGTTCATCTCGATTTCGACCGACAAGGCGGTCAACCCGTCCAGCGTGATGGGGGCCAGCAAGAGGATGGTCGAGCTTTTGCTGGCCCGCCGGGCAGCCCCGGGCTTCGCCGCCGTCCGCTTCGGGAATGTCCTGGGTTCAAGGGGCTCGGTGATCCCCACCTTCCGTCGCCAGATCGCTGCCGGGGGACCCGTCACGGTCACCGACGCGGACATGACGCGCTACTTCATGACCATCCCCGAGGCGGTCAGCCTGGTCATCCAGGCCGGAGCCCTGGCCCAGGGCGGGGAGATCTACATCCTGGATATGGGGAGTCCCGTCAAGATCATGGACCTGGCCCGGAACATGATCCGGCTCTCCGGCTACGAGCCCGACCTGGACATACCGATCCTGGTCACGGGGGTCCGCCCCGGCGAGAAGTTGTACGAAGAGCTGGTCAACACCGGGGAGGAGACCGAGTCCACCCGGTTCCCCAAGATCACCCGGGTCATCTCGCCCGCTCCGCCGCCGGAGTGGCCAGGCCCCGAACTGGAAGACCTGCGCCAGGCGGCCGCGCACTCGCAGGATGAACGCTGTCTGGAGCTTCTGGCGCGCCTGGTTCCGCGCTATGAGCGCCCGTCCGCCTGAGCCGACGAATCGGCAGGCACCCCCGGTACGCCCGGCGAAGTTTCGTGGGAATGAGCCCTTTGTCGGGCTGTACAGGAGGTTGCGCCGGTTCCATGAAGCACCACCGCTTGATCATACGTCTGGGAACCGCCCTGGCCGGGCTGGCCCTGTTGACCGGACTCGGAGGCCTGGCCCCCGAGCCGACGGCCCCCCAGGATATGGTGAAGGTGGGTATGGACGGGCCGATAACCTGCGCCGATCCGGATGGCCCCGGGCCCTTGCCAGAGGGACCGCCCCGCCTGGAGGGCGTGTTGGTCGTCGACCTGGTGGATGGGTTGACGCCTGGGCAGGTAGCCGCCGTCGGAGAACGCCACGGCCTGGAATTGCGCTATAACTCTCCCTACTCGCTGGCAGGTGCCCTGACCGTGGCTCGGGTTCCGGAAGCCCGGATGGCCTCGGTGTTGGAGAGCCTCCTCGCCGACCCCGAGGTGCAGGCCGCCGAGCCGGATTATCTCTTCCAAAGCATGCAGATGCCCCCGGTAAGCCTCGAAACCTCCCGTTTCCCGGATGATCCGCTTTATAAGTACCAGTGGCATATGGAGCAGATCCGGGTCCGCCAGGCCTGGCCCTGGAGCACCGGTCGCCACGCCGTGGTGGCGGTGATCGACACCGGGGTCGCCTGGACCGACCACGAGCGCTTCCACCGGGTGGAAGACCTGGAAGGGACCCGCTTCGTCCCGGGCTACGACTTCGTGAACCGCAACCACTACGCGCTGGATGACCACGCGCATGGCACCCACGTGGCCGGGACCGTGGCCCAGACCACCCACAACGGCAAAGGCGTAGCGGGGGTGGCCTTCGATGCGGCGATCATGCCGATCAAGGTGCTCTCGGCCCGGGGCTTCGGTTCGCTGGCCGATATCGCCGACGGCATCCGGTTTGCGGCCGACCGTGGGGCCAACGTGATCAACCTGAGCCTGGGTGGCCCGGTCCCTTCCAGCGTCCTGGGCGACGCGGTCCGTTACGCCAACCGGCGGGGGACCCTGGTGGTGGCTGCTGCGGGCAACGAGAGCCGGCCTCGGCCCTCCTACCCCGCGGCCTTTCCCGAGAGCCTGAGCGTCTCGGCTCTGGATTTCCAGGAGGAGTTGACCTTCTACACCAACCACGGCCCCGACATCGACCTGGCGGCACCCGGCGGAGACACCCGCGCGGACCGCAACGGGGACGGCAAGCCGGACGGGGTCCTGCAGAACACCATCCTGGTCGGCAAGCCCGAGAAGGAGGACTATCTCTTCTTCCAAGGGACCTCGATGGCGGCACCCCACGTGGCCGGGGCAGGAGCATTGCTGGCTTCCCAGGGGGTGACCAGCCCTAACGCAGCCCGCGCCTTGCTCAAGGCGACGGCCCGTTCCAAGGGGGCTGACGGGAAGGCCAGGGGGTTTGGCGCAGGAGTGTTGGATGTCGAGCGGGCCACCTGGCGTGCTGGCTTCGTGTACGGCGCCGGTCGCCTGGTCCTGGCGGGAATGGCGGGCCTTCTGGCCCTGGCTGCCCTGGCCCGCCGGGGGCGTTGGCTGCAGGCTCAGTTCATGTGGCCAGGCCTCCTGCTGGGCTCGTCGGGGGCCTTCTTCCTCCCCCTCCTGATGCCCCGGGACGTTGCCTTCAGCCCCTTCCTGACCCTGGGGATTCCTGCCTGGGACATTCCGCTTCTGGGGGCGGCAGCCCACGCAAATCCGCTCTTCTACAGTTGTCTGATTCCCATGGCGGCGTCGATGCTGGTGATCGAGCGCCCCTTCCTGCGGGCCCTGGTCGCGGGTCTGGCCGCTGGCTTCGCCGGGCACTTCCTCTTCGAGGCCCTGGTCGGGTCTGTCCAGGTTCAATACATTCCCGCCTTCCTCAGCCGCCTCTGGCTGGTGGGGCACGGTCTGCTGTGTCTGTTCCTCTCCCAGGTCCTGGGGGAGGAGGCGCAGTGACCCTTTCAGGAGGGGACCACTCAGGAAAGCCTGTCTTTTCGTGAGGCTTTTCACTGAGCTTTTTCGGGCCTTGCGACCGCGTCAGTGGACCAAAAACCTCTTCGTCTTCGCAGGGTTGGTCTTCTCCCAGCACCTGCTCGATAAGGTCCAGGTCTTGCAGGTTCTGGGGGCCTTCGCCGTCTTCTGCATGGCCAGCGGCTGCATCTATCTGTTCAACGACCTGGTGGACCTGCAGAACGACCGTCTGCACCCCCTGAAGAGGTTGCGCCCACTGGCCTCGGGTCGCCTGTCGCCAGGCGTGGCCCGCTGGGCCCTGGCGGTACTGCTGGTCTTGACCTTGGGACTGGGCTACCTTCTGGGTCTTCCCTTCCTGATGGTGATCCTGGTCTACCTGGGGGTCCAGATCCTCTATAGCCTTTTCCTCAAGCGGATCGTGATCCTGGACGTTTTCTGTGTGGCCATCGGTTTCGTCCTCCGGGTCCTGGCCGGAGCGCTGGTCATCCAGGTTGAAGTCTCGCGTTGGCTGGTGGTGTGCACGCTCATGGTCTCGCTCTTCCTGGGGTTGGCCAAGAGACGTCACGAGTTGACCCTGGCGGGGGAGGAGGCCACCTCTCATCGCGAGGTGCTGGCGGAGTACAGTGTCGGCCTCCTGGATCAGTTGATCTCCGTGGCTACGGCGGCTACGGTCCTTTCTTACACGTTGTATACGGTGGATCCCGAGACCGTCGCCAAGTTCAGTACCGGGAATCTGGTCTTCACGGTTCCCTTTGTGTTGTATGGTGTATTTCGGTATCTGTACCTGATCCACATGAAGGGCGCTGGAGCCGGAGGGGCCGGAGGCTCTCCCGAGAACACGCTTCTCAACGACCCTCCGTTGCTGGTGAATATCAGCCTCTGGGGGCTGACTGTGATTCTCGTCTTGTATTCTTGCTGAAGTCTGGAGCGATTGAGATGACCGGTATCCAGGATGGCCTTCTAGCCGAGACCAGGAAATTGGAAGGCTGGGGGCGTTACCCGACCGCTTCGGGGCTATCCACCCGTCCCGAGAAGATCTCTGCAGTACGCGAGGTCGTCGCCTCTGGGCGGTGGACCTCGGTTCTGGCCCGGGGGTTGGGGCGCAGCTACGGCGACCCGGCCTTCAATCCCGAGGGGTGCACCCTTTTCGCCGAACGGCTGGACCGGTTGGTCTCCTTCGACCCGTCCAGCGGTTGGCTCCGGGCCGAGGGAGGACTGACCTTCCGGGCCATCCTGGACCTCTTTCTGCCGCGAGGATGGTTCCTGCCGGTCACTCCGGGAACCCGGCACGTCACCCTGGCCGGGGCCCTGGCTTGCGATGTGCACGGCAAGAACCATCACCGCGACGGAAGCCTGGGCCGGCACGTCGGACGAATCCGGCTGCTGCTGGCCTCGGGCGAGGAGGTGGAGTGCTCGGCGCAGGAGCTGCCCGAGCTCTTCCAGGCCACGATTGGAGGGATGGGCCTGACCGGTGTGATCCTCGAGGCCGAACTGCGCCTCAGGCCTATCCAGACCGCGATGATCCGCCAGCAGGTGAAGCCGGCGGGAGACCTCGATTCGTTGATGGCCTTGCTGGAAGAGCACGACACCCGGGTCCCCTATTCGGTGGCCTGGTTGGATACCGTCGCCGAAGGCAGGAATCTGGGGCGGGGGGTCCTGCTGTTGGGGGATCACGCCGGAATCGCTGATCTACCCTCGTCGCAAGCCGGGAATCCCTTGCGTCGCCGGACAGGACTGCGGGCTACCGTGCCCTTCGACGCTCCCGGGGGCCTTCTGAATCCCACCACGATCCGGGCTTTCAACTCGACCTACTTCAGTCTGCAGAAGCGGAAGGCCGGCGAGTCCCTGATCGCTCTGGAACCCTACTTCTACCCGCTGGATCTGGTGGACGGATGGAACCGGATGTACGGGAGGTCGGGGTTCGTCCAATACCAGTTCGTGGTGCCCACCGAGACGGCCCGTTCCACCTTGGTCGGCGTCCTGGAAGCCTGCGCCCACCAGGGGTTGGCCTCCTTCCTCAGCGTCCTGAAGCGCTTCGGGCCGGGGTTCGGGAACCTGTCTTTCCCCTTCGAAGGATATACCCTGACCCTGGATTTCCCGGTGACCCCGGGCCTCTTCGAGTTCCTCGACGAGCTGGATCGGAGGGTTCTGGAGGCCGGGGGAAGGCTCTACCTGGCCAAGGACGCCCGGATGAGCCCGGCCACCTTCCGGGCCATGTACCCCGAGTTTCCCCGTTGGCTGGAGGTCAAGCGGCAGGTCGACCCCCACGACCGATTCCGTTCGGCCCAATCGATCCGACTGGCCATGCACTCCCAGGAGGTCCCTTCTCGATGAGCACCCTTCAAAGCTTCCGCGGCCAGCGGATCTGTCTGGTCGGCTCCACCTCCGGGATCGCCCGGGCCACGGCCCGGGAGCTCGCCGCTCGGGGGGCTATCCTGCACCTGGGGGCCCGGGATCTGGAAGAGGCCCGCCGCGACGCCGTCGACCTGGAGGTGCGCAGTGGCATGCCTGTCAGCGTAGGCTGCTTCCAGGCCCTGGACCTGGCTTCGCACATGGCTTTCCTGGCTGAGGCCCGTCAGCGCATGGGCGGCTTGGACGGCGTACTGGTGACCTTCGGAATCCTGGGGGACCAGGAGCGTGCTCGCCGGGATTTTTCCTACGCCCGGCAGATCATGGACCTGAACTTCCTGGCTCCGGCCTCGGTGCTCTCGCACGCTGCGGCCATGTTGGAGGACCAGGGCACCGGAGGGATTCTGGTCGCCCTGGGATCGGTGGCTGGCGATCGGGGACGTTTCAGCAACTACACCTACGGCTCGGCCAAAGCCGGCCTGCACGCCTACCTGCAAGGCTTGAGAGCACGCCTGGCCGCGACGGGGATCCGCGTCCTCACGGTCAAGCCGGGCCCGGTGGACACACCCATGACCTTCGGCATGGGGTTCCCCGGAGGGCGACTGATGACCCGGCCGGAAGTCGTGGCCCGAGGCATAGTCCGGGCCATGGAGCGGGGCAACGAGGTCGTCTACGTGCCCTGCTTCTGGAGCCTGATCATGGGCGTCCTGAAGGCGATCCCCGAAGCCCTCTTCAAGAGGATGAAACTGTAGGTTTCTCGATTTGATGACTGCCTTCCGGACCTGGGAGAAGAGAGTCGGGGCCCGTCCAACTTGCACGC
>JAAZKF010000193.1 GCA_012799975.1 Burkholderiales bacterium
ATCGCTTCAGCGACGTGGTGGCCTTCCTGGCCTTGTACCGGCCCGGCCCGCTCAAAGGTGGCGTGGTGGACGAGTTCATCCGCAAGCGCCACGGCAAAGGTGGCGAGATCGTCTATCCCCACCCCAAGCTCGAGCCCATCCTCAAGGAAACCTACGGTTTCTTCATCTATCAGGAGCAGGTAATGCTCACCGCCAACGTCCTGGCGGGCTACACCATGGCGATGGCCGACAGCCTGCGCAAGGCCATGGGGAAGAAGAAGATGGAGGTGATGGAGAAACACCGCAAAATCTTCGTCGATGGCGCGGTTGAGATGGGCGTGGACGCCAAGGTGGCCGCCGACATCTTCGTCACCATGGAGAACTTCGCGGCCTACGGCTTCAACAAGTCCCACTCGGCGGCCTACGCGGTGGTCACCTACCAGACGGCCTGGCTCAAGACGCACTACCGCCCGGAGTACATGGCCGCTTTGCTGACCAGCGTCATGAGCAACATCGAGAAGGTCTCGTTCTTCATCGCCGAGTGCTCGCAGTCGGGCCTGGAGGTCCTGCGCCCGGACGTCAACGAATCGATGGCGGAATTCACAGTGGTGCCGGCGGGAATCCGCTGGGGCATGGCAGCGGTGCGCAATGTCGGCCGGGGGGCCGTGGATTGCCTGGTGGCGGCCCGCGAAACGGAAGGACCCTTCCAGGATCTGGCGGACCTGTGCGCCCGGGTTGATTTGCGCCAGGTCAACAAGAAGGTGCTGGAAGGCCTGATCAAGGCCGGAGCCATGGATGGCTTTGGCGAGACCCGGGCCACCCTGCTGGCCAACATGGACTGCTGCCTGGACCACGGTCAGAGGGTCCAGAAGGAGGCCCAGAGCGGGCAATTCGGTCTCTTCGACGAAGGCGACCTGGGCCATACCACTTTCGCAGATGTCTGCAAACTGCGCGAGAAGGAGTTCGACAAGCGGGTCCTGCTGGACATGGAGAAGGAGATGCTGGGCATCTACCTCTCCGACTCGCCACTCTCAGAGTACCGCGAGATCCTGACGCGCTACTCGACCCACCGCATCGCCGACCTGGGGGCCCTGGGGGGCGGAGTCAGCGTGGCTGTCGCCGGGATGGTGACCTCGGTGCGCAAGATCATGACCCGCTTCAAGACCCAGATGGCCTTCCTGCAACTGGAGGACTTCTCGGGGACCACCGAGGTGACCCTGCGCCCCCAGGCCTACGAGAAGTTCTCCCACTTGTGCGCAGACGGAGCCATAGTGGTGGTTCGAGGTCTGACCGAGGTGCGCCAGACTCGTCAGGCCCCGGACGAGGAGGAGGACGAAGAGACCCCGGCTGAGGAGGTCAAACTGACCGCCGACGAGATGTTCTCGGTCGAGAAACTGGCCTCGAACGTCTCGGATTCCCGCACTTCCACCGACCTGGACTCCCGCTACCGGGGCCTGAACATCCGCGTGCAGCTCTTCCAGGGAGACTCCCTCTCACGCCTGCGGGACATCCTTTTGCGCCACCGGGGAGCCCGGGAGGTCTTCCTGCACCTGGAGAGCCCCCAGGGCACCACCGTCCTGCACCTGCCCGAGACCTTCGGAGTCGAGGATGACCCCCACCTGATGGACGAGGTGGAGGAACTGCTGGGCCGCGAGACCGTCTGGGTGAACTGAGCCTCAGGGCACGGTCTGGAGTTCCACCTTCTGCACCGGGCCGAGGTCCTCCAGGCTGGCGTCGAAGCCTTCGGAGTTGCCCACCACCAGGAGGATCAGGCGATCCGGCTGCAGGACCCGGCGGGCCACCCGCTGGACATCTTCCCGGGTGATGGCTCGCAGATTGTCCATCCGGGTCTGGAAGTAGTCGTAAGGCTTCCCCTGCAGTTCCAGGTCCATGAAGCGGCAGACCGTCTGGAATGGGTTGTCGAACCAGGAGACCATCGAGTTGAGCAGCGAGGCTCGGGCCTGCTGGAGCTCGGCCTCGGAAACGGGTTGCTCGCGAAGCTCCTCGATCTCGGTGCGGACCATGTCGATAGCCCGGTGGGTTGCGTCGGTCCGGGTCTGGAAGGCTATCCGGAAGCTCCCCCGGCGTGGATCTTTGATACCGATCCTCGAGCTGACGCTGTAGGCCAGTCCGGCGCGGTTGCGGATCCTCTCGACCAGACGCGACGAGAAACTCCCGCTACCCAGGATATAGTCCATGACCTCGATGGGCTCCAGGTCGGGGTCATGGCGTGATATGCCCATATGCCCCATCACGACATGGCTCTGGTTGAGGGGGCGTTCGACCAGGAAGACCCCGTTAGCGGGCTCGGTTCCCAGGCTCGGGACCTCCGGCAAGGCAACTCCATTGGGTTTCCAGTCTCCGAAGACGCTCTCCAGTCGGGCCATCAATGCGTCTGGCTCGAAGTCCCCGGCCACCGCCAGGAAGGCCCGGTCCGGGGTCCAGATCCGGGCGTGCCAGGCCAGCAGATCCTCCCGGGAGATGGTTTGCAGCGTCGGCCAGCTCAACTTACGGCCGGAGGGGTCTTCGCCAAAAACCAGATAGGGAAACTCCCTATGGGTGATCCGGCTCGGGGTGTCGTTCTGACGACGCAACTCCTCGTGGAACTGCTCACGGGCGATCTCCAACTGCGCGGCGTCGAAGCGCGGGTGACGGGCCACCTCGGACAACAGTTCCAGGCCTGTCTCCAGACCTTCGGAGAGGAAATCCAGTTCCAGAAGGCTGAACTCGGCGCTGAAGTCCGAGTAGAGTTCGATGGCTTCGAGCTCCAGCTTGCGATGCAGCTCTTCCGGGGAGAGGTTTCGGGTTCCGCCGGTGCGCTGGACGGTAGAGGTCAGTGCCACCAGGCCGTGCTGCGGAAGCGACTCATGAAGGGTTCCGCCCCTGACCGCTAAGCGCGCCCGGACCCAGGGCAGCGTCGAGTCCGGGACCATCCAGACCACCATCCCATTGGAAAGGACGCGCCGAAGCACCTCGTCCCCCACCTGCGGGAGCTTGAACTTCATGGGGGGGAAGACCATCTTGTCTACCGCCTGACGACCTCGCGAGCGTGTTGGCAGGGTCGTGTCGGCATGAACCGGCGTCAGCATCAGGCCCAGGACGATCCCGAGAAGCAGGAACGGGATTCTCATGGCTTGACCTCCTTCTGGACCAAGGTGGCCACGGTGCGCCTCTCCCGGGTCAGGTATTCGCCTGCCACCCGCTGCACGTCGGCCGCAGTCACAACCTGGTAACGGGCCCGCTCGTCATAGTTGCGCCAGGTGCCCCGAAAGGCTTCCGCCTGGGCCAGGGCTCGGGCCAGGCTCAGCGGGTAGTTCAGCGAGCGGACGAAGTCGGCTTCCAGATTCTTGCGGACCTTCTCCAACTCCCAGGCTGCGGGAGGTTCCGTCAGCAGACTCTCGAGCTCCCGCTGGAAGGCGACCTCCACCTCGGCCACCGTGTGGGGAGCCTGAGGGATTGCCTCGACCACGAAGAGGTTGTCCAGGGCTCGGGTATACATATACGCTGACATGCTCTGAACCAGACCGGACTGGACCAGGTTGCGATGCAGGCGCGAGGTGCGCCCCTTGGACAGGACGCCCGCCAGAATCTTCAGGGCGTACTGATCAGGATGCCCGGGAGGCGGGCCCGGGTAGCCGATATAAATCTGGGGTCGGGCGGAAGAGAGCACCTCCACGCGGCGCTCGCCCGTCGGCGGCACGTCCCGGGTGAAGACGGGGCGGGGATCAGGGCGGCGGGGAATCTTGCCGAAGGTCTCCGCCATCCCCTGGCGCACCTCTGCCTCCTCCAGATCCCCGATAACCACCGCCACCAGGTTGGAGGGCGCGTAGTAGTGATGAAAATAGGCCAGCATGTATTCCCGGGAGACCGTGTCGAGGTCCGAGGGCCAGCCCACTATCGGATTCCCGTAGGGGCTGCCAGAGTGAAGTGTCGCCATGAACTGTTCGAAGAGCATCCCGGACGGGTTCGTCTCGACTCGCAGGCGACGCTCCTCGCGGACCACGTCCCGCTCGGAGTAAAATTCGCGGAAGACCGGAGAAGTCAAACGGTCGGCCTCCAGGAAGGCCCACAACCGGAAACGGTTGGAGGGCAGTTGCACGTGGTATTGCGTCGAGTCCCAACCGGTAGAGGCGTTGAGTCTGGTGCCTCCGTGGCGCTGGTAGATCCCCCACAACTCGTCGGAGACGGCGTAGTGCTTCAGGCCCTTCTCGAGCTCTGCGATCTGCGACCGCAGAGAGTCCACCTTCTGGGGGTCTCCCTGCCCATAGGCGGTGCGCAGGAGCGCCTGCTCGTTACGCATCTGCGAAGCCAGGCGGTCGATCCGGTCCAGGATCGGCTTCTCGGCTTTGAAGTCCAGGGTTCCCAGGATGCGGGTTCCCTTGAACATCAGATGCTCGAGCAGATGGGAGCCGCCCGTGATTCCAGGCCATTCATTGACACTGCCGACTCGAGCCAGGATATAACCCGTGAAGACGGGGGCCTGCGAGCGGGGCAGGAACAGGACGGTCAGGCCGTTGGGCAATACGAAGCGCCGGACCGGAAGTTCCGGCGAGGCAAAGGCGGGAAGGGCCAGCATGGAAACCAGGCAGAACGCCATGGCCGCATGGCGGAGAATCGACATGTTCGGGCTCCTTTCCGAATCGGGAACCGATCAAGATTATTCCAATGGTTCGGGACTCCTGCCCTCCGGGACTCTGGTCCTGGTTTCTGAAGGACTCCGGGGCCAGGCTTTGAAGTCGCCTTCCGGAGGCGAACCTCCCCGACCTCGGCAGGGCCCCGCCGGCAGCCAAGGTCCGTCCGACCCGCCCCCGCCGTAGGACCCGTCAGGACGTGAACCTGCAGACCGGCCCGGCCCAGAGCCTTCTCAAGGAGCCCCATGGCCACCAGGTACCTCACCGGAGTCCCCGAGCTCGACGACGCCCTTACCAACTACCTCGAAGAGCATGCCCCGCCCCAACACGCCAACCTGATCCGCGATATGGTCAAGACCACCTTGAAACTGGTCAGCGACCAGACCGGACGCGGGGACCTGAAGATCATCAACTCGGCTTTGAAGGAGATGCGCTACTCATTCAAGGTGCTGCGCCCCTACAACCGGGTCCGCAAGGTCAGCATCTTCGGGTCTGCCCGGACCAGCGAAGAGAGCCCCGAATACCGCCAGGCCCTGGAGTTCAGTCGCGAGATGGCGGCCCGGGGATTCATGACGCTGACTGGCGCCGGCCCGGGGATCATGAAGGCCGGCAACGAGGGAGCCGGGCGGGACATGTCCTTTGGTCTGAATATCAAGCTTCCCTTCGAGCAGACGGCCAATTCCGCCATCGTCGACGACCCGAAACTGATCAACTTCAAATACTTCTTCACGCGGAAATTGGCGTTCCTGAAGGATTCCCACGCCATCGTGATGTTCCCCGGCGGCTATGGAACCCATGACGAGGCCTTCGAGGCCCTGACCCTGGTGCAGACCGGAAAGTCCCACCTGGTCCCGATCGTCTTCGTGCACCCTCCGGGCAGCGAGTTCTGGAGCGACTGGGATGCCTACATCCGCGAACACCTGCTGGGGAGAAGGCTGATCTCGCCCGAGGATCTCAGCCTGTACCGGATTACCGACGATCTGCACACCGCATGCGATGAGATCACCCATTTCTATCGGCGATTCCACTCCATGCGCTATGTCCGCGACGAGCTGGTGGTGCGCCTGGAGGCCCCGTTGCTCCCCGAAGAATTGGAAGAGCTCAACGACCAGTTCAGCGATCTGGTGCTCAGCGGCCGAATCGAGGCTACCGACGCCCTGCCCCCCGAAGCAGACGACCCGCCCATCGCCCACCTTCCGCGCCTGAAGTTCCGCTTCGGCCGGCATCGCTACGGAAGGCTCCGGGAATTCGTCGATGTCCTCAACCGCCTGCCTTTGCCCGAGGGCTGTCAGATGGAGGTTCCTGAGGCCGGCAAGGGCGGGTTGATCCCCGAAGAGGTGGATCACCAGGATCCCCTGGCCCCAATCGACAACCCCTCAACAGGGAGACCCGCATGACCGAACTGCCGCAAGCCCTCAGCTCGATCCAGGATTTCCTCGCTGGATTGCGGCCGGTCATGCGGGCCGATACCCTCAGCCTGCACCTGGTCCTGTCCCAAGGACTGGCTCAGGTGGCGGCAGTTCCGCCGGGCGGAGGCTTGCCTGAGGGGTTCCCCCGCCTCTGCATGCAGAAAGGCAGGAACTGCCAGTTATCGCCCTCCGCCCCGCATGCAGAAGGATTCCTCCCCTCCAACCTCCAGGCCATGGCCGGCGTGCTCCTGCCCGAGGGCCTGGGGGTCCTGTGCCTCGGCAGGAAGGAAGAGCTCCCCTTCACCAGCCACGAGATGGAACTCTTGGAGGCCCACGCGCAGACCCTGTCCTGGATCCTGAAGGCGGCGGCGCAGACCGAGCGGGTCCAGGAGTGTCAGGCAGACCTGGAAGAGTGGGAACTGGCCGGAGGGCCGGTCGCCGATCCCGGCGAGCGGAACGCCGCCTCCTTGAGCCGGATGGCCCGACAACTGGGGCACGATCTGCGAGGCCCGCTGGCCAACCTGCGCGTGGCCTTGGACCTGCTTCGCGGCGCTGATCCTGAAGACCAGGAGCCCTTGCTGGAACGGTTGGACGCCGAGATCGACCGGGCCACCCGGCTGATTTCCGACCGGGTCTTCCTGACCCGGGCTTTGCAGCCTCAGCTCGACCAGACTTCCCTGTCCGCCTCAGCCCGGCAGGTGCTGCTGGAACTGCGTAGGCCTTCGGATGTCCGGGTGGAACTGGTTGCAGAAGAGGAGGCTCGAGTCCCGGGCGATGCCGATCTGCTGACCCGGATGCTGCTGCTGCTGGCCGAGAACGCTGTCGAAGCCCTGGATGAAGGGGGGCGGATCCGCCTGGTAGTCCGACGCAAATCCGAAGGTTTTGAACTCCGGGTCGAGGATTCCGGCCCCGGGATCCCCACCGAGCTGCGGGCTCGGGCCCTGCGCCCAGGCTTCACGACGCGCGAGCGCGGCAGCGGGCTGGGCTTGGCCATCTGCGAGCGCATCGCCCGAGCCCACGGCGGTATCCTGCGCTTGGAGGACTCGGAACTGGGGGGGGCGGCGGCGGTGGTCCTCCTGCCTCCAGGCCCGAATTAAACAGAGAAGCCCTGCCCGGGTCCAATGGCAGGGCTTCTCTCAGAGGCCCAGCAGGTCGTGCTGGAGCCTGGGACTACCAGCGGTCGCGATCACGGTCGCGATCACGGTCGCGGTCTCGGTCTTTCTTGCTGCGACCACCGCGGCCGCCACCACCACCGTAGCCGCCACCGTAGCCGCCACCGTAGCCGCCACCGTAGTCACCACCACCGTAGCCACCGCCGTAGCCGCCGCCACCGTAACCACCGCCACCACCGTTGCTGTCGCGGCCCCTGCCGCCGCCACCGTAACCACCGCCTGAGCGCCCACCACCGCTGGCTCGGAAGCAATCGGAGCAATAGACAGGCCGACTACCCGTGGGTTGGAAGGGGACCTGGGTATCCTTGCCACACTCGGCGCAGACTGCGTCGAACATCTGACGAGCTGGACGCCCGGAGAAGGCATCAGAGGAACCGCCGCGCGGTCCTCCGCCCTGGGCCGCCTTGCGGGCTGCGCGGCATCCGGGGCAGCGCCGGGGTTCGCTGGTAAATCCTTTGGACGCGTGGAACTCCTGCTCGCCGGCCGTGAAGACAAATTCTGCGCCACAATCGGCGCAAGTGAGGTTTCGATCCTGGTAGAACAACTCCGATTTACTCCTTCGAGATGCGATAGATTGGCCAGATCTGAGTGAACTGGAGTTGGACCCGCTCCGACCCTCGATCCGAACCTCTATCTTCCTAACTTAGCACGGGCCGTCAAGCCCTATGCCCTATCCTGAATCCGCCGCCTACCGTGGCATTCGGCCGTCGAGGCGGGCCCGTCTGCGTCGTCAGGCGCACCTCTGCGGTGCTCACGTAGTTTCCAACTACGCTCCGCTCCTCAGAACG
>JAAZKF010000194.1 GCA_012799975.1 Burkholderiales bacterium
CCGCCGGATTCGGCGCGGAGAGCATCCCGAAAGGCCTCCGTGCGGACGAAGTGACGGGTCAGCGCCCAGGCCAGCAGATGATAGAAACAGGCCGCCAGCACCAGGCTGGCCAGGGCCGCCTGGAGCAGGAGCACTTCAGCTCTCCCGGACCATTTCGGGCAGGAGGAGTTCTAGGAAGCGGACCAGCACCCGGCCGATATCCCGGGTGGTCTTCTCCATGGCCATCAGACGGATCATCAAGCGCGGGTTGAAGAGAGACTTTATGAAAATCTTGATGCGTTGGGGTTGCCCGGAGGCGTCCATGAAGCGGTTGAAGTCCAAGGGCAGGTCCTCGTGCACGGTATCCGAGATAACCCGAACGACGCACCAGGGGATACCGGCCTCCTCGGCCACCCCTACCACCGCGCTGGACTCCATGTCCACCGCATCCGCCCCACTGGAGGCTGCTTCGGCCTTTTTCCGGGCCGCCGTAGTCAGCACTTGGTCGCGAGAGACCAGGACGGCTTCGCTACAGCGATAACCCTTGATGGAACTACCCTTCTCGGGGGTCCGGCCCATATCATGGAACTCGACGGAAACCCGCTGGGTCACGGCCAGGACCCGGGGGTCGGCCTCGAAGGGCTCCCCGCCGGTCAGGATCTTGGAGGCCACCAGGATGTCACCTACCTGCTGTCCCGGGACCAGTCCCCCGCACATCCCTACAGAGAGCATAATCCGGGGGTTCTGACGTTCGATCAGCAGTTGAGCGGCCTCGCGGGCCCGGTCCAGACCAGGACCGCACTGGACCAAGGCCACCTCGCGACGGGCTATCGGCCCGCGCCAGAAGGGGAAGCGCCCCAGGTGTCCCCGAGTGCGGGCCAGCAGGCTGGTCAGGATGGCCTGGGTCTCCTCGCCCAACGCCACGACCATACCCACCGGTCGGGTCGGGCCGCTCAAATTCAGGCTCATCTTATTCTCCTCCTCCCGGAATGGCGCGTGCTTCCAGTCATCGGGCCACGGCCCCGGGCAGCCCGCGGACCGGGCGCAGGCGCGGAGGCACCGGGGCGTGACCGTGATCTACGAACCAGCGCACGGCGCGCTCCAAGGCCGGGCGGACCGGCCCTGGAGCATAGCCCAACTCGGAACGGGCCCGACTCCAATCAAACCACATCCGCTTGCAGGCCATCCGGACGCCTTCCAAGGGAACCCTCGGCTCGCGCCGCAGGAGACCGGCCTCGAAGAAGTTATCCACATGGGCGATACAACTGGCCAGCCACAAGGGAATCTCGACCCCGGGGGCCGGCAGTCCTGTGATTTCCGCCAAAGTGTCCAGGATCTCCTTCAAGGTCATGTCCTCGCCCCCCAGGATATAACGCCTTCCCGGGCTCCCCCGCCGGGCCGCCAGCAGATGCCCTCGAGCCACGTCCTCGACGGGGACCAGGTTCAGGCCGGTCTGAACATAGGCCGGCATCTTCCCATTGAGGAAATCGGTAATGATGCGACCGGTGGCGGTGGGTTTGAGGTCGCCGGGACCAACCGGCGTAGAGGGATTCACCACCACTATGGGGTCCCCTTCGGCGGCGAAGTGCATCGCCACCTCTTCGGCCAGGAACTTCGAGCGTTTGTAGTGTCCGATCATATCCTTGAGGCAGACCGGGGTATCCTCGTTACCCGGGCTGCCGTCTTCAGGAATGCCTACGGCGGCTACAGAGGAGGTCACGACCACGCGTTCGACGCCCTCCTCCCGACAGGCCTTCAGGAGATTTTCAGTCCCGTCCACGTTGACCCGGTACAGTTCCTGGGGGTCCGGAGTCCACAGCCGATAATCCGCCGCGCAGTGATAGACCTGCTGACATCCGCGCACGGCGCGTTCCAGGGAGGAGGCCTCGCGCAGGTCTCCCGGCATGCACACCACGTCCAGACCGGTCAGGTTGTCGGGCGGAGAGGTAGGGCGCACCAGGACCCGGACCTCCTGGCCTTCCTCGAGCAGAAGGCGCACCAGGTGGCTGCCCAAGAAACCGCTGCCGCCCGTGACCAGGACGCTCATCTATTGTTCGAGTCTGGCATGGGGAAGAAGGGAAACCTCCCAAAACATATGAATTCGCTGCGTTCTCGTCGGTTGGCGGCATTCCTGCCGGGGCAGGAACCCGTGGCTGAGACGAGTATCCTCCACACACATGATCACACTGGAATCCAACCCTTCCATTCCAGAACCAGCGGGCATTTCCTCGCCGTGACTTCCCTGGTCGCTTCATACGCGTGGTGTCGTCACCTGACCAGGGACCGTGCCCGCAACTTCTACTATGCCATCCGCATGTTGCCCGCTGCCCGACGGGACGCCATGTGCGCGGTATATGCCTTCTTTCGCAAATGCGACGATCTCTCCGACGAAGGCCAGGCCGAAGAACGTCGCGAGAGGTTGGAGCGCTTGCGCAAGATCGTACATGGCGCCGAGCCCGACTCTCCTTCGCCGGGCCTGGAAGCCTTCCGGGACGCTGTCCAGCGCTACGGGATCCCGGCGCAGCACTTCTCGGACCTGATCGACGGGATGCTGATGGACCTGGATGAAACCCGCTACGAAACCTTCCAGGACCTCTACGGATACTGCTACCGGGTAGCCTCCACCGTAGGCTTGGTCTGCCTGCGGATCTTCGGCTTCGACGGAAGGTCGGAGACCGAGAAGATGGCCGAGCATCTGGGCATCGCCTTTCAGTTGACCAATATCCTGCGGGATGTGGCCGAAGACGCTGCGATGGGCCGGGTATACCTTCCCTCCGAAATCCTTTCTGAATTCGGGATGTCACCTCAAGACCTGCTGGCTGGCCAGCCGGGACCGGCCTTCGGAGACCTGATCCGCCACCTGGCCGGCCGCGCCCGACACTATTACGAACTGGCCGAAGACCTGCCCGCACGGATCGACCCCTCTAGCCGCCCGGCCCTGCTGGCCATGCGGGGTATCTACCACGGCATCCTGGAGAAGATCGAACGCCTGGGAGCCGATGTCTGGTGGGAAAGAGCCCGCCTGATCCTGGCCGAGAAACTGTTGATCGTCCTGCTGGCCTGGTTCGAGGGGATCCGCTGCCGGGTGCGCCAGTTCCTGGAGCGCCTGGCCCGATGAGGCTCCCGTCCCGCCGGATCAAGACGCTGGTCCTCATGCTCTGGGCCATGGCGGCCTGCACCTTCGGGGACATCCTGCTGGCCCAGGCCATGAAGTCCTTGGGCGAGGTCCGCTTCGAAAGCCTGGCGCAGGTCCTGGACCTGGGGATTCAGGTCTTTACCACGGGGCGGGTCTGGATGGCCATCGGCCTCTTCGCCGTATTCTTCTTCTTGTGGATCACGGTCCTGTCTTATGAAGACCTGTCATTTGCCCTTCCCCTGACGGCCCTGACCTACCTCTTCAACGCCTTCCTGGTTGGCCCGTTCCTGGGCGAGGTCGTCAGTCCGCTGCGCTGGGCAGGCACCCTGCTGATCGGAGTGGGAGTCGTCCTGGTTACCGCCAGCGGAGCCCCTCCCTCAGTCGCCGAAACGCGGCCCGAACCGGCTACCGAACCCTGAAATCAGGTCAGGCACACGAAGTCTCGGCCTTCGCGATGCCCCCGCTCAGAAAGGTAGGCACGGATCTGCGCACGGGCCTGGGGATGGCCCACGGTGGACAACAGCAGGAAGCGGCCCGGAGACGGCACCTGCTCGGGTCCCAGGACCGGCAACCCGGCGATCTCCTGCCCGCGGCGAGCGGGATGGGAGTCGATGAAAGCCCGGGCCGGCCTGCTACGGGCCGCCAGTTCCCGAGCCAGGGTCTTGCCGTTGGGTCCGGCTCCCCAGAGCATGAAGGGTTGGCTGCCGGCCAGCCGCGTGCGCAACAAGAAGTCCAGCTTCAACTCGCGGAAACGATCCCGCCCACAGCGAGGATCGGTCCGGGTCACCCGGAGGGGAGCATCCCGCCAGAACAAAAGGACCTCCGGAACCTTACCGAAGCGAGCTCCGCCCTCATGAAGGCGCAGCCACAGGTCATAGTCCTCGGGCCCGCGGCTGTCGCGATAGCCCCCGACAGCCTGGATGGCCGCCCGGCGGAAGACCACCGAGGGATGCACCAGGGGGCTTTCGACCAGGAGCTCCCGCTCCATGGTCTCGGGCTCCAGCAAAGAGTTCAACCAGGATTCGTAACGCGCCATCCCAGCGGTCCGGGTGCGCGTTGGAAAGATGCGCACCCGACTTCCCACCACCGCGATATCGGGGTGGGTTTCCAGGAAAAGGACCTGCCGGGCCAGTCGGTCCGGATGCGCGATGTCGTCAGCATCCATACGGGCCACCAGTTCCCCCCGACACTCCTGCAGGCCGGCCTGCAGGCTGGCCACCAGACCCTCATGCACCCGGGGCAACACCCGGATCCGCGGATCCCGGGTGGCCGCGGCGCGGGCCAAGGCCAGGCTCTGGTCGCTCGAGCCATCGTCCACCAGCACCAGTTCCCACTCGCGCAAGGTCTGCCAGGCGATGCTGCGCAGAGCCGCCGGAAGGGTCTCGGCTCCGTTGAAGACAGGGAGGAGGACCGAGACCCGAGGCGTCAAGACGGCGAGATGGCCTCGAGAAAGCGCTCATACTTGGTCTGCCGCTGCTCCTCCAGGGCCACGCCGGCCCGGTCGAAGAGGTCTGTCAGGAGCGCACGCACCTCTTCGGGCCGACGGGTCTCGACTTCAACCTCCCAGTCCTCCCGACCGCCGGGGAAGCGGGTCCGATCCAGCTCCAGGATGTCGCCATTGGAGAGTCGGTAGCGCGCCCGCAGATTATAGACTTCCCCCGAGACCGACAGTTCCCCCAGCACTCCATCGGCACGCAGTGCCCGAAGAGGGGCGAGCGATTCCAATCCCGGGAGATCGGCCTCCGACCATTCGGCCTCCGGGCTGGCGCCCAGAAGCGCCTCCACCTCGCGGGCTTCAAAGTAGCCCGCCTGGACCTGAAGCCCTCGTTTGTAGGTCAGGGTCCAACGCCCCTCTTCGCGTCGCAAGCGCACCATGCTACGGCCTGAGGCCACCTGCCCATCCGTGGTCTCCAGATACAGGTTGACCTGCTCTAGCGTCGCCAAGGGCACGCCCAGGACCGTGCCCAGACGCCGAGCGGCCTGCCCCCCCGGCAACCGCATCTTCAGTTCGCACTCGATCTGGCTCACGAGAAGAGCTGGTCTACGTAGTAGTCCATCTGAAGCTTCCACCACGGCCAGTCGTGACTCACGTCATGCCCCCACAGGTCGAAGTTGTGCCGGATCCCCGCATAAGAGAGGGCTTCGTGAAGTTGCCTGGACCAGTGGACGCGTTCCCAGGGACCTTGCCCGCAGATCACGTTGATGCTGCACTGGTCCAGTTCCCCCCGCAGGAACGGGTCCTGCAGGTTGGGCAAATAGCACACCGGATTGTGGTAATAGCAGCGGTCGTCGAAGTAGCCGTCCAGAAAGCAGCTCATATCGTAGATGCCGCTCATGCAGATGCACCATCGGAAAAGGGTGGGGTGACGGAAAAGGGTGTTGGCGGCATGGTAGGCGCCGAAAGAAGCTCCGGCGGTGGCCAGGGGGAGACGCCCCTGGCAGTGCCAATAGATGAACGGGACCACCTCGTGCAGGACGTAGCAGTCATAGAGTTCCTGGCGCCAGACCCTCTCCCCCGGTCCGATGCCTTGGTTCAACCAACTGGCCGCGTTGTTGCTGTTGATCGAGTAGATCTTGATGCGCCCGGCCTCCAGGTGGTGGGCCAGGGCCTCAATCATCCCGAAACGCTCGAGTTCCTCGTAGTCCGCCGAGGCGGTCGGGAAGAAGAGAATGGGCACGCCCCAATGGCCGTATACGGCCACCGACATGGTGGTCCCCAGGTGATGACTGTAGGGATGATGTTTTTCGATGTGCACGAGGCCTCACTTCTCGGCCAGCGGAACTGCGCGTGCAGGGCCTGGCCCGGCCAGAGAACACAATACAGCGCTATCGGGCGCCAAGCAGGGGATCGCCAAAGTCCTCCCCCTGAACTCCGGGGGAGGAAGGCCTACAAGGCGTCGTTGACGGCCTGACGTGCCTCCTCGCCCTTCAGCCAGAACTCGGGGTGCAACTGGCAGCGCTCGAAGCCGGGGCAGGACAGACACCGCTTGGTACGCATGTTGATCTCGCGAATCCGCCTATCCCGGCACTGCGGGTCGAAGAAGTCGAATTGGTCGAAGTTTCCGGTAAGGTATTCTTCCTTGTACTGCGGCATGAGCCGTTTCCTCCTGCGCCTGCCGGCCGCCCCCGGGGGGACCACCGCTCCTGGGAACCCCTCGGTCGCCTCGTCCGTTGTGTCGCAAAAGTCTGAGCTGCCTCAAGCGAACCGCGACTTCTTGCGCCTGGCGGAAACACACTCTTGCCCCGCGCATCGCGCGGGGCAAGCAGTGGTCCTCGACGATGCTCGGCCGAGGTTTCCGATCGGGCTCCCAGTATAGCGGACTCAAAGCCGCCTCGTCCAGCCTCGGCAGGCTGAACCTGAATCCGCCGCCTGGCGTGAGAACCGAGGCCATCGAGGCGGGTCTGGATGCCAGGAAGGCGTGCATCGAGGAGCGGAGCGTAGTTGGAAACTACGTGAGCACCGCAGAGGTGCGCCTGACG
>JAAZKF010000195.1 GCA_012799975.1 Burkholderiales bacterium
ACAAACCCAGCCCCAGGCAGCCAAAGCAGAAGCCGCCAAACCAGAACAAACCCAGCCCCAGGCAGCCAAAGCAGAACAGCCCAAGCCCCAGACTCCTGATCTCGAGGAAGCCCCTGCTCGCGAAGCCGGCGGCAAGAACCAGTCTGAACCGACCGTTCCCCGTCCCGAGACCATGCGAGCCCGTCCCCAGACCGCCGGCAAGCAGGCCTCCGAAGCCCGGACGGACTCCAAGGCGCCCGAAGGCAAGCCCGCAGAAGGACAGGAGACCGCCTCCCGGACGCAGGGGCCCGGAACCCCTGCCCGCTTCGCGACGTCCCAGAAACCAGGGGCAGAGGCCCGCCTGCCGGGGCAGGGACCGGCACAGCCCGAGGAAGCCAATCGCCCGGGGGCGGAACGTCGGACCGCCCCCCAGGCCGAGACCGGACCGACCGTTTCCAAGGATGCCACGCCGGAGGGTCCACGCACCGCCCGGGGTCAGGAGACCGCCGGGGGCGCGGGCGTGTCCACCGGTGGAACGACCCAGGAGAAGAACCAGGCCCGACTGGGCGACTCCAGATTCGCCCCCCACATGGATCCCGAGAACCCTGCGCACGGCAAACCCTCAGAACAGGCCAACCGGACCCCTCAGGGCAACCAGGGCCAGGAACAGGTGCACCAGGGGGGCAAGAATGCTCCGGGAACCGGCCCCCGGCCTGAAGGCGAACTCTCGGGCCAGAGCCTGGGCGCGATCCGTCCGGGCATGCCCGAAGCCGACTTCAACCGACCGCTTGCCGGCCCCCCTCCCGGAAGTCGGGAAGCCGAGCCCTCCGTGCGGCAGCCAGCCCCACCTCCCCCGGAGCCCCAGGATTCCCTGGATATCTCTTCCCCCACCCGGGCCTCCAGGGGCGCCGGGCTTTCCGGGCCCGCCGGGGCAATCAGAGCCCCCGGAGCCTCGGGTGCGGCGCGGGTCCCCACAGCGCCCCGGGTCGTCGCCGAAAAACCCACCGCAGGCACCGGCAACCCTCCGCCCCCGGCAGAATCCGAGAGCGAAGGCATGGGCCTCCGGAGCATCCCGGCCATCGGAGCATCTCCACGCCCACTGCCCGGACTGACACCCCGTCCGGTTGGTGGCCCCCTGGCACCGATTCCCCAATCCCCGGTAGCCCCGGAAAGGATGCCTGCGCAGCTCCGGCGTGACCAGGTCCAGCCCGAGATGCTTCCGGGTGCTTCCAGCCCCAACGTACCCCAACCCGTGCACCTGGGCGCCATTCGCCTTCCTACTCCGGATGGTCGAGATGACTCGGGGAACCGGAAATACGAGCCCACCGACGAAATCGGCATCGAAAGCGTGGACACGATCGGCCGGAGCGCGCCCCCCCGCCTGACCCCAAGACCAGGGCTCCATCTGCCCGTTCGAGGGCCGCAAGGCCCCCGCCCGGAACGAAGCCCCGTCGGGCGCGTCGAAGGTTGGCTTCCCGAAGACAGCCCGAAGGATTCCATCACCCGTGGTGGACAGAAGGCCGCTGGCCCGTCCACCTCCGAACCGGGCATCGAGATGGGCACGCGCTCCCTTCCTCGGGTGAGCACCCCTAGGCCCCCCGCGCTACCCATCTTCCAAAAGCCGGAATTCTTCAGCCCCAAGGCCCCCCGAGCCGACCACATCCACCCGTTTGCTCCCCAGGACGGGCTGGTCATGGACGATCCCCTCCACCCCGCTCCCACACACCTGAATTTCAAGGCCCTGGAAGACTCGCCTTTCCGTTCTCCGAACCAGACGGTGCCGGAGACGCCCCGGCCCGAGCGCCCCTTCCGCCCCTTCTCGCCGCTCCCTAAGGGAGACTGGGGTGCCAGCCGACAAGAGGCCGTCGGCCCCGCTGTTCCTGACACTGCTTCCAAGGTCCCGGGCACACCGGTGCAAAAACCGGCCTCAGGCCAGACCCCGCCCCAAATCGAAATCCTGCGGCCGCGGCCCGGCGGGCTTCAAAACAGACTTTTGCCCGGTTTCGGCATGGACCAGGGTCTGGTGGGACCAAACCTGCGCCCTGGACCTTCGCCCATGGCTACCGACCCTTCCGGCGAAGCCTTCCAGGTCCAGATGGCGGGCCGAATCCTGAGCGGGGAATCCCAATTCGTAGCCAGCACTGCCGGCTTTGCAGGTCGGACGGCGGGACCCGCGATTCCGGCCGAGCCGGGTTCCACGATCTCCTCCGCCACGCGCCAGGGCGGACGGATCGACCCCATGGGGCTGATGCGCGCGGGCCTTCCCCGCGGTCCGCTGACCGGCGGTCGTCCGGTCATCTCGCAAATCCCCATCTACCAACCAGTCCTGGACCTGATCTATCAGATCCGCGGAAAGAGCAAGGTCGAACAGGAGAGCAGCCCGATCAAGATGACCTTGTCGGGCTCGGTGGGAACCCTCGAAAGACAATCCTACGTCCCACGAGAGTCCCCCTCGGCCCCTCCCGGTCAGCAAGCTGCCGCCTCCCGGCAGAACCCGACCAACGCTGGGCTGCGTACCCAGACCCAACACTTCCAACCCGCGCAGCGCGAGATGGTTGAACCGGCCCAACGTCGGGTCCACACAGCCTCCGAGCAGAACCCCCTGCTGGGCGCCATGACGGCCTCGCTTCGCGGTCCGGCTCAGCCCGCGCGTCGAGAGACCGCGGCTACAACCCTCGTCGAGGGTGCGCAGGCCAAGGCCGAGACCTCGTCGCAGCGGGTCGTGGAGACGGGAGACGCCCCGGGCCGAGGCAGTGGTGGCGGGGCCGGGGCCGATGGAGGCGAGCGCGGCTCGGGCGGCCAGGGCGGTCAGGGTGGCCAGGGGCGTTCTGAAGGCACCCTCCCCGGAAACCTGTCCGAAATGCAGTCCCGGTTCCGAATGCAGAATCTGCGGGCCTCGGCGGCCCATGAAGCCTTCCGGATCAGCATGACCCGGATGCAGAACCCTGTCGGAGCCAGACACAGCGAGATGGCGAGCCGCTACGCCTCCACCTCGATCCCGACGCTTCTGAAACGGATATACCGCAGCCAGGACCTGGAAGAGTTGGACGAGGCAGAAGCCGTCAACAGCCTGGCATTGATGCTCAAACTCAGCGGCGAGTTCACCTATGACCACTCTGCCCGAGTACTGGACTTCGCCATGGAACTGGCCGACGAGCTGGGCATCGAGGACCGGGAGATCCGCCATCAGGTCGGCCTGGGCGCCATGTTCAAGGATATCGGCGAGGCGGGGCTTCTGCTGGCCCAGCAACCCGACGAACAGATCGACGAAATAACCAGGTTCATGTCCTCGCAAGACATGCGCCGGGCCAGCCTGCTGCACGACATCGGGAAGATCCAGATACCCCGAGACATCCTGTGCAAACCCGGCCGCATGACCGACGAGGAATACGAATTGATGAAGATGCATCCCATCTACGGGGAGCAGATGATCTACCCCATCCTCTCGTTGCGGCACCTTTGCCCCACCATCCGCGGCCACCACGAACGTTGGGACGGCAAGGGCTATCCCGACGGGTTGAAGGGAGAGCAGATCCCGCTTCCAGCGCGGATCCTGGCGGTGGCGGACGTCTTCGACGCCTTGCACGCCGAGCGCCCCTACAAGTCCAGCATGGAGGTGGACCAGGTCCGCAAACTCCTGTCCGAAGGCAAGGGAACCCATTTCGACCCGGAGTGCGTCGAGGCATTCCTCCGAGTCCTGGATCGCCGATTCCCCCAGGCCGGTCGTCGACGTCCTCAGCGCGTGCGGGCACGTTGACGGACAACGCATCCCCCTCGATCGTCTCCTCCAGCATGGGCCAGAAGGTGAATCAACATGGCCATTACAGGCTATAGACCCGATTTCCCATTGTCTTGAGAACACAAACAAGAAGCGGGCCATCTCGCGGAAGGTGATTCGGCTGTGGATAAATTAAAGGACGCTTTGGGTATTGCCGGATCCGGCAAATACCTCTACCAGGCAGGGCGGGCATTCGCCGGGATGCAGACCACGACCCCGGTGACCGTGGGATTGGACCTGGCTTCCGGAGCCGTCGGTCTGAGCAGCGCCAAGGACCTGACCAGCCTCGCCAAAGCGCTCTCGACCGAGACCAAGGGTCTGGTCGGCGCGGCCCGACTTTCCAACGCCGGTAAAATCGCCAACTACGCTTCCAAGGCCGCCCCCATCGTTTCTAAGGGCACTGCCCTCCTGGGGGTCGCCCTGGGCGGAGTCGAGATGGCACGTGGGGCCAAGGCCCTCAAAGCAGGTAAGAAGACAGAGGGGACCGACCGCCTGGTGGCGGGGGCCTGTGACGTGGTGACCTCGAGTGCCCTGTACGTGGCGGCCGCCAGCGGAGCCACCGTGCTCGGTCTGCCCGTCGCAGGGGTGGCCCTGGCAGTCGCGGGAATCTCCCAGGGCGGGAAATACGCCCACAAGTTTCGTGCTCCATTGGGCAAAGCAGCCCGAAACATCGGAGGGAAGCTGGCCGAGGGAGCCGGACTGGCCCGAAAAGGTGCCCGTTCGACGGCGGCGCGCCTGAAGGAAGGGGCCCGGGTCCTGCGAGCCGAGACCCGACAGGCCGGCGCCAGGATTGGAAACAAGGTTGGGGAACAGATGGACCAGGTGAAAGCCGGCGCCAAGGCCTGCTGCAAGGTGCTCTCCGAGGGGCTGAACCGGATCAAGAACCTGTTCAACTGAAAACCCGCCCCTGCCGGCACGGTCGGGGCGGGCAGAAAAACCACCCGATTGCGTTTCCTGCCTGGATTTTCAGTTTTGGGCCTGGTCGCGCAGGATCTGCCGCGCAGCAGCCCTCGTGCTCTCAGGATCGTGAAGGGCCAGGATGACCCGACCCAGGTCCTGCGTGGCGGCCTCCAGATCCCGCCCGGCCTGCACCATCGTCTCGGGTCGGGCTCCGTCAAATGCCAAGGAGGCCACAAAGGCGGTCTCCAGGTTCCTCTCAGCGCTGGTCAGCCAGCCCCTTACAGCCTGTTGGAGCTGCTCGACTCGGGCCCGATAGTCCTCCAGCGAAAGCTCGCCCTCTATAACCGCACCGGCCAGTCGACGCAGCAGGTCCGACTCGCCTTCGAAGGGATGACCCGCCGCATCTGCCTGCAGGCCCTCCAACAGGCCTTGATAATATTCCTCGGCCCGCTGGGCCACCAGCATCCCAACCTGCATACGAATCCTGTCAGCCCGGTCGCCGAAGGACTCCAACTCGGAAAGGGCCGTGCGGAACAGACCCCGGGCCACCTTCAAAGCATTCTCAACCTCCCGGGTATAGGCCGGCGTCGCCTCGGGAACCCGGCTCAGCTCTGCGGCCAGGGTGGCAAAGACCTGCTCGAGACCTCGAGAGGCCTGGCGCATCCTGCGGGCGAACTCCTTGGCAGGCAGGGTGCCGGCGAGCGCCTGTTCGACCAGGCGCTCCAGACCAGCCAACGTCTCGCTGTGAGGCCTGCTCTCCGAGGCCCCCAGGACCCCGACCAGACCTTCCGCGAAAGATTCGTCCAAGACCGCCGCCGGGTCCAATACCGAAGGGCGCTGCGCTCCACAGGCAAGACACTGTCGAGCGGAGACGGGGTTGGCAGTGCTGCATTGAAAACAGATCCAGGTTGGTGGCACCGTGTCCTCCAAGGAAAGGTCGTAGACGGAGGTTTTTACACACCCCCCCCATTCGCCTGCCCGACCTTCGGGGCCAGGGGTGCCAGGATTCCCCGATCCTCCCGCGAAGGCGGGGCTTGGCTGGCGCCCCCCGGGGGAACGGCCAGGTGGAGGTTCATGCAATGCAGCACAGTGCTGAGATCGGAATCTTCGGTGGTTCCGGCTTCTATAAATTCCTGGACAACGTCCAGCCGGTCTGGATCGAGACCCCCTATGGGCCTCCCAGCGACCAGATCACCCTGGCCGAGGTCGCCGGGCGGCGCGTCGCCTTCCTGCCCCGACACGGCAGGGACCACCGCTTCCCTCCGGCCCAGGTTCCCTATCGGGCCAACCTCTGGGCCATGAAGCACCTGGGCGTGAAACGACTTATCGGTCCCTGCGCCGCAGGCTCGCTGCAGCCCCACGTCGCGCCCGGCAGCTTCGTGCTGTGCGACCAGTTCGTGGACCGGACCTCCGGTCGGCCGGACACCTTCTATGAAGGTCCCATCACCACCCACATCAGCGCCGCCGAGCCCTACTGCCCTCAACTGCGCGGTCTGGCCCTGGAGGTCGGCCGGGATCTGGGCATCGAGGTCCACCCCACAGGCACCATGGTGGTCATCCAGGGACCGCGCTTTTCGACACGGGCCGAGAGCCGCTGGTTCCAGGCTCAGGGTTGGGAGGTCGTCAACATGACCGGCTATCCGGAAGCCATCCTGGCCCGCGAACTGGAGATGTGCTACGTCAACGTCTCGCTGATCACGGACTACGACAACGGTGTCCCCGGCCACGAAGTCCCCGTCTCGCACGAAGAGGTCCTGCGGACCTTTACCGCCAACATCGAGAAGCTCAAGAAGATGATCGTGGGCTTGATCGAGCGGATACCTGCAGAGACCTCCTGCGGCTGCAACCGGGCCCTTTCGATGGCTCGCTGAAATCCGGGGTTCATCGAAACGTCCAGGAGAGACCATCATGCCGACGCAAGTCGGAGTCTCGCTCCGCGCGGCGGGCAGCCTCCACTACTTCGACCCTGGCGAACTGGACCTGGAAACGGGAGACTGGGTGCTCGTCCCCACGCCACTGGGCCTGGAACTGGGTCAGGTCGTCCTGGTAGTGCAGACCCCAGACGCCGAACCCGCCAAAGACCTGCCCCAGGTGCAGTGCCGAGCCCAGGAGCAGGACTTCCAGCAACACCACCGCAGCCGCCTCCAGGCTGCCGAGGCCTTGGCCTTTTCCCGCGAGAGGGTCCGCCATCACGGACTGGCCATGAAGATGCTGCAGGCCGAGGCCTCGCTGGACGGTCATCGAATACTGCTCTACTTCAGCGCAGAATCCCGAGTAGACTTTCGGGTCCTGATCCGAGACCTTTCCACCACCTTGCACAAGCGGATCGAGTTGCGCCAGGTGGGTCCCCGAGACCGCTCGGCCCTGACCGGAGGGTTGGGGCTTTGCGGGCGGGAGTGCTGTTGCTCGTCGTGGACGCGCGAATTCTACCCGGTTTCCATCAAGATGGCCAAGGAACAGAACCTGTCGCTGAATCCCAGCAAGATCTCGGGCTCCTGCGGGCGTCTGATGTGCTGTCTGCGCTACGAACATCAAACCTACCGAGAACTGCGCCGCGGGATGCCCCGGGTCGGAGAGGCCCTGGACCTGCCCGAGGGAAAGGTTCGCGTCGTGGCGGTCAACCTGGGCCGCTGCAGCCTGAAGGTCGAACACCCTGAAGAGGGAACCTACGAGATTCCACCGGAAAGGGTGAAGGAGTTGGGCCTGGGCCTTACGCTCCCGGCTCCGACTGCCCGGAGGACCCCGGAACCGGCGCGCCCCTCCACCCTTGCAGAAGAGAAGGAATCGACGGAATCCACTTCGGAATCTACCCGCGCTTCCCGTCGCCCTCAAGAACGCAGCCACCCATCCACCCGGCCGGGTCGCGAGACTCCTGCCCCTACAGGTCGCTCCCGGCCGGAGACCGGATCCGAACCGTCATCGCGCAAGCGCCCCCGCAAGGGCCGCAGCCCTCAACCAGAGGCCTCTGCGGCTGCCGGCCAACCGGCGAAGAAGCCCGAAAAGCGCCGTCCGCGTCGAGGTGCCGGACGACCTAAACCCGCAGACCAGACCACCCCGGTCTCCGCAGAGTCGCCGGTCCCCGAGGCCAGGCCCTCAGGGCGAAGCCGGCGTCGCGGCCGGGCTCGGCGCCCCGGTGGACGGCGTCCAGGTGGTCCCGCTCCCGAAAAGCCTCCTGAATCCGCCTGATCCGCAGGACTCCGAGACCAGGGACCGAAGGGCCTGAAGAAGTTCGCGCCATTCCGAGATGGCCGCAGAAAACCTGCGTTCCCACGGACCGAGAAAGGAGAATTCCAGTTGAGCGACGAGGCAACCAACCCCGACGTAGAGGCCGCCATGAAGCTCCTCCAGGAAGCCTTCAAGTTCCTGACTCCCGACGAGAGGACGACAATCCGGGAGATCCAGGCCGCGGTGGATGCCGCTGCCGAAGGTGGAACCGTCGCAGACCCCCGGCTGGAATTCTGCTATACCGTGAAGATCAGCACGGACCGCATCAACAATGTCCGGTTGTTGAAAGCCTGCGAGGCCTACATCGCGGCCACAGAATCAAAATCCTGAGGATTACTTTCCTACCTGGTGACCAGAAGGAGAAGGCCCGAATTTCGGGCCTTCTCTGACATTAAACGGACCTCGGGAAACACATGAAGAGCCTGTTTGCACACCTATACACAGGCTTATCCACAGGCTCTTCACAGACTTCCGGCCCATCCCCGCAAGGTCATGGAGCCGGGTGACTTCCCTAGGCTACCAATCCCAAACGTCCAGGTCAATCGAAAACCAGGGATCCTGTTTTCCCCAGACTTCATCGCGCTATTCAGGGTTTAAACCGAGAGAATCTGTTCGATCTCCCAGAAGGTTTCAGGCCCCGACCCTGGAGAGTTCCAGGCAAAGGCGCTGAAGCAGGAATCGAGGCTGCACGTTGCGGTGCAGATGGTCGAAGGCCTCCAGGATGGCCTGCAGCGCCCGGTCCAGGCTGCGGGGGGAACTCGACGAAGCCAGGACCCGCAGCGTGTCCAACCGGTCCACGTTGACGAGCAGGCCCTCGTCACCGCCCACCGACAGGCATAGGGCGTCGCGGAACCACGACATGAGATTGTCCAGGACTCGCGTCAGATCCGCCTTGGGGTCGCTGGAACCGGTCTTGAGGGCCTCCAGAGATGCGGCGACCTCCAAGGCTTGCCAGGTCTGCGAACCGGGCAGACCGCTCGCCAGGTCCAGGGCCGATTCGCGCAGATCCCAGATCTCGCCAGTTCCCACCAATTCCAGGGCCAGTCCCGGTGATCCGGAGCTGATCCGGGCAGCCACCGCCGCCCGCTCGGGAGAAACGCCATGCTCGAGCAGGGAATCCGCCACGGCCTGGACATCCACCGGCCCGAAACGCAGGATCCGACAACGCGAGGTGACGGTCGGCAGGAGGGCATCCTCGCCCCCGGCCACCAGGATCAGGACCAGATGCCCGGGGGGCTCCTCCAGGGTCTTCAGCAAGGCACTCTGGGCCTCACCGGTCAATCGCTCGGCCTCCGAAAAGATCCAGAACCGATAACCTCCCTCGTAGGGACGCAGTTGAACCGCCGAGATTCCTTCGCGAACGTCATCGATACCCACGCTGGCCTTACCCTCGACACGGTCGATCCGCAACACATCGGGGTGATTCCCCGAGTGCACCTTTCGGCAGGCCGGGCAGAGCCCACAAGGGGGCTCGGGCCCCGAACACAAGAGCCGGGCGGCCATCCAGGTGGCAGTCAGGGCCTTGCCCACTCCCCGGGGGCCCAGGAAGAGATAGGCCGGGGCGGGAGGGGATGTCCGCAGGGCTTCCTGGAGGCGGCTTCGCAACGCCTGATTGCCGAGGATATGCATGGCGAAGAAGCCCAAAAGGGCTACTTGAGGCCCTCCAGGTTCAAAGTCAGCCTCCGCCGGTTGGGGATCCGACGCTGGACCTCGCGCATGACGCAATCCACGATGCGCGCGTGCAGCACCTCGCGCTCCAGGCTAGCATCCAGGTAGCGCATGCGCCCCGGTTCATCGCGAACCAGATCCATATAACCCTCGCGGACCCGCGAGTAGAAGGCGGCATCCAGACGCTCCAGGCGGTCAGGAACACCCTGTTGTTCCCGATAGCGCTCCTTCAGACGGGCAAAGCCCAGGGTCGGCTCCACGTCCAGGAAGAAGGTCAGATCGGGCTGGATCCGCCACAAACACATGCCGTTGATCTCGCGGATCTGGGTCAGGTGGACCCCTCTCCCGTAGCCCTGATAGGCCACGGTGGCATCTGCAAAGCGGTCGCAGACCACAATGGTGCCCTCTGAAAGGCGAGGTCGGATCACCTGCTCGATGTGCTGGCGCCGGGCGGCCGCGAAGAGGAAGACCTCGGCCAGGGGATCCATGTCCTCGTACATCGGATCGATCAGGAGTTCACGGATGGCCTCGCCGACGGCCGTGCCCCCGGGTTCGCGGGTCAACCGGACCGGGTACCCCTCACGCTCCAGGTGGCGGACCAGCATCTCGGCCTGGGTGCTCTTGCCGGCCCCTTCCAGG
>JAAZKF010000196.1 GCA_012799975.1 Burkholderiales bacterium
CGTCAGGCGCACCTCTGCGGTGCTCACGTAGTTTCCAACTACGCTCCGCTCCTCGATGCACGCCTTCCTGGCATCCAGACCCGCCTCGATGGCCTCGGTTCTCACGCCAGGCGGCGGATTCAGGCGGGGTGGCACGCGATTGATGTCTTCCTCCTGATTCTAATAACGTGGCATTTGATGGGCGCATGTCCTCCGTTAGAGTATTGTTAGATGCTTCGCGCTGGCTCAAGCCGGGATTCGCAGGCCTCTGCCTTCGAACGGCGAACTCCTTCCAGCATTCGACCGTCGGGAGCTCCGACGCGTCCGAACCCAGACCGACGAGGTAGCGAACACCATGAAGAAAGCCCTGGCCTGCATCCTGATGCTCGCAGCCCTGTTGGGGATGATGGCGAGCTCCGCCGGAGCGGATCAGGGTAGAGTGACCCGCACCGAGGTGGCCCGGCTCCTGGGTGACCGGCTCTTCGCTCTGGAGGATGCCAGCATAGCCCTGGAGCGCGGGCATGTCTTCCTGATGGCCCGGGATCGCCGAACCCGACAACTGGAGTGGTTCCTGTTGGACCCGAAGGCGCCCCGAATCCTGCATCAAGGCAAGGTCCCCTTCCAGGTCTATCAGGGAGTCGCGGTCTCGCCAGACGCCCAGACGGCGGTCGTACAGGCCCGTTTCCCCACCTCGCTGTGGGTCCTCTCCTTGACGGAAGGGCGCTGGACCTGTGCCCTGCCCCACAGCAACCCCGGACGCCTGGCCCTGACCTCCTTGTCCAGCCTGGTCTACACCGACTCCGGCCATGCCTGGAGCATGATGGATCGGCACGATGCTCAGGGATACGTGATCGACTCGGTCCTGGTGCGCTTCGCCACCAACCCCTTCACTTTGACCAACCAGATTTCTCTGCGCGACTTGCTACAAAGAGCCATCCAGGTGACCTCCGCCAATGGGCAGGATTACCAGATCAACCTGGTGCGTTTCGGCAAGGACGGGAGCTGTCTCTTCCTCCTGCAGTCGCCCGCCTCGCGAAGCCCCCGCTACCTTTTGCGCCGCAACCCGGACGGGAATCTGCAGGTGCTGGACAAGAGCGAGTTTGGCATGATCCCCCTGGATTATGACCCTACCAACGACCGGATCCTGTATCGGGCCGTCCAGGCGGGGGGACCGGTCCTGGCCATGCTGTCCAAAGGGCTACGTTCCATCGTCTCCAGCCGCCCGCTGGTGGGCGCGGCCCTGCTCGACTCCAAGAGGATCGCCACGATCGCCGTGGTCGAGAATCAACTCGAGATCTCGGCTGGTATCCCGGGGACTCCCATGCGCAAGTTCCAGACCGTCACCGGAATCTATCGGGCAGCCTTCCTGCGCAATGCCCCTCGGGTGGTCTTGTGGAATGCCCGAGAAATCCGCATGGTGGATCTGAGCGAGTGAACGCCTTCCCGGGTTTGTGAACGGATGGCCGCAGAATCGAACTCCATTGTTAACATCTGGTCTACCGACGTTTGTTCGACCCGATGGTATGCTGGAATCAAGACCGAGTGCTGTTGCGAATGGAGGGTTTCCTGGGATGAAAAAGTTCTTGGGTTGCTTAGCCCTGGCGGGAGCCTTGGCGTTCGCATCAGGGCCCATTGCCCGGGCCGGAGTGGTCGGGGGGGACGAGTCGGGTGGCAGCCCGACAGAACCGACCAACACAACCGTCATCCAAACCACTACCAAGAAGCACTTCAGAGACAACGTCCACCGCGTGGTTCGGGGCTACGCCTCGGTCCGGCTGGCTCCCAACTTCCTGGACAACGACTGGGACAAGGGAAGCCTGGCCGGTCTGACGGCTTCGGAGAGGGCCTATCTCAAGACGGTTTCGGGCCTGAACCGCGGGACCTGGTACTACATCGACTTGACCGGGCAGACCGTCCAGACCGATAGCGGCTTCACCAATTCGGGCTATGTCCAGACCGGCGAGAAGACCGATCGGGTCACCTCGGTAATCCGCGTCGACGGAGGGACTCTCACGGTCCATCGGGATACCCGTAACATCTACATGGGTCGGGATGTGTATCAGTTGGTGGCCAATGTCTTTGACTACTCACCCCTGGTCCTGGACCTGAACCGGGACGGGAAACTGGATGTAGCCCACAACGAATGGCTCCCTCACGCCCCCAAATTCTACATCGAGTCAGCCCGTTTCTTCGATATCACCGGGGACGGCACTCCAGACTTCACCGAGTGGAAGACCCTGGGAGCGCAGGATGGCATCCTGGTCCGTCCCGAGAACGGGAAGGTCGAAAATGCCTTGCAGCTCTTTGGCACCGCGGGCGGCTACAAGGATGGCTTCGAGAAACTGAGCCTGCTCCAGGATGCCAACCAGGACGGCTGGGTTGAGGGAGCCGAACTGGAAGGCCTTTTCCTCTGGGTAGATGCCAACTCCGATGGGACGATGCAACCCGCCGAGATGCGCACCCTGAGCGAATATGGGATCGTGCGGATTTCGACCGACCACGACAACTTCGTGGGGCGCTTCATCACCCGCGATGGGGTTGAACATGTGATGTGGGATTGGTGGCCGGCCACCAAGGAGACCCGGCGCTTCCGGGCTCACTAGAACCGCTTCCTGCTGACTACCCTCCAGAGCGCCGCAGCCTTC
>JAAZKF010000197.1 GCA_012799975.1 Burkholderiales bacterium
ATGGCTTCTTCATCTTCGCCTTCCGCTCTTCGCGCGGCCCCGAACTGCAAGCCCGCCTGGGGATTCCGGAAGGCTTCCAGCCGGTCGTGTCGGTCGCTCTGGGCTACCCGGATGGCCCCGTGCGCGGCTATGCCCAGAGGACTTCCGAGAAGGTGGTCTGGCTGGACTGAGGACCGGGGAGGTTACCTCTCGAGGGGCTGCGGACGTTGCGGACCGGGGAGACGGGCTGAATCTTCACCTCTTCCAGGATGTCCCATCGGGGCGGAAGATCCAGAATCGAGCAGGAGCCAGCGCAGGGCCTGGGGGGTCTCCATGCTCAGCATCAGTTCGCGCAGGTGAACCGCCAGGAACCACCGTCAGACCGTATCGAAGCGGATGGGGACCCTCGTCATCTGGACCGACCTCCTCGCCCCTGGTGGATTCATCAGTTTTGGAGAACGAGCCTTCAGACCGGGCAGGGCTCCTGGGGTGCCCTTCGAAAACTGCCAGCCATCATGACTCTCAAGCTCAAACCCGGGTTGAACTGGCTGCTGGTCTTCGTCCCCATCACCCTGCTGCTGGAATACGTCTGGCCCACCCGCGCGGCGGTGGTCTTCATGTGTTCATGTCTGGCCATCATCCCCCTGGCGGGGGTGATGGGGCACGCCACCGAGGGATTGGCAGCCCGGGCCGGGGCCGGGGTGGGGGGGCTGCTGAACGCCACCTTCGGCAACGCGGCCGAGATGATCATCGCCTTCATGGCGCTCTCGAAGGGCCTTCACGACGTGGTCAAGGCCTCCCTGACCGGTTCGATAATCGGCAACATCCTGCTGGTCCTGGGTCTGTCGATCCTGGTCGGGGGCTGGAAGCGCGAGCGTCAGCGCTTCAATGCCATGGCGGCCTCCATGGGTTCTACGATGCTGCTCCTGGCAGCCGTCAGTTTGGTGGTTCCTGCGGCCTATGCCGCCCTGGCCGGCGGGACCGACACGGCCGTCAAGGATCTCTCGGCCGAGATCTCGGTGGTCCTGTTGCTGACCTATGTCTTGAATCTCTTCTTCTCGCTGAAGACCCACAAGCATCTGTATGACATGACCGGCGAAGAGGAGTCCCACGGGCAGATTCCCTCCCTGGCACGATCCGCCTGGACCTTGCTGGTGGCGACGGTGCTGGTGGCCTGGATGAGCGAGATCCTGGTCGGGGTGGTCGAGGAAACCTCTCATGCGCTGGGCTTGACCGAGGTCTTCGTGGGTGTCATCGTGGTGGCCATCATCGGGAATGCGGCCGAGCACAGCACGGCCGTCATGATGGCCTTGAAGGACAAGATGGACATTTCCATCGGCATCGCCGTGGGGTCCAGCGTCCAGATCGCCCTTTTCGTGGCTCCGGTCCTGATGCTGGCCAGCCTCTTCATGGAACGCCCGATGGATCTGGTCTTCACCATGCCCGAGGTCCTGGCGGTGATCCTTTCGGTGTGGGTCGTTTCACAGATATCCCAGGACGGTGAGACCAACTGGCTGGAGGGAGCCCAGTTGCTGTCGGTCTATGCCATTCTGGGCCTGGTCTTCTATCATATCCGCTGAACCTGAAGCCGCCGTCTGGCGTGAGAACCGACGGCCGAATGCTAAGGGTCGGCGGCGGATTCAGGTCGAGGGACGGGCCGAGGGCCCCGCGTCGGACGCAGGACCCTCTGACCCCGGTCGGGTTGGACCGATTATGCTCGGTCCGGGTATTCACACAGTTTTCTAGTCGGTGATCGGGATGCTGCGGGGTTTCACCGACTCGGCCTTGGGCAGGGTCAGGGTCAGCACGCCGTCCCTGAAGGTTGCCTTGGCCTTCTCGGCGTCGATGGGGACCGCGAGGTTCACGGTGCGGCTCATCTCGCCGCTCCAGCGCTCGCGGACCCGATAGCGGACGCCTTCCTGGGGCTCGGCCGGCTCGTTGAGCATGGCCTTGATGGTAAGGGTGTCCTTCTGGAACTGGATGTCGACCTTGTCGCGGCTGCAACCGGGCAGGGAAGCGATCACCTGGAGGTGGTCGTCGGCTTCCAGG
>JAAZKF010000198.1 GCA_012799975.1 Burkholderiales bacterium
CACGTAGTTTCCAACTACGCTCTGCTCCTCGATGCACGCCTTCCTGGCATCCAGACCCGCCTCGATGGCCTCGGTTCTCACGCCAGGCGGCGGATTCAGGCTGAATGCAGGCATGTGCTCAGCCCGAGTCGGAGTGCCGAGGTAGCGGCGAATCTCCCGAATCCGGAGTTGCCCGCAGGCAGCGTCGATATCGGAGCCCTTCTCACGGCGCACCGTGCAGCGTAGCCCTCCCTGCTGGACTCGATCCTGGAAGGCCCGCACCCGAATCTTCGAGCTCCGACGGAAGGACGGATGGTCGACGGGGTTCCAGGGGATCAGATTGACCAGGGAGCGCAGGCCGCCCAGCAATCCGACCAGGCGATCCGCCTCCTCCAACGAGTCATTGACCCCATCCAACATGACGTATTCAAATGTAATCCGGCGGCCTGTAGCTGCCTGATACTCCCGACAGGCCGCCAGGAGTTCGGCCAGGTTCCAGCGCCGGTTGACGGGCATGAGTCGATCCCTGAGCTCGTCGCTGGTGGCGTGCAGCGAGATGGCCAGCTTCAAAGGCAACCTCTTCTCAGCCAGACGGCGGATGGCGGGAACCACCCCGGAGGTCGAGATGGCGATGTGGCGCATCCCGACCCCCAGACCGTCCCCGTGATTGAGGATGCAGATGGCCCGCAGGAGGTTCCGGAAGTTGTGCAGAGGCTCGCCGATGCCCATGAACAGGAGATTGGCCACCCGTTCTCCGCGCTGATCGGCCAGACGCTGGATGGCCAGGATCTGGTCCACCATCTCCCAGGTCTGGAGGTTGCGTACCAGGCCCAGCCTTCCCGAGGCGCAGAACTCGCAACCCATCGCACAGCCGACCTGACTGGAGAGGCAGACGGCCAGGCGCCCTGGTCCGAGGTGTTCGAGGTAACGCATGCGCACGCTCTCGATGGGGTTGCCGTCAGGCAGGGTGAACAGGAACTTGGTGGTATCCTGCAAGGACTCCTGGGGAGAAGCCAGATGCAGCGAGGGCAGGACCGCCACCTCCTCCAGGAGCTGACGGAAGGCTCGCGACAAATCGGTCATTTCAGCGAATGAGCCCACCCTGCGGACGTAGAGCCAACGGACCAGTTGCCGCGCCCGGTAGGGTGACTGTCCCAGGATATGGACGAAGGTCTCCAGTTCGGAAGGCAGCAGATCCTTGAGGTTCACCTTCCCCTCGTGGAGGTGAGCGGGAAATGCGCGGGCCAATTCCTCCGAACAGGCGGCCATCAGAAGAGGTCCATCTCCGCGATCTGCCAGGAACCTCCCACCAGGCGCATCACGAAGCGGCCCAGGCGCAGGCGGATGGTGGCCGGGGTGCCGTCGGTATCCTCGAAGGTCATGGCTTCGGTGCCGATGATGGGGATGTTGGAGAAGACTTCCACCGTCCCATCCGGTCTGGCCTTGAAATCCGCAAAGCCCGACTGGAAGTCCTGCAGATGGTAGTCCTCGTGGCGGAAGATATCCTCGTGGAAGGCCCGGAAGGCGTCCCGGATTTCCTGAACCGCCCCCTCCTTCTCAGGGTGACGGGACTGATACTCCTGAGCCGTATTTTCGATGGCCAGATGGATTTTCCCCAGCACGGCCTCCAGGTCCCGGGCCTGATAGGCCGCGTGAAGAGCCTCCAGGGCCTCCAGGATGGCTGCCTGTTGCTCAGAAGAAACCTCCAGGGTCTCGTGCGATGAAGAGCCCAACTCAGCGGCTGGAGCCGGTTCATCCGGCCGGTCACAACCGGCCACGAGCAGGAAGGCGGCGAGTAGGGCCACGGCACAGCGGAGAAGCATGGAGATTCCTTTCCAGGGCATCCGGGCCTGCACAAGGGCCCTGGGTGATTATACCACTGGGGGCAAGCCGAACCGGCATTCCCTGAATCCGCCGCCTACCGTGGCATTCGGCCGTCGATCCGTTGAGACCCCACCCACACCAGGGTGTGGGTGGGAGGGGCCCGTCTGCGTCGTCAGGCGCACCTCTGCGGTGCTCACGTAGTTTCC
>JAAZKF010000199.1 GCA_012799975.1 Burkholderiales bacterium
CCACCCACGCCTCACCGGCTTCGTTTCACCCGTTGGGTGAACGAATCGAGGCCACAGTCCAAAGGCCAGAACCCAGTGCGCAGAGGATTCGAGCTCGCCTCAGACTATTTTGGCGGCGGATCGAGGGATCTAGCGGGATTTCGGGCCCAGGGTCAGCCGCCTGCGGAGCTGTCCGAGCCAGTCGGTCAGAGATATGCAGGTCCGGCTGGAGGGGCATGGCCACCAGGAGCCTTGGCGCCTTTCGAAGAGGAGCCAGGCACAGGAATCCGGGACGAAGCGCAGTTGGAAGGAGTCCCGGCCGTGCACCTGCAGGGTATAGCGGTTGCGCCGGGCATGGACCTCCAGGTCCAGGCTTTTCAGTTCGCGGTCCAACCATTGGCGGATCCGCTCCAGATGGAAGTCCTCCAGGGCCGGGGTGGAGCGCACGGGACCCAAGGCCTGGAGGCCGACGCAGCCGGCCAGTTCCCAGGCGGCCCGGGCCCGTTCCAAGGTCTTGAGGGGAATCCCCGTACTGCGTGAGACTTTCTCGAGGTCTTCCGCCAGGAGGGGTGCCAGCGAGGGAAGGTCCGGCATGACCTGGCTCGGGTTCGGCCCTCGTGGCTGAACGGCCTGCTTTGTCGGGGTCTTGAAGAACAGGACTCTGGGCGCCGACGAAAAAAGCTACCGGTCTGTCCCCGGCCCGCCCGGGGGCGCGTCGTCCCCTGCGAGAGCGGGGGAGGCCCATCGTATTCGGAGGCCGTTGAAATGAAGGAGATCCCCAGGAAGTATCAGCATGGCGAGGCCGAGCAGCGCTGGGCGCGTCAATGGGAGGAATGGGAACTGCACTCCTGGGACCCCACCCGGGGGCGCGAAGAGACCTTCGTCGTCGACAGCCCTCCGCCAACTGTCTCGGGCTCACTGCACGTCGGGCACGTCTTCTCCTATACCCACCAGGACCTGCTGGTGCGTTATCAGCGCATGTTGGGCAAGAATATCGCCTATCCCATGGGATGGGACGACAATGGGTTGCCCACCGAGCGCAGGGTCCAGAACGTCTTCGGGATCCGTTGTAATCCCCATCTGCCCTTTGATCCGTCCTGGAAACCGCGGAAGACCGAATCCAGCAAAGAGCAGACGGAGGTCTCCCGACCCAACTTCATCCAGGCCTGCAAGACGCTGACCCAGGAGGATGAGAAGGCCTTCGAGGTCCTCTGGAGACACCTGGGTCTCTCGATAGACTGGTCGCTGGTCTATGCCACGATCGACGACCACTGCCGGCGCACCTCCCAGTTCTCCTTCTTGGATCTGGTAGCCAAGGACCTGGTCTACCATGCCGAGCTCCCCAGCGCCTGGGACACCGGCTTCGGCACCGCCGTGGCCCAGGCCGAGATGGTCGACCGGGAACAGGATGGCCATTTCCACGACCTGCGCTTTGAAGTCCAGGGAGGAGGAGAGTTCCTCATCTCCACTACCCGCCCCGAGTTGCTGGGCGCCTGCATCGCCGTCGTGGCTCATCCGGATGACGAGCGCTATCAGCACCTCTTCGGCCAGACCGCGATCACCCCGCTCTTCCGGGCTCCGGTCCCCATCCGGCCGTCCTCCCACGCCGACCCCGAGAAGGGGACCGGCATCCTGATGGTCTGCACCTTCGGGGATACCGCGGACGTCGAATATTGGCGGAGCTCGGAATTGCCCCTGCGGCAGTTGATCGGGCGCGATGGGCGGATGCAGCCGGTTGACTTCGGTTCGTCACCCTTCGTCAGCCTCGACCCCGAAGCCGCCAACCTCGCCCATTCCCGGCTCACCGGCCTCTACGTAAAGCAGGCGCGGACCCGGATCGTCGAACTGCTCCGTGAGGTGGGGGCTTTGGTCGGCGAGTTGAAGCCGACCCGTCAGTTCGTCAAATACTATGAGAAGGGCGAATTTCCCCTGGAGTTCGTCACCACCCGGCAGTGGTTCGTACGCCTTCTCGAACACAAGGAGGCCCTGCTGGCCAAGGCTCGGGAAGTCCAGTGGCACCCCGAGCATATGCGAACCCGTATCGAGCATTGGATCGAGGGACTGCAGTATGACTGG
>JAAZKF010000200.1 GCA_012799975.1 Burkholderiales bacterium
ATCAATGCTGTCCAGATGCAAACCTTAAGCAAAAACCTCTCGTGTAAGAACTAACCACAGCAATAAGTTTCTGTCAACCCCACACGAAGCGCCTGAATCCGCCGCCTGGCGTGAGAACCGAGGCCATCGAGGCAGGTCTGGATGCCAGGAAGGCGTGCATCGAGGAGCGGAGCGTAGTTGGAAACTACGTGAGCACCGCAGAGGTGCGCCTGACGACGCAGACGGGCCCCTCCCACCCACACCCTGGTGTGGGTGGGTCTCAACGCCTCGACGGCCGAATGCCACGGTAGGCGGCGGATTCAGGAAGCGCCCTGAATCCGCCATCTGGCTTGAGAATCGGGGCTTCGGTCCCAGGGTCTCCGACCCAGAAGGAGAGAGTGCGGACGGCGTCCTCGTCAGCCATGAAGAAGGCCCCTGTTCGGGGCCTTCTTTTCAACCGGAAAGCGAAGTTCAGGTTTCCGAAGGTGGTGCCTGGGGAGGCTGGCCTGGGCCGGGATCCTTGGGCCCGAACCAGCGGTCCGCCAGGGCCTGGCCCCCGTCGATGCCCTTGCGGGCGCCGCTGAAACCGCCTTTGAAGCCCCCCTTCAGGGCGTCCACTCCGGCCTCGGCGGCCCCGACTACGCCGCCCCCGGCCATCGCACCCAGCACGGGGCCGACCACGACTCCCAGGGCCAGGCCGACCGGACCCTGACCCAATCCGACAACCACGCCCCTCAGCAGGCCCAGACCGGCCCCAACCAGACGGGCTGCGCCGGTGAGCTTGCCGGGGACCTGGACCGAGCGGTCACCCGCGTGGCGGATGGCGCCACCGGCGAAGCCGGTTACGGCTCCCCCGATACCGCCCGCGGCGCCGAAGACTCCACGGGCCAGGGAATGACCGAAGGAACGCTTGCCTCCGATCTCGACCTCGTCCTTGGGGGCCTCGCTCTGTGCTGGCGGTGCGCTGGGAGCGGTGGGCGCCGGAAGTGCAGTGAGCTGGTTGAGTCCGGAGATCGGGTTCATGGGTCCTCCCGGTCATGAAGATTATATTGACTTCTTCACGCCTCGCGCGCCGGAGTCCCCTGCCGGATCTTGCCGGGATGTTACGGGATAAACAGGTCGACCAGACTGAAGGCCGCCACGTGCCGGGCCGCGGTCGATCCGCTTCAGGGCCTGGCTCCGCGCGCCACCTCCCCAAGGGCTGTGCTGCTCATCTTCCCCTGGATGTTCGGGGCAGCCTGTTCTCCATCTCGAAGGGCTTGGGCCTGCTGGCCGCGAAAAACTTAAGCCCATGCGCCTGGACCACGTGCAGCTCAACGTCTCGGACCTGCTGGCCTCTACCGCCTTCTATCAGGCCTTGCTGGGCCCCCTGGGCTACGAGCTCGGCCCCACCGGGGAAGGCTGGCAGGTCTTGAAGGGACAGGAAGACTCGCTCTGCCTGGTCCAGACCGATGTCGAGTATCTAGAACCAGACTTCCACCGCAAGCGCACCGGATTGAACCACCTGACCTTCCGGATCGGGACCCGCGAGGCCTTCCAGGAATACCTGCAGGTGCTGGAACAGTTGCGAGTGCCCCTGCTATACGGCGGCCCCCTGAACAGGGAGGACCAGGTAGTCTGCTACTTCGAGGACCCAGACCGGATCAAGATCGGGGTGGTGTCCTGAATCAGCCACCTGGTCTTGACCGAAGGCAGGTGGGTCGGACCCTCTTCAATCGGGAACGGTGAACTCCGCCAGATACGGAAGATTCCGGTAGAGCTGCTGGTAATCCAGGCCATAGCCGACCACGAAGCGGTCATCCAGCACCAGGCCGACATAGTCGGCCTGCACGGCGGCCCGACGACGCGAAGGCCGGTCGAACATGGTGCAGACCCGCACCCGTGTGGGCCGGCGCAGTTCCAGGGCTTCCAGGATATACTTCAGGGTCGTCCCCTCGTTGACGATATCCTCCACCAGCAGGACTTCCCGTCCCTCGACGGGTTGGTCCAGGTCCTTGAGCAACCGGACGTGCCCCTCGGGTCCGTCCCGAGTCACGGCCAGGAAGTCGAATGAGACGTCCAAGGCCAGTTGTCGCGAGAGGTCGCAGAGGAAGGGGAGGGCTCCTCGCAGGACCGCCAACAGGTGAAGCGGTCTGCCCTGGTAGTCCCGGCTGATTTCGGCCGCCAACTCGCGAATTCGTTCCTGGATCCGCTCTTGGGAAAGTATGACCGGGCCAGGGGCAGGTTGTAGGGTCCTCATGGGAGTCTGCCTTTCGGCGGCTCGGCACGGGCTCCTTTCAGGAGGGGGGTGGCCCGTATTCGTAGGATCCGTCGGCTGTGGGGCGTGGCCAGGAGGTCCTCGGCGGCCCGGTAGCCGATGATCCAGACCAGGTGGTCCTGATGGCATAACAGGGGTACCAGGTCGCGGTCCTCCTTGGAAATCCGGAGCCCGTGCAGGAACTTCTTCAGGGTTGTCTGGCCTGCTCCGCCCGCCGGGCGGAATCGGTCTCCAGGCCGTCGGGAGCGCACCTCCAGGGGGCCGTCCAGGAGTTCTGAATCCAGCCTGATCTCCCAGGGACCAGGAGGGGCCGCTTCCTCGCAGCAGATCAGCTCCAGTCGGAGGTTCCAGTCCGGTATCTCGATACGGCCGGGTTCAACCGGGACGCTTGCCGGGGGCGGAGGGTCGGGAGGGCGCGAAGGCTGGGCTTCCAGGTGCAGCTCCCGGCCGAGTAGTCGGGCCCTTCGTCCTCCGGGAAGGTCCAGGCTCCGTCCCGAGGGACCGCTCAGCAGGTCTTCCAGGAGGTCGCGATGCCGCGCCTCCAAGCGACATCCCAGGTGGGTCAGGGCGCGACGAAGCGCGCGCCAGCGCACCGGAGGCTCCAGACCTTGGAGTTCGGGCAGCCCCAGGATCAGGGCTTCTGGCCGGCGATGGGCCGAGCGCAGCAAGGGGCGGGCCAGGCCATCCAGGCAGACCTCGTCCTCACGGGCCTGCTGAGCCAGACGGCCCAGGGCTTGCAGGATCTTCGGGTTCCAGGCCTTCAGCATGGGCATCAACAACAGCCGAATCCGGGTCCGGGGGGCGTCGGCCACCTGATTGGTAGGGTCTTCCCGCCAGGGATGGCCCGCCCGGGTCAACCAGTCGCGCAGCTCCTGACGCGTGAAGGGGAGGAGAGGGCGGACCACCCCGTCCCGACGCCGTGCCTGAATTCCCGCCAGGCCCCGCAGTCCCGTCCCCGATACCAGACGCAGCAGGATCGTCTCGGCCTGGTCGTCCGCGGTGTGGCCGGTCAGGATCACCTGGCATCCCGAACGGAGGGCGGTCCGTCGGAGGAAACGGTAGCGGGCCTTCCTGCCCGCCACCTCGATCGAGAGGTTGCGAGAAACAGCCAGCTCCCGGATATCGGCTCGGGTGCAGGTGAGCGGGATGCGAAGCCGGCGGCAAAGGTCCCGCACGAAATCCCTGTCGGCGCCGGATTCCTGGCGCAGGCCGTGATCGAGGTGTGCGGCGGCCAGGGAGAGGCCCAACCAAG
>JAAZKF010000201.1 GCA_012799975.1 Burkholderiales bacterium
CAACTACGCCACCATCAACCTGATCGACCAGCTCGGGCGCCTCAATGGAGTGGGCCTGGCCACCATCGTGGCCGGTCAGCGCGATTACTCGATGCGCCTCTGGGTGCGCCCGGACCTGCTGGCCAAGCTGAATGTCACGGCTGAGGATATCGCCGGGGCCATCCAGAGCCAGAACGTCCAGGCCGCCGCCGGTTCGATCGGCGCACCGCCCCAGGAATCGGGCCAGCAGATGCAGTACCCGGTCAAGGTCAAGGGCCGCCTGGACCAGCCGGCCGAGTTCGAGAACATCGTCCTGCGCACCCAGCCGGACGGTTCGTTCCTGAGGGTCAAGGATGTCGCCCGGACGGAGCTCGGGGCCCAGACCTATTCCTCCCAGGGAACCCTGAACGGCCAGCCGGCCGTGATCATCGCCGTCTACCAACAACCGGACGCCAACGCGGTACTTTTGGCCCGCCAGGTCCGCGATAAGATGGAGCAGCTCTCGAAGGACTTCCCTGAGGGCGTGGACTATGAGGTCACCTACGACAGCACGATCTTCGTGACCAAGTCTATCGAAGAGGTGGTCCACACCCTCTTCGAAGCCATCTTCCTGGTCCTGGTCGTGGTCTTCATCTTCCTGGGGAACTTCCGGGCCACCCTGATCCCGATCCTGGCCGTCCCAGTCTCGTTGCTCGGCACCTTTGCCGGTTTCGCGGGTATGGGCTTCTCGATCAACCTGTTGACCATGTTCGGCCTGGTGCTGGCGGTCGGCATCGTCGTGGACGACGCCATCGTCGTGGTGGAGGCGGTCGAACACCACATCGAGCATGGAATGACCCCCCTCCAGGCCACCGAGAAGGCCATGGATGAGGTCTCGGGGCCGGTGGTGGCCATCGCCCTGGTCCTATGCTCGGTCTTCGTTCCGGTGGCCTTCATGGGCGGCATCACCGGAGAGATGTACCGTCAGTTCGCCATCACCCTCTCGGTGTCGGTGCTGATCTCGGCCCTGGTGGCCCTGACCATGACTCCGGCCCTGTGCGTGATGATCCTGCGTCCGCGCAAGCCCATGCGCGGGCCTCTGGGCTGGTTCCTGAAAGCCTTCAACTGGGGCTTCGAGTGGACGACCCGGGGCTACGTCTTCCTGGTCCGCAGGGCCATCCGCTGGTTCGTAATCACCCTGGTCCTGTTGGGGGCGGTCTACTTCGGCGCCTACAGCCTGATGTCCAAGCTGCCCACCGGCTTCATCCCTCCCGAGGACATGGGCACCCTCATGGTCAACATGACCCTGCCCAGCGGCGCCTCTCTCGAGAGGACGACGGAACTCGTGCAGGAGGTGGAAAAAATCGTCGGCCAGGCCCCCGGAGTCGAGAAGACCCTGGGCCTGATCGGCTATAACCTGGTGCAGGGAACGCTCAGTTCGAATTGCGCTGGCCTGGTGGCCACCCTGAAGGATTGGGACGAGCGAACCGACCCTTCGATGACGGCGCGAGGGCTGATAACCTCCCTGCAGGCCCAACTGGCCCAGTTCCCCGAGGCCCAGATCCAGGTCTTCGGGCCTCCGGCCATCCCGGGTCTGGGGACTACCGGCGGGGTGACCTTGGAGTTGCAGGACCGCACGGGTGGCTCGGTGGAAGACCTGGCCCAGGTCACCACCGACTTCGCCGCCTCTGCCATGCAGTCCGGACTCTTTCGGATGGCCTACTCGCTTTTCAACCCCAACATCCCGATGCTCGACGTGCAGGTCGACCGGGACAAGCTGGCCGTGTTGGGCATCCCGGTAAACCAGGCCTTCACGGCCATGCAGATCAACCTGGGCGGCTACTTCGTCAACCAGTTCAACAAGTTCGGCCGGACCTGGCGGGTGTACGTGCAGGCCGAGTCGCAGCATCGCCGCAATCCGGAGGACATCGGCAAGATCCACTTGCGCAGTCCCTCTTCCGGCCAGATGGTGCCCCTCTCGACGGTCAGCAGGATTCACGAGGTCACCGGGCCGGACGTCCTGGTCCGCTACAACCTGTATCGGGCCACGGAGGTCAACGCCGAGCCCGCTGTCGGCCGCAGCTCGGGCGAGGCCATCGCGGCCCTGGAGTCGCTGGCCGCCGATCTGCCGCAAGGCTACGGCTATGAGTGGACCGGCACCGCCTACCAGGAGAAGCTCGCCTCGGGTCAGACCGCCCAGATCCTGGCCATGGGTCTGATCTTCGTGTTCCTCTTCCTGGCTGCCCAATATGAGAGTTGGGGGGTGCCCTTCTCGGTGCTGCTGGGCCTGCCCTCGGTGGTCCTGGGGGCTGCCCTGGGGATGATCCTGATCAAGATGGACGTGAACATCTACGTCCAGATCGGGATATTGATGCTGATCGGCCTGTCCTCCAAGAACGCGATCCTGATCGTCGAGTTCGCCAAGGCCAACTACGAGAAGGGAGGCATGGACCTCGTCGAGGCCGCGGTGGAAGGGGCACGATTGCGCTTCCGTCCCATCCTGATGACCTCTTTCGCCTTCATCATGGGCGTGGTGCCCTTGGCCACCGCGGTGGGCGCCAGCGCGACCTGTCGTCGGGCGCTGGGAATGTCCGTCCTGTCCGGCATGACCACCGCCACCCTGCTGGGCGTGATCCTGATCCCCTGCCTGTACGTCTATGTGCAGTTCCTGATCAACCTGATGGGCGGAGACCCGCACAAGAAGGCCAAGGCCACCCAGACTCCTGCCGAGTCGGTCCCGGACGCTGCAACGGCCCTGGCTGGGGCGGCTGGGCCCATGCTCGAGTCGGTTGCTCCCGCTGCGGAAGCCGGCAAGTCCGAGCCTGCCCAGGAGCTGGAGGCCGCTCCAGAAAAGCCGGCGGTCCCGGTCGAAGCCGGCAAACCCGCCCCTGTCGAGGAGGCCCCGGGCAAGCCCGAGGCACCTCCGGCGCCGGCGGAGCCTGCCGGGAACCCCCCATCCGGGAGTTCCAGCTCGAAGCCCAAGCCGAAGGGATCCTGAGCCTACTCATCCCGGTGGGGCGACCACGGTAGTGCCTCGTCAAGCGGTGTGAATTCGCCTGAATCCGCCGCCTGGCGTGGCCTTCGGCCGTCGAGGCGGGCCCGTCTGCGTCGTCAGGCGCACCTCTGCGGTGCTCACGTAGTTTCCAACTACGCTCCGCTCCTCAGAACGCACGCCTTCATGGCATCCAGACCCGCCTCGATGGCCTCGGTTCTCACGCCAGGCGGCG
>JAAZKF010000202.1 GCA_012799975.1 Burkholderiales bacterium
GACCTTCTCGCTGGTCAGCCTGGAGGCCATGGCCTTGGAACGCCCCCTGGTCGCCAGCCGCGTCGGAGGCATCCCGGAGGTCGTGGAGGACGGGGTCAGCGGCACCCTGGTACCACCCGAGGACCCCATGGCCCTGGCCGGAGCCATCTGTGCCTACCTCGAGGATCCCACCCTGGCCCGGCGCCATGGTCGCCAAGGTCGTGAGCGTGCCCTGGCATGCTTCAGTCTAGACAGGATGGCCGAGAACCTGGAAGCGGTCTACGAAGAAGCCCTCCGAGAGCGCCGGAGATGAAGCGAATACTGGTAGTCCATACCGGCGGAGGCCTGGGGGATCTCCTGCTCTCCACCCCGCTGTTGGACGCTCTTCGCGGGGCTTGGCCCGCAGCGGAGATCGATGTCCTGGCCCGCTCGGGACCTGCCTCGGTTCTGGATGGCCACCCGGCGATCCATGACCTGCTGCGCCTGCCCCAGGCCGTCCCCGGCCCGGGCGAATTTCCCGGCTGGGTAGCCCGTCTTCGCCGTCGGCGTTATCAGGCGGGGCTGGTCCTGTGGAGCCGGACGGCCCTGGCCTGGATGCTCTTCCTGGCGGGAATCCCCATCCGGGTAGGGCAGGACTCCCGGCTCAGCTACTCGTGGCTATACACCCACAAGGTGCGAATCCGCTCGGAGCATGGCGACACCTCCAGCCACTGGACCGAAATCCTGCTGGACTATGTGCGGGCTCTGGGGGTGAAGCCGGAGGAATTCGGCCCGGTCCGTCCCCGTTTCCTGGTCCCGGAGGAGGCCCGGAACCGGGCCGAAGAGCTCCTGTCCGGGCTCCCCCCCGGAGACGGCCCGGTGGTGGGCCTGCACCCCTCCAAGGGCCTGCCTCTGCCGCCCGGGCGCTGGCCCGTAGAGGTCTTCGCCGGCTGGGCACGCGCCCTGCATCGGGACCTGAAGGCCCGCCTGGTCCTGACCGGGGGTCCCGACGAGGTGGAGCTGGTCGGCACGGTAGCCCGACTGGCGGAAGTGGATATCCTGAACCTGGCCGGTCGGACGGATCTGGCGACGCTGGCGGCGGTCACCTCACGCTGCGAGGTCTTCGTGTGCCCCGATTCCGGACCGATGCATCTGGCGGCCGCCATGGGGGTCCCGACCGTCGGGGTCTATGCCCTGGATGAAGACTTCCCCCAACGATGGGCCCCCCTGGCCCCGGCCCGGCGCATCCTGAGACCCGCCCGGAAAAGTTGCCCGACCGGCTGCCGCAAGGCGACCTGCCCGGACTTCCACTGCTACCACGCGGTCCTGCCTGAAGAGGTGGTCGAAGCCGTGGCCGAGCTGCTCGGGAGCCACCAGCGTCCGGTTCCCGGGGCTCCATCATCCCCATGAAGCCGCGCCCACCGACCTTCCCGGAGCCCCGACCGGGAAGGATTCGACACCCCCGCCCCCAAAAACCGGAAGCTTGATGCGACAGGAATGCGCCAGGCGGGCCCGGCTGACCCTGGGGGTGGAAGGGACCTACCTGCCCCGGGACCACCGGGGCATGGGTCGTTATGTCCGCAATATCCTGGCTTCCTGGAAGCAGGCAGGCCTCCCCCACCGCGTATTACTGCTAGCCCGAGAGCATCGGCACATGGCAGCACTGCGCCGGGAGATGCCCGACTGGGAGGTGGCCCCAGCCGGCGGGCACCCCGCCCTGGACGCGTGCTGGTTCCCCTGGAACCGGATCGACTGGGACCCCGGCTGTCCCAGCCTGGTCACGATCCACGACGTGGCTCCCTTCGTGTTCCCTACGAGCCCACCGGCGGATCGGGAGCGCCTGATCCAGGCCGCCCGGCGCGCCGACCGCATCTTGACGGTCTCGGAATTCTCGCGCCAGGAGATCGCCCGGCACCTGAAAGTCCCGTTGGAAGGGATCTCAGTCGTTCTGGAAGGGGTCGAGCCTGAATTCCACCCCCGTCCCCGGACCCCGCGAGAAGAATTCCTCCGGCAGCACACCGAAGGGCGCCCCTACGCGCTCTTCGTCGGCAACCACGAACCCCGCAAGGGCCTGGTCCAACTTCTGGAGGCCTTCGCGGCAGTGCGCCAGGAGTCCGGACACGCCCTGGTCCTCTCCGGCAGCCCTCCCAGCCCCCCCGGCCTGCTAGGCCGCCTGGGTTGCCTGGGGCGAAACCCGGATCCTCACCAGTCGGCTCTGGCAGAAGCCCTGAAGCCCCTGGACAGACACCTCGTCTGGGCCAGGACACCCGATGACGAGACCCTGCGCGACTTCTACCGGCACTGCGACCTCTTCGTCTTCCCCTCGCTGTATGAGGGATTCGGCCTTCCCCTGCTGGAAGCCATGGCCTGCGGCGCCCCCGTGGCCGCCGCCCGGCGGGCCTCACTTCCAGAGGTGGGCGGCGAGGTCCCCCGGTGGTTCGACCCCGAGGACCCTGCCGACTTCAGGGCCGCCCTGCGTTGGGGCCTGCAAAACGCCGAAGACCGGCGTAGAGCCGGCCTCGAGCAGGCCCGCCGCTTCGACTGGGAGACCAGCGCCCGAGCCATATTGGAAATCCTGGAGGCCCTCGTCCCGTGAATCTGCTCCACCGTTCCCGCGCCCGCAGCATAACCGACCGTTTCCCGGACCAGAGGATCCTGGTGATCGGCGACCTGATGTTGGACCACTGGGTCTGGGGCTCGGTTTCGCGAATAAGCCCCGAGGCCCCGATTCCGGTCGTGGACGTGCAGCGCCACTCCTACACCCCGGGTGGAGCCGCCAACGTGGTCTCCAACCTCAAGGCCCTGGGAAGCCAGGTCGAGATCCTGGGCGTGGTCGGGGCCGATGATCCGGGTCGACGTCTGCGGGCCCTCCTGCGCCGCCAGGGTATCGGAACCGAGGGGATCTTCATCCAGAAGGCCCGCCCCACCAGCCTGAAGACCCGCATCATCGCCCACTCCCAGCAGGTGGTCCGGGCGGATCTCGAGCAGCGAAAAGCGGTGGATGAGGCTCTGTGGACCCAGATTCTGGCTTGGCTGGACGAGAACCGCGAGCGCTTCACGGGCTTCCTGCTTTCGGACTACAACAAGGGCCTGTTCTGGGATGGACGTCTGAGGGAAATGCTCAGGTGTCTGGAAGGTCGGCCGGTCCTGGCCGGGCCCAAACCGGAGAACATCGAAGAATTTCGGGGGGTGGAGATGCTCGCCCTCAATGCCCTGGAGGCCCGGGTGGCCTCGGGCCACGACACGACCAGCGAAGAGGGGCTGCAGCGGGCCGGGGAGGACCTGCTGGAGCGCCTGGGCTGCCGGGCCGTCCTGGTTACCCTGGGCGAACGGGGGATGGCCCTCTTCGAGGAGGGGCGCCCCTGGAAACAGGTCCCGGCCCTGGCCTCCCAGGTCTACGATGTCAGCGGAGCCGGCGACACGGTGCTGTCGGTGATGGGCCTGGCCCGTTCGGTGGGAGTCGCACCCGAGGAGGCCATGCGCCTGGCCAGCCACGCTGCGGCCGTGGTCGTCCGCAAGGTGGGCACGGCCACCGTCGACCGCGAAGAGCTGCTGGCCTCGCTGGAGCGCGATGAAGAGAATCCGGTCCGGGACCCGAAGACCAAAATCCTATCCCCCTCGGCGGCCCAGGCCCGCCTGGAGGCGCTGCGGACCAGCCAGTCTCCGCCCCGGATCGTCTTCACCAACGGTTGCTTCGACCTTCTCCATGTGGGGCATCTGCGCACGCTGCTGACCGCCCGCCGCCAAGGCGACCTGCTGGTGGTGGGACTGAACTCGGACCGGTCGGTGCGGGCCTTGAAGGGCCCTGAGCGCCCGCTCAATCTCCAGGACGAGCGGGCCGAGATGCTGGCCGGACTGGAGTGCGTCGACCTGGTGGTCCTTTTCGACGAGGACACACCACTGGCTCTCCTGGAGCGCCTGCGGCCCGACGTCCACGTCAAGGGAGGCGACTACCGGGAAGAGGACCTGCCCGAAGCGGCCCTGGTCCGTTCCTGGGGGGGACGGGTGGTCCTCACCGGCGTGGTCCCGGAACGCTCGAGCAGCCTCCTGGCGGAGAGGATCCGCCAGAACCCGTGACCCCTCCGCAGACCCTCCTCTTCGCGGCCAATAGCCCGGGCGAGATCGCCGGCTGGCTGCGCCCCCTGGTCCGGGAGGCCAGGCGGCGCTGGCCCGCTACCCGCCTGGTCGTGATCCTGCTGCCGTGCACCTTCGCCTCCGGCTCGGAGGGCCGGGTTGCCCTGGACCTGGTCGGCGTCGACGAGGTCCTCCCGGCCTCGCGCTTCCTCCGCCTCCTGGCCTGGGAAGGGGACCGCTTCCGGGGGGCCACCCTGGTACACCTGGGTGGAGACCTGATGTACTCGGCCCTGCTGAGCTGGCGCTGGGGGCTGCGCGCCTGGTCCTACTTGTGGGGGCGTTGGTGGTGGGACCGGGCCTTCCGGGGATACTTCGTCAAGGATCCGGCAGGGCTCACCTGGCTGACCCGACGGCGGATCTCCGCCGCCAAGGCCCACCTGGTCGGAGACCTGGTAGCCGATGCCGTCCAGGCCTCCTTGGAGGAATCACCCCCGACCCCGCCACCGTCGGGAAGACGCCTCAGCTTCCTGCCGGGAAGCCGAGGCCACGAGGTAGAGAACCTGGCTCCCTTCTTCCTGGAAGTGGCCGAAGGTCTAGCCCAAGGCCGACCCGACCTGGAGTTCCAGATGCTGCTCTCGCCCTTCCTGGAGAGGGAGCTGGCAGAGCAGGCCCTGCAGGCCCCTCCCCACCCCCAGGTGGGCGGCCGACAAGGCCGCCTGCAAGGTGACATGCTGGTGTCCCCCTCCGGGGTAGGGGTCCGAATCGTCCGGGAGGGCAACCTCAGTGCCCTGGCGAAGTCGACCCTGGCCCTGACCATCCCCGGGACCAAGACCGCCGAGGCCGCGTGCCTGGGGGTCCCCCATCTGATGCTGTTGCCTTTGAACCGCCCGGAGCTTCTGCCCTTCGTGGGTCTGTTGGGCCTCCTGGACTGGTTGCCTGGAGGCAATCGCCTGAAGGGGCGAATACTCTTGACGATGAAGAAGAATGTCGGTTTCCTGGCCCAGCCCAACCTGCTGGCAGGCGAGGCGGTGGTTCGCGAACTGGTGGATGTGCTGACTCCGGCCCGAGTGGTGGACGAGGCGGCCAGGCTTCTGGAAGACCCCCAGGAACTCGCGCGCCAGGCTTCGTGCCTGCGTAGCCTCTACCAGCCCTCACTGGGCACGGCCAGGCGTATCTTCGACAGGCTGGAAGGTCCGGCGTGAACGATATCCTGCTAAGCGTCATCGTGGCGACCAAGGACAACTCCAAGAGTCTCCTGCGGCTTCTGGAATCACTGGATGCCCAGTACATGCCAGCCCACCAGTATGAGGTCCTGGTCGCCAATGCCCACTCCACCGACGACACGTCCTCGATGGTGGAAAACCTGACCTTCCGCTACGCCATGGAGCACTGCGTCAGCCGCCGACAAGGCCTGATGGCGGCCCGCAACCAGGCCGTAGAGCAGGCCAAGGGCGACCGGCTCCTCTTCCTCTCCGACGATCTGGTAGCTCCTCCGACGCTCTTGGAAACCCACCTCCAAGCCCATAAAGACATCCCCCACCACGTGGTGCGTGGCCCGATCGTCCCCCTCGAGACCGAGACCATCCCCATGCTGGACCGCCCCCCGCCCTCCATCCGGCTCTTCTTCACCATCAATAACTCCTCGGCTTCCAAGATGGCCATCCTGAAGGTCGGCGGCTTTACCGAGAACATCGATCCGGAGTTGGAGGACCGGGAGGTCGGCTGGCGACTGCAGCAGGACAACTGGACCGAGCGCTTCGTGCCGGAAGCCTACGTCTACCGGCCCTCCACCCAGGAGGAGACCCTGCTGGACCTCAAGCGCCAGGCGGTCCTGTTGGCCCGCACCGCGGTGGCCCACTATATGCAGCATCCCGACCCCAGCGTGGCCAAGACCACCGGCATCCACCCCCGGGCCCGGGCCTGGGCCCGCTTGACGGCAGGCGAAGGGATCTACTCGGTGGTCCGCTTCCTGCGGGATACCTCCCTGGGGCAGGTCCACTGGATCCGCACCCTGATCGAGCAGCGCATATTCATGACCTACTACCGCCGGGCCTTGACCAAGGAATTGGAAGGCAAGGATCTGTAGGGAGTCAGCCGGCGACCGGATTTCAGTGCGGGGCCAGCCAGATGAAGGGTTCCCAGGGCAGATTGCGCAAGACGGTGTAGATGAGCAGGGCTGCCAGGATGGCCCACCCCGACCCGGGCGAAGTGCTCCACCGGGGAGCCGCCCGCCCCGTGGCGGAACTCCACAGCCCATGGATCAAGAAGGGCAGGGCCAGGACCAGGGCTGAATTCATCGACAGGGCACCGGAGAGGTCTCCGTGCAACAGGCGATGGGTGGCCCGCAACGTGCCACAGCCCGGGCAATAGAAGTGCAGGAAGACCCGGGAAGGGCACACCGGGTACCAATCGGTGGTAGCGGGATCCACCAGGTAGACCACCAGCAGGACGGCACCAAGGAGCAGGCCGAGGGCCCGGGCTCGGCACCGGGCATGGGCCTCCGGTCCGGGGAGCGCAGCCTGAGGTTCCATGCCGGCCGCTTCGCCCGAGGCGCATGGCTCCCTGCCCACCGCTGCGCGCCTGACTGTCCGTCACCCGGAGGGGCAGAGCGCAGATTCGCCGATTGGCGGGGCAGGTCCCCGCGCTACACGTCCAGCTCGTCGGCCTGGGTGGCGCACTCCATGACGAAGCGGTAGCGCGGGGCAGGATCTCGCCCGAAGCATTCCGAGATGGCCTTGTCCGCCTCCTCTTCGTCAGTTACGCACACCCGGAAAAGCGTGCGCGAGCGGGGGTCCAGGGTGGTCTCCTTCAACTGCGCCGGGCTCATCTCACCCAGACCCTTGAAGCGGGTAATGACCGGGTTGGCCCTGGAGCGGGTGCGCTTCATGATGCGGTCGCGCTGCTCGTCATCCCAGGCCCAATGGGTCTCCTTGCCGATCTGCACCCGGTACAGGGGAGGCCGGCCCAGGTAGATGTGGCCCTTCCGGACCAGCTCCGGCAGGAAGCGATAGAAGAAGGTGATCAGCAGTCCGGCTATGTGATGACCATCCGAGTCGGCATCCGTCAGGATCACCACCCGGCCGTAGCGGAGGCGATCCCTGTCGAACTTGGGCCCGATGCCGCAGCCCAAGGCGCTGAGCAGATCGGCGATTTCCTTGTTCTGGCCCATCTTGCCCATGCCGGCCTGCTCGGTATTGAGGATCTTGCCGCGCAACGGCAGGATCGCCTGATGACGACGGTCGCGGGCCTGCTTGGCCGAGCCGCCGGCCGAGTCGCCCTCGACTATGAAGAGTTCCGAGTCGCCGGGTCGGGTGCTGGAACAATCGGCCAGCTTGCCGGGCAGGTTCAGGCGATGGGAGACGGACTTGCGGGCCACCATCTCGGTGGCGGCCTGGATCTCGGCGCGGCTGCGGGCACCCGAGACGACCCGGTCCACCAGGGCCTGGGCCACCGAACGATTCTCGTTGAGAAAGCTCTCCAGGGCGGGTGCCAGGGCATTGGCCACCTGGGCATTTACCTCGGGGTTGTTCAGACGCTCCTTGGTCTGCCCCTTGAACTGGGGCTCGCGGACGTAGATCGACAGGACACCACGCAACCCGTCGCGGATGTCCTCTGCCGAGAGTTTCAGTCCCCGGGGCTGCAGGCCGTGGGTATCCATGTAGTTGCGGACGGCCCGGACTACGCCCGCCTTCAGGCCCAGGTCGTGGGTTCCGCCCTGGGGGGTGCGAACGCCGTTGACGAAACTGCGCACCTGTTCGCCCCCCGAGGCGCTCCACAGAAGGGCCAGCTCGAGTTTGGGATCGTCGTCCCGGCCATAGGTGAAGACCGTCTCCCAGCCTTCAGCCCGGGGTTCTTTCCCGACCAACTGCACCAGGTAGCCGTCCAGCCCCTCGCTGGTGTGGTCCAGCCGATGCGTCTCGCCGCTGGTGCGGTCCTTGAAGACGACCTTCATGCGGTGCAGCCAGGCCCGGGCCTCCATGGTCTCCAGGATGACCTTTCCGTCGAAGACCGTGGTCTGGAAGATCTCGGGGTCCGGACGGAACCAGATGGAAGTGCCCGTGCCTCGCGCCGTCCCCATATCCTGCAGGGGGCCGACGGGCTTTCCCCGCCGGAAGGCCTGGAACCACTCCCGGCCATCCCGGCGGATGGTGGCCTCCAAGGTATGGGAGAGGGCGTTGACCACCGAGGCGCCCACTCCGTGCAGACCTCCCGAATACTGGTAGTTGGAACTGGCGAACTTGCCACCCGCGTGCAGGGTGGTCAGGATCAGTTCTAGGGCGGGTTTCTTGTATTTCTCGTGCAGGTCGACCGGGATTCCCCGGCCGTTGTCGGTGACCCGGATCCCCTGCCCGTCGGCGTCCAACTCCAACTCGACGAAGGTGGCGTAGCCGTTCATCACCTCGTCGATCGAGTTATCCACGATCTCCCAGACCAGGTGGTGCAGACCCGCCTCATCCACGCTCCCGACATAGAGCCCGGGGCGCTTGCGGACGGGCTCCAATCCGGTCAGGACCTGGATGTCCCGGGCCCGGTATCCCCCCGTCGGGGTTTCCTCCGACTTCTTGCGCCGGGAGCGGGGAGGGGCTTTTTCGGTCTCGGGTTCCTCCCTGGCGGCCGGAGAGGCCGGAAGCGGCTGGGGGACCGGGGGAACGGTTTCCACGGCTGACTCCAGGTCGAACTCCAACTGGAATTGCTCGATACGCTGGCTCATCCGGCTTTTTCCTCCTCAACCGACGTTCCGGCCTGTCCCTCCTCCGCGAAGAGGGATTCCTGCTGGCGCACCGGCCCCTCCTCGATCTGCGGGGCCTCCGAACCCGCTTCGGCCTCACCTGAGATGCCCCGACAGACCACGCGCAAACGGCCCCTCTTGATCAAGGGGGTTCCCTTGCCTCCCCGGGAAGTGATCCGATAACGGCGCGGCGTCACCTCGATGGGGCGCCCCCCCTCCTCGCGCACTACGGTCAGCCCGTCGCGCCCGTCGCGAACCGCGGCTACCCCGACCACCCGGTCTCCCGAGTCCAGCTTCAGGACGGTCACGCCCCTGCCCGGCCCAGACAGGAAGTTGATCTCCGAGACGGGGCACAACAAGGCGCGCCCCTCGCGCGAGACGGCCACGACCGTCTCGTCCCCCCGCACCGCCTCGACCCAGGCCATGGCCACTCCGCTGCCGGCCCGGGCATAGCGACGACCTGAACGGATGGAAGGCTCGGCGTAGGGTTCCAACGAGAAGCGCAGGCCCTTGCCGTCCTCGGCCACGGCCAGGGCGTGCAGCGGTGGAAGCGCGTCCTCCTCGTCGGGGGTGCGGATGCCCAGGGTATCGCGCGGGTCCAGCACCATGGCGGCTACGACCCGGTCCCCATCGCCGAATTTGAAGAACTTCTGGACCGGGTCCCCATAGCCACGAGCCGAGACGGGGACGTCGTGGATCCGCATGGTGTAGGCCGAGCCCGAGCTGGTAAAGAAGACCACACTGGCCAGGTTGGAGCCGGAAAGGATAGCCACGATCTCGTCGTCCTGACGCATCCGCAGCTTGCTGAGGTCGGCCCCCGGGCTGGTGCGCCGGACCCAGCCGTCTCGGGTCAGCAGGACCTGGGCCTGCTCTTCGACGATGAAGTCCTCCACCTGATAGGACATCTCCTCGACTCCCTGGGCCACGATACGCGTGCGCCTGGCATCGGCGAACTTCTCGCGCACCTGACTCAGGTCGACGCGGACCAGGTTCCACAAGGCCCGCTCATCCCCCAGCAGGGTCTGCAATTCGCCAAGCCGGGCCCGCTTCTCGTCCAGCTCGCGGCGCACGGCCAGCACGTCCGGCCGCCCCAGCCGATACAAGCGCAGGTCCAGGACCGCATCGGCCTGGATCGAGTCCAGTTCGAAACGCTCCATGAGCCGCTCGCCGGCATGCTTGCGCCCCTCCGACTCGCGGATGATCTGCAGGGCCTCATCCAGCCCATCAAAGACCCGGACAAACCCCTCCAGGATGTGGATGCGCTCGTTCAGCAGGCGCACCTCGTGGCGCAGACGCCGCACCGTGACCTGGAAGCGGAAATCCAGGAAATCCAAAAGGGCGGTGCGCAGGCCCACCCGCTCGGGACCCCGGGGGGTCAGGCAGGTCATGTTGACGTGGAAGATCGATTGCAACGAGGTGTGCTTGTACAGGTAGGCCATCACGAGCTCGGGATCGGTGCCCTTCTGGCACTCCAGGACCACCCGCACCTCGTCGGTAGACTCGTCGCGGACGTCCTGCAATTGGGGGACCTTCCCCTCCAGGATGACCTGACCGATCTCCTCCACCAGGCGGGACTTGTTGACCTGGTAGGGGATCGAGGTGATCACCACCCGGGGGCCTTTGCGGGGTTCCTCCTCGACGACGTACTGCCCCCGGACCCGCACCGGCCCCTGGCCCTCTTCGTAGACCTGGACCAGGTCCCGGCGGGACTCGAGGACCTCTCCCCCCGTCGGGAAATCCGGGCCCTTCACCCATTCCATCAGGGCTTCGGTGGACAGGTCCCGACGAGAGACCAGGGCCTCGCAGGCCTTCAAGACCTCGCCGACGTTGTGCGGCGGAATGTTGGTGGCCACGCCCACCGCGATTCCCGTGCTGCCGTTGATCAGCAGTTGGGGCAGGCGTGCCGGAAGGACCACGGGCTCCTGCTGGCTCTCGTCGAAATTCGGACGGAAGTCGACCGTATCCTGATCCAACTCGGCCACGAACTCCATGGCCGCAGGCTGCAGCCTGGCCTCGGTGTAGCGGTAGGCCGCCGCGCTGTCGCCGTCGATCGAGCCGAAATTCCCCTGGCCGAAGACCAGAGGATAGCGCAGGGTCCAAGGCTGGGCCATCCGGACCATGGCCTCGTAGACCGCCGAGTCGCCGTGCGGATGGTAGTTGCCCAGAACCTGGCCGACTACCTTGGCGCACTTCAGCGTCGGCTTCTCGGGCGCCAGGTGCAGGTCGTGGTGCATCGTATAGAGGATGCGCCTCTGCACCGGCTTAAGGCCATCACGGACATCGGGAAGGGCCCGCGCGGTGATCACCGAGACGGCATAATTCAAGAACCGGCTTCGGGTCGCGGCGTGCAGGGGCACGTCGACGACCTGGCCGACATCAAAGGTGGGGTGGGATCGAGCGCTCATGAGAGTTCCAAGGTGGGATGAGTCTGGGGTGGCTGACGGACCGCCGAAGGTCCCCCCTCGAAGGCCAGAGACCCGGGCGGACCTCTCCGCAACATACCACCCCTCGCCGGAATCCGCCAGTTACCCAGGCCTCCCTGAATCCGGCCGCCTGGCGCCAGGCTCCCGCAGGATCGGAGTTGGACGAGGCGAAGCGCCTGGGCGCATGAGCCTGGAGGGTGAAGGAAAGAGTTGAACCAGACCAGTGCCGGCCCGACGCCGAGCTTCCCCCCCGAACCCGAAGGGCAGACACCTTCCGAGAGAGCGCTTTCCCTGGCCCTGCAAGAGGCGGATCGCCGCAAGGACGAGCTGCTGGCTGCCTTGGGGCACGAACTGCGCAACCCCATGTCGGCGCTGGCGGCCAGCGTCGGGCTTTTGCGCCAGGAGAACCTGCCGCCCGAGAAGCGCCGACGCGCCTTGGATCTGATGGAACGCCAGATCTACGCGATGTCCTCGACGGTGGACGACCTTCTGGAACTCTCCCGCCTGAACCGGGGGCGGATCACCCTGAAACGGCAGTTCCTGGACCTGGGCCGCCTGGTTTCCTGCACCCTGGAAGACCGCCGCGCCGAATTCGAGTCCCAGGGTCTGGAATTGACCTTCCAACGGCCGGACGAGCCGATTCGGGTGAACGGGGACCCGACGCGGCTCGGCGAGCTCCTGATGCATCTGGTCACCCACCTGGCCCGTTCCGCCCCCGGCGCCGACGAGATCCAGGTAAGCCTGACCCACGAGGGGTTGGAGACGCGGCTCTCGGTCTGCCGAAGAGGTTCAAGCCTGGCTCCCGAGAGCCCTAATCCCTTCGAGCCCTTCGGCCGGCTGGTGGCGGGGACTTCCGGCCTGGAACTCTCGCTGGCCCGAGGGATCGCCGAACTCCATGGAGGGAGTGCGCGGGCCTTGGGTCTCGAGACCGGTCTGTGCCTGGAAATCCGCCTGCCCCTGAACCCCGAGCCGGAGAAGGCCCTGGATGTCCTGGTCGTCGAGGACGACCCCGACTCGGCCGAGTTGCTGGCCCTGCTGCTGGAGTCCGTGGGCCACCACCCCCGGACCGCGCACGACGGGACGCAAGCCCTCCAGGCCGTACGCAGTGCGCTCCCCGACGTAGTCTTCTGCGATCTGGGCCTACCCGCTCCCCTGGACGGCTGCACGCTGGCCCGGATTCTGCGTCAGGAACCCGGCGGAGGAGAAATTCTGCTGGTAGCCTTGACCGGTTCGGGAAGCGAAGAGGACCGGGCCCGCTCGAGGCAGGCGGGATTCGACCTGCACCTGGTCAAGCCCACCTCTCCCGAGCAGTTGCACTCGATCCTGGCGACGCGCTCTCCTCGCGTTCCTCGATGAAGGCCCCGTCCTGTGCCGCCATCCTCAGGCTGGATGCCCTGGGCGACAGCCTGCTGGCCTTGCCGGCGGTCGAGGCCCTGGGCCGGACCTGGCCCCAGACCCGCCTGGTGGTGGTGGCTTCCCCCATCGGGTCTCCGGTCTTCGCGGGATGCGCCGAGGTGTGGGTGGGGACCAAGGACCTGGCGCAACGCCTCCGAGAGAGCGGCTGTGAGGTGGTCCTGAGCTTCAGCGAGAAGCGCCCGGTCCTCCGGGCCGCCGCCCGTTCGGGAGCGCCGGTGCGGGTGGGCTTCGACCCGGGGCGGACCCAGCCGTTGAAGTCGCTCTGGCTGCGGGCAGCCTTGACCCACCGGGTCCCCTGGCCCAATGACCCGACCCGCGACCCGGGCATGCACGAGGTCGAGCGCTTCTTCCTGCTGCTGGGGGCCCTGGGATTGGATCAGCCGCACACGCCTCCACACCTCCGCTTCGCTCCAGGCGAAGAGGATCGGGCCTGGGCCCGCGAGTTCCTGGCCTCCTTCGACTCCCCCCCCGTGGCTGTGCAGTGGATGCCCCGCTGGACGGCGGGCGGTTGGCCCGAAACCCTGATCGGCGAGGTCGTGGACCGCCTGGAAGGCCCCCGAATCGTGCTCTTCTCCCCCCCCGACCAGCCCCAGGCCGAACCCTGGGCCCGTCAGCGCGGTCTGGCGTGGTCCTGTACGCCCGCTCTGGGACGATACGCCGCGATCCTGTCGGGATGCAGGGCGCTGATCACCCCGGATGGAGGGGCCGCCCACATGGCCGCCGCCGTGGGGACCCCGGTGGTGGACCTCTTCTTCCAGCGTCACAGCACCCATACCGTGCGGCGCTGGCACCCCTGGGGGGTGGAGCACCGCATCGTTCTCAGGGGGGATTACATCGCCGGAGCCGAGAAGGATCTGGCCGAGAGGCTCGTGGCCTCTGCCGAGGAACTGTGTCGATCCAATTCAGCATCGTAGTCGCCACCTTCAACCGCCGGGACACCCTGGAAGAGGTCCTGCCCACCCTCCTGGAGCAGACCTTCCCTGCCGAGTCCTACGAAATACTCCTGTGTGACGCTGGTTCCACCGACGGCACCCGGGAGCTGGTCGAAAGCCTGGCGCGTCCCAACCTGATTTTCCTGCCGGGGGCCGACTCGGGTCGGGGCGGCGCCCGCAACCGCGGGATCCGCGAAGCCCGTGGTGAAATCGTCCTGTTCACCGACGCCGACATCCTGGCCGACCCGGACCTGGTGGCCTGCCACGCCCGGGCCCACGCCCAAAACCCCGGCGACGCGGTGGTCGGCTGCGAGATCCAGGTCTCGAGCTTCGCGCAATACCTCGAATTCCGCCAGAACCCCCAGGCCCACGCCCGTCACAAGCCGACCCGGCGCTTCCTGCCCTGGCACTACTTCCTGACGGGCAACGCCTCGGTCCGCCGCCAGACCCTTCTGGACGTGGGGCTTTTCGACGAATCCTTCACCGGCTATGGACATGAGGACCTGGAGCTGGGCTATCGCCTGCTCCAGCGGGGGCTCAAGATCCACTACTGTCCCCAGGCCATCAACTACCATTGGCACCCGGTCCCCTTCGACGAGCAGTGCCGCAAGATGCTCCTGGCGGGCCGCTCGACCGTGCGCTTCTATCGCAAGCACAAGGACCTGACCATCCCCCTGCGGATGGGTATGAACCCCCTCTCCCTGGGGATCCATGCCCTCCTCCCCCAGGACGGGGTGATCATGACCTGGCTGACGGGATTGGCTACCCGTTACCGGCTGGCCCGGGAGATCGTCCTGCAGCACCACTACGTCACGGGTATCAAAGAGGCCTGGAGGGAATGAAGAGCCTGCCACTGGCGGAAATCCGCTCGGTGGTGGTCATCCGGACCGACCACGTCGGCGATCTGGTCCTGTCCACCCCCTTCCTGCGGGCCTTGCGGCAGGGGCTGCCCCAAGCGCGGATCACCGCGCTGCTCCCCCCCTACACCAGCCAGGTGCTGCAGGGCAGTCCCCTAGTGGACGAAGTGCTGGTCCACGACCGGCTGGCCCGTCCCGTGGCCCTCGAGCAGGTTCGCGCCAGCCGTCCCGACCTGGCCATAAGCCTGGCTCCGCGCAGCCGCTCCTATCGCCTGGCCTGGCGAACCGGAGCGCGCTATCGGGTGGGTTACGTGTATGCTGGCCGCCCCCTGGCCAAACTGGCCTGCCAGGCCTGGTTGACCCACCGGATGACCGTGGACCTGGAACACGACCTGGCAGCCGGGCGCCCGATTCCGCACGAAATCGAGCAGTTGCAGAGACTGGCCGGCAAGATGGGCCTGCCTTGCCAGGAGGACGGCCTGGAGCTGACGATTCCCCAGGAGGACCTGGACTTCGGTCGCCATCTGGTGGAAGGCTGGGGGAGCCAGAAGGCAGCCCTGCACCTGAGCGGTGGCTGGGTTACCGAGGGTTGGCGCATCCGCAACCTGGTCCGCCTGGTCGAGGGTCTGCTGTGGTCCACCAACGGGGGGGGAGTCCTGATCACCTATGGCCCGGCCGAAGAGGCCATGGCCACCCGCCTGGCCGAGGGGCTGGCCACGGCGGGACTGCTGGGGCCGGGATTCCGGACCTCGGAGCCAGGCTCGGAACCTACGCCGTGCGAGCCCTTGCCCATCCGCCTGGCCGGTGGGCTGACCTTCAAACAGTGGGCGGCCGCCCTGGCAGCGTGCAGTTGCGTGGTCTCGCCGGACACCGGGGCCGTCCACGTGGCAGCGGCCATGGGCCGCCCCGTGGTGGCCGTCTACCAGGCCTCCTCCCGGCGGCTTTGCTCCCAGCAGTGGGCTCCCTGGCAGGTCCCCCACCGCATGGTCACCAAGGGGCATCCGGTTCCAACCATGTCCGCCATCCTGCAAGGGGTGGAGGAACTGCTGCTCGGCAGTTGAAGCCCCGCACCTCCCCTCGACCTGAAGGGGGGGCAGACCGGCCGCCACCAAGCGCCCTTCCATTCTTGGAGGTCCCATGAGCCTCGAATTCCACCCCGAGCCCCTTGGCGAACTGCGCCGCACCCACCGCTGCGGGGATCTGCGCCGCGAGAATGCGGGCGAAGAGGTGGTGCTGATGGGCTGGGTCCATCGGCGCCGCGACCTGGGAGGCCTGATCTTCCTGGATCTGCGGGATCGTCAGGGTCTGACCCAGTGCGTCCTGAACCAGGCCACCGTCCCCCAGGCCTTCGCCAAGGCCCAGGTCCTGCGCAACGAATTCGTGGTAGCCCTGCGCGGCAGGGTGGCCGAGCGTTCGGCTGAGACCCGCAACCCGAACCTGCCCACCGGCGACATCGAGGTCCAGGTAGAGGAGCTGCGCATCCTCAACACGGCTCGCCCCCTTCCCCTGCAGGTGGCTGAAGAGCAGAACGTCGAGGAAGGGCTGCGGATGCAGTACCGCTACCTGGACCTGCGCCGCCCGGTCATGGCCCAGAACCTGGCCTTGCGCCACCGCTTGGCCAAGGCCACCCGGGACTACCTGGACAGCCAGGGTTTCTACGAGGTCGAGACGCCGATCCTGGTGGCCTCCACCCCCGAGGGCGCCCGGGATTATCTGGTCCCCAGCCGTACCCGGCCCGGGCACTTCTACGCCCTTCCCCAGTCCCCCCAGCTCTACAAGCAGATCCTGATGGTCTCAGGAATCGACCGCTACTTCCAACTGGCCCGCTGCTTCCGCGACGAGGATCTGCGCGCCGACAGGCAGCCCGAATTCACCCAGATCGACCTGGAGATGTCCTTCGTCGGCAGGGAAGATGTCCTGGCCTTGGTCGAAGGCCTGATGGGGCACGTCTTCCGCGAAGGCCTGGGGTTGGAGATTCCCGCCCACTTCCGGCGGCTTTCCCATGCCGCGGCCCTGGACTCCTACGGCAGCGACAAGCCCGACCTGCGGATCGACATGCGGCTTCACGACGTCAGCGAGCTAGTGGATGGCTGCGGCTTCGGCGTTTTCCAAAGCGCCCTGGAGGAGGGCTCCCGGGTCAAGGCCCTGGTCGTGCCGGGCCAAGCCGGAGCCTCGCGCAAGGAACAGGATGCCCTCAAAGAGCTGGCCGTGGCCGCAGGCCTGCCGGGCCTCTTCTTCCTGGCCCGGGCCGCCGACGGATTGAAGTCCAGCCTGATGAAGTTCCTGGGCCCGGAGAAGGCCCTGGAGATCTGCAGGGTACTGGGAGCCGAAGTCGGCGACCTGGTGGTGTTGGCTGCCGGCCCCCGGGCAACGCTCAACGCCGCCTTGGGCCGGCTTCGCCTGGAGTTCGCCCGGCGTTACGACCTCTTCCCCCAGGACCGCTTCGAGTTCCTGTGGGTCCTGGACTTCCCCCTCTACTCCTGGAACGACGAGGAGAACCGCCTGGAGGCCGAGCATCACCCCTTCACCTCTCCCCTGCCGGAGGACGCCGGGATGCTGGAGAGCGAGCCTTTGAAGGTTCGGGCAGCGGCCTACGACCTGGTCCTGAACGGCAACGAGCTGGCCTCGGGCAGCATCCGCATCCACCAGCGCGAGATGCAGGAGAAGGTCCTGGCCAACATCGGACTTTCGGTCGAGCAGGCCCGCGAGAAGTTCGGCTTCCTCCTGGACGCCTTCGAATTCGGCGCGCCACCTCACGGCGGGGTGGCCGTAGGCTTCGACCGGATGGTGGCCCTGTGCGCCGGCGAGACCTCGATCCGCGAGGTCATCGCCTTCCCCAAGAACGCCAACGCCGTCGACATGATGTCCGGAGCCCCGGTGTTGGTGGATCCCGAGCAACTCGACGTCCTGAAACTGAAGCTCCAGCCTCGCGACTGAGGGTCCCTCCTGCCCGGGGTTCCGGAGACCGGACCGTCCTGGCCTGCTGCCGGGGCGGTCCTTCAGGCTCCGGGTGCGGGACCGGGCGGCAACTTCAGCGCCAGGCATACCAGGACCAGCAGGCCCAGGATCCCCCCCACGAAGGCCGGAATCGCCCACCACGGGCGATAGCGCCATTCCACCTGATGCAATCCGGGGGGCACGGCCACAGCGCGCAGGGCCAGGTTTGCCTGGACGATAGGGACCGGCCTGCCATCCAGGCGAGCCTGCCAGCCGGGGTAGAAGAGACCCGAAACAACCAGCAATCCGCCTCCTCCCTCCACCAGCAGATCCTGGGCGTCCGGGTGGTAAGTCAGGACCTGCACCCGGGTGGGGCTTCCGTCTCCCTCGGGGAAAGGCTCGTGGACCAAGGCGGTGACCTGGGGATCCCAGGTATCATCCCTTGCCAAGGCCCAAGCCTCGGCCTTGCTGGCCAGCACCCGCGCGCGAGGCACGACGAAGAAACGTCCCCCGGCCGGGGGCACCTCCAATTGCTGGAGAACCCCATCCCGGACTCCGACGACCCGACGGAGATCGAAGGAACGCAACAAAGGCAGATCGGGGCGGAGCATGGGGAAGAGACTGCCGATACTGATGGCCAGGTTGACCTTGTCCGCCTGCTCGAGGCTGCCGACCTGGCTGGCGAACATCGCCTCGAAGTAGTTGCCGGGGACCACCGGGTTCCACACCACCAGGGTGGGCACCCCACTGGCTGGAAGAGCCCCGATCAAGGGCTGGGGCAGGCTCAAGGGGTCCGGTGCCGCCCGTCCGGCCTCCAGGCCGACGAGGGGAGCCGGCAGCACCACCTCCTCGGGCCGGAGCCAATGGAGATCCCCTCGGTTCAGGATCTGCCCCAGAGCCAGGACCCAGAGACAGGCCATGCCGCAGACCCACACCCGGGTCCCCTGCCTCAACGAGCTCAAGGCATGCTGAAGCCCCCAGGCCGCCACCCAGGCCAACAGGAAGGCGGCAGGCACGAACATCCGCATCGGAGCCCGGATCATGTCCAGTCCCGGAACCTGCCCCAACAAGGTCATCACCGGCCCCTGAGTGCCCAGCATCCCCAGCAAGAAGACCGCGGCTCCCAGGACGGCAGCCTGGCGTCGCCCCCGGAAAAGCTCCCATACGGCCAGTCCCACGACCAGCAGGCTCAGTCCCGAATCGAGCCGGTACTGACCGTAAGCCTGAAGGGGTCTCTCCCCCACCACCAACCATCGCTCGGCCGCGAGGTAACCCAGAAGCTCCTGCGGGGTGGACCGATACTGGTCGGCAAATCCACGCCTCGACACCAGCATCCGCTGGCAGAGCCCGCCCATCTCCAAGACAGGCAGAAGCTGCACCAGCCCCAGGAGAAGAGCGCCCAGGGCCATCCCCCCGGCCCCCAGGGCCAGCCGGCAGAACTCGCGCCGATTCCTCCGGACCCTCCACAGGTCTCCCAAAGCCCAAAAGGCCACCAGGGCCCCGCCATACAGGAGGTATTGGAAATGACCGGCCCAGACCATGCAGGCCAGAGCCCCCCCTCCCAGAGCCGCCCAGACTCCCTTCCTCCCCGAGGCGAACCTGGTCCAACACGTCAGGGCCACGGACATCCAGAACAGGCAGGCCAGAACCGTAGGATGAGCCGCGTGGCCCATCAGCATCCCCACTCCCAGCCAGGCACAGACGCCGAATGAGGCTGCCCCGCGCCCCAGACCGGAAGTGCGGAAGAAGAACCAGGTCGCCAGCCCCAGGCTCCAGAAGAGCAGAGCGGGCTCCAAGCTCATGACGCGCAAGGTGGGCAGCACCAGGAAGCCCAGACTGAAGGGCGAGAAATACCCTACCTGGGGATTCGAGAAGCGCGGAATTCCCAGGCCGGGCAGGTCATTCCACAGGCTCAGCCCCCCCCCCTCGACCAGGTGGCGGAGTTCCGAGCGGTACCCGACGAACGGACCGATGTCTTCCGAGCTGTAGAGGTAACCTTTAAAGATTCCCGGCGCATAGGCCCATGTCAGGTAGATGGTCAGGAACAACGGGAAGACCAGGTCCGGCCCCCAGCGACGGAGTCTCCCCCACCTGCTTTCGGCGTGAGGATTCCGCCGGGTTGTTTCGGCAGGAGATGAAGTGACGGAGGGAGGAACCGGGCAGCTCACCGCTGCTGACTCCATCGTCCCACGAAAGCAGGGATCCGCGACCGGAACGGCCTCATAAGCAACACCTGCTGAAAGTCTTCCGAGTCGGTGCCTTGCAGGTAGTGGCTGGGAGGCCAGGGACCCAAGCGGCGCGGAAGGGCCAGCCGGGAGGAAGAGACGGGGTTCGCAGACTCATCGGACCTCCACAGGAGCGGTGCCGACCTCGTGGAAGGCGGCCGGATGGGATCGTGATTCCCAAAGGACCTCGAGGCTCCTGCCCGAGGCGGAAGGAGGCGGCGATGGAGCTGGTGATAACGGGAGGCACGGTGGTCACCCCCGAGGGGGTCTTCGAGGCCGATATCGGAATCCGCGAGGGCCGGATCGCGGCCGTAGGCCAGGGGCTTTCGGGCCGCCGGCGGATGGAGGCCCAGGGACGGCTGGTCACCCCGGGAGGAGTCGACGTCCACGTCCACCTCCAATACCGGGTCGGTGGTCTGGACACGGCGGATGACTTTGCCAGCGGGTCCCGGGCGGCCGTGCTGGGCGGGACCACCACCTTCCTGGACTTCGTCGAGACCCGACCGGGCCAGACCATGCTCGAGGCCCTGCAGAGCCGCCGCCAGCAGGCAGAGGGCCAATCGGTGGCCGACTTCGGCTTCCACATGACCATCCAGCCCCCGGATCTGGAAAACATCGACCAGGTGGCCGGGGTGGTCGAGGCGGGCTGTCCTACCTTCAAACACTACATGGCCTACGGATTCTGCCTGGACGACGGGCAGTTGCTAACCTCCTTCCGGGCCCTGGCCGCCGCCGGGGGGATGGCCCTGGTTCACGCCGAAAACTGGGACGTAATCCGCCGACTGATTGCCGAAAGCCTGGAAGCGGGCCAGGTGCATCCGCGCATGCATCTCCGTTGTCGCCCGGCCGCCTTCGAAGGCCAGGCCGCCGGACGGGCCCTGGACCTGGCCGAACTGACCGGGACTCCGGTCTACCTCTTCCACGTCACCTGTGTAGAGGTGGTCGAGCGCCTGGCCGCCGCCCGCTCAAGAGGCCTGGAGGCCTGGGGAGAGACCTGCCCGCAGTACCTGTGCCTGGATGAGGAGGTCTTCGAGCGCCTGGGGCCCCTCCCTATCTGCTCGCCCCCCATCCGCGAGAAGGCCCAGCAGCAGAGCCTGCAAAGGGCGTTGCTGCGGGGCGACCTGCAGGTGGTCTCGACCGACCACTGTCCCTTCTCCTCTGCCCAGAAGCAGGTCGCAGCCGACTTCAGCCGGGTCCCCGGGGGAATCCCGGCCCTGGAGTCCCGGATGATGCTGGTCCGGAACCTCCCGGGGATGACCCTCCCGCGCTGGGTGGATGTCTGCTGCACGACCCCCGCCCGGGTCATGGGGTTGACGCGCAAGGGCCGGATCCAGCCCGGGTGCGACGCCGACCTGGTCATCTGGGATCCCCTGGCCCGGCGCACCCTGGGGCCGGAGAACCTGCACGAAAACGTCGACTGGAGCCCCTTCGCAGGGATCCCGGTCCGCGGGGTTCCCGAGACCGTGCTGCGCCGCGGGGAGGTGGTGGTGTCCGAGGGGCGCCTGGTGGCCGAAGAGGGAGGAGGCGTCTTCCAGGAGCGCCGGCTCGGGGGGAGCGAGGGTCAGGAAGACTGATTCAGTCCCGAGTCCGGGCCGAGACCGCAGACGGGTCGGCAATCCTGGTGGGTTCGGTGAAGTGGGAGGAGAAGACGGACCTGGCCCGGGCGGCGGCGGAACTGACGCAGGCGGCCGCCAGCCCCCCTTCACAGCGGGTCGCCAGGTCCACACGGCCCTGTGGCTGAAGAAGCGGTCGAGGCGGACAGGACAGATCGCGATCCTGGAACCCGAGGGCGTCCTGCAAGCGCTGCGCTGAGAGGCCTGGGAGAAGTCGGCGGGCCGCCTGCGGATTGCCGCCACGAATTCGCGAAACCGCCACCGAATCGCGCCGGAGCCCCCCCCGAGGCGGTCTCCTAGCGGACCGACTCACCCAGGCTGGCGCCGCTGGGGATAAGCCGGGACTTCTTCTTGCCACCTTCGCCGGTCACGGTGCCGGGGTGGAGGATCACATTCCGACCCACCACCCATTCCGGACCGATCTGGCAGCCTCGTCCCACCAGGGTCAAGCCGCTGCTCAAGACCTCGGGTGACTTGATGTTGGGCGTGTTGTCGTCCCCGCTTCCCACCTGGGCTCCGGCGCCGACCACGGCCCCGCGGTCGATGATGCAGCGGTCCACCACGGCCCCGGCCTCGATCACGACGTCGCGCAGGATCACGCTGTCCTGGACGATGGCGCCCTCGGCCACGCGCACGCCGGGCGAGAGCACGCTGCGGTGGACGCTCCCGTCCACGCAGCAGCCGTTGGAAAGCAGGTTGCCGTGAACCTGGGCGTTGGCCCCGACCTTGACGGGTCCGCGCTCGAGGGACCGGGTGTGCACCACCCAGCTCGGGTCATACAGATCCAGGGCCGGGTTCTCGGAGAGCAGTGCCATGTTGGCTTCCCAATAGGACTGCACGGTCCCCACGTCGGCCCAGTATCCCGGAAAGACATGGGCCTGCACCTTGAAGGCACCACCGATCATGTCGGGCAGCACATGCCGGCCGAAATCCACCGGTTCGGTGGCCGTCAGGATATCCACCAGGACCTTCTTGCGGAATACATAGATCCCCATGCTGGCCAGGTTACCCCGGGTCCGGCGGGGTTTTTCTTCGAAGCCCACGATCCGGTCATCCGGCCCCACGCTGACGATCCCGTAGCGGTGGGTCTCGTGGGGATTGACCCGGCGCACGGCCACGGTCAGATCGACCCCGGAGGCCACATGCTGACGCAGCATCGGCCGATAGTCCATCAGGTAGATGTGGTCCCCCGCCAGGATCAGCACGTTCTCCTCTCCCTGATCCATGACGAAGTCCAGGTTGCGGCGAACCGCATCGGCGGTACCCTTCTGCCAGTCACCGTAGGGGCCACCCTGGTAGGGCTGCAGCAGGTGCACGCCCCCGCTGGTAAGGTCCAGATCCCAGGGGGTTCCGGTCCCGATATGGGCGTTGAGGGTGTGAGGCCGATACTGGGTCAGGACCGCCACGTTGTAGATATCGGAGTTGACGCAGTTGGAGAGGGGGAAGTCGATCAGACGGAACTTACCGGCGAAACCGACTGCCGACTCGGCGCGCACCTCGGTCAGGACGCTGAGGGCCGGGCCGCTTCCCCCCGCCATGATCATCGCAAATGCCTTGGGCATGAATCCTCCTCACTAAACCGATGGGGGTTCTAGGGGTTGGTCGGGGTTTCCGGCCGAGTTCCTAGATGGTCTGGCCGTCGCCGACCTGGCGGTCCGGCGGGAAGTGGCTCTCGTCCCGGTCGATCCCGACCAGGACGTTGCGTCCGATCACCGCGCCGTCGGGGAGGATGGCCCCCTTGCCGACCACGCTGATCCCGGCGTAGATCTTGTCGGGATGCTGGGCGTTGGGGACGTTGCAGTCGCCGGTTCCCAGCACCACGCCAGCTCCAACCACCACCTGCTTGTCCACCACGACCCGGTCCAGACGGGCACCCGGCCCGATCCAGGTATCGTTCATCACGACGCTGTCCTGGACCACGGCGCCGGGGCTGACCTGGACTCCCGGGCTCAGGACGCTGTTGATCACCGTGCCGCGGATTACACATCCATTGCTGAGCAGGCTGTTGGAGATCCGCCCCTGGGGCCCGACCTTGACCGCGGGCCTCTCTTCCGAGCGGGTCAGAATCGGCAGGTGGTTACTGTAGAGGTCCAGCCCGGGATTGGAGCCCAGGAGTTCGAGGTTGGTGGCCCAATAGGAATCGATGGTCCCCACATCCACCCAATACCCCTCGAAACGATAGCTGATAACGCGATCCCCGCCCGTCACCATCGCGGGGATGATGTCGCGACCGAAGTCCACGCGGACCCCGGGTTCTTCGTTCAGACGGCGTTCCAGGGCCGAGGCGTTGAAGACGTAGATGCCCATGGAGGCCAGGTTGCCCTTGTCGCGCTCCTTGGGTTTCTCGTAGAACTCGGTGATCCGGCCCTCGTCATCTACCACCATGATGCCGAAGCGATGGGTCTCTTCCAGGGGGACCGGCATGACGGCCACGGTCAGGTCGGCTCCCCGATCCAGGTGGGCCTGGATCATGGGGCCGTAATCCATCTTGTAGATGTGGTCACCCGACAGGATCACCACCAGGTCGGCCTGATTATCGCGCAGGAAGCCGAGGTTCTGGTAGATCGCGTCGGCCGTCCCGGCGTACCAGTGCTGGCCGCCCCGTTCCTGGTAGGGAGGCAGGATCCGGACCCCGCCCCGGGAGCGATCCAGGTTCCAGGGCTTGCCGATCCCGATGTGGTCGGCCAGACTGTGGGGTCGGTACTGGGTCAGCACCCCGACGGTGTAGATCCCGCTGTTGACGCAGTTGGAAAGGGTGAAGTCGATGATCCGGAACTTCCCGGCGAAGGGAACTGCGGGCTTGGCCCGCTTCTCGGAGAGGACCGTCAATCGCGACCCCTCTCCACCGGCAAGGAGCATGGCAACAGTTCTCATGGGTGGACTCTTTGCGATGGGAGCCCCGAGAGCCTGCCAGAAACCCGGTGGTTCCCGAACGGATTGGCGGAGAAGGCCAGGCAGGAGGAAGGCCTTCGAGCTGGAAGGGAATGGATCCGGAGATCGCTCTGTCCCTTCCCAGGGGAGCGCGCCTCTCCGCCCATGCCACGACGGGTGCAGCTCCGGCCCCAATTCGAGTGAGATGACTGAAAAAATCAAATCCCTTCTCCCCCCCCTCCCCTTCCACATCCCCGCCGGCCAGGCAGCCCGTCTGGCCGAGACCCTCGGGCTCTCCTCCGAGCAGTTGATGCTGGAACTGATCCCCGTGGCCCGCTCCTTTGCCCGCCCTCCGATCTCCCGATTTCAGGTGGGCGCCGTCACCCGGGGCCGCAGCGGGGCTCTTTATATGGGCGTGAACCTGGAGTTTCCCGGCCAATCCCTGATCCAGACCGTGCATGCCGAGCAGTGCGCCGTGACCAACGCCATGTCCCACGGCGAGAAGAGTCTGGAAGCCCTGGCCGTCTCTTCCGCACCCTGCGGTTTCTGCCGGCAACTGCTCAACGAGCTGGCGGGAGGCGGCCAACTGATGGTGCTGATCCCCTCCCATGAACCCATCCCACTGGCCGAGCTGCTGCCGCGTTCGTTTGGTCCGGGTGATCTGGGGATCGAAGCCGGGCTGCTGGCCCAGACCGTCGAGCCGCTGGAGGTTCCCCAGGAAGCCTCCGGCCTGGTCCGCGAGGCCTTCCTGGCTGCCAACCGCTCATATGCCCCCTACTCCAAGGACCCCGCCGGAATCGCCCTGCGCACCGCCGACGAGAAGGTCTTCACCGGCTCCTATGCCGAGAACGCCGCCTTCAATCCCAGCACCTCCCCCCTGCACGCGGCCCTGATCCAGATGGTCGGCCAGGGTCTGGACTTCGACCAGATCACGGAAGCCGTCCTGGTCGAGCCGGAATCGGCCCAGGTCAGCCAGATCGGCATGACCCGTCTCCTGCTCGAGCAGGTGGCTCCCCAGGCCAAACTGACCGTGAACCTGGCCCGGCGCTGAGCCGGTTCGACGAGGGACCATCCCCGGCTTGGAAAGCCTGGAGTTCCCCTTGCCAGGGAACCCTGCCCCGGATCCAGAAGATTTCCCAGGATGAAGAGGATACTGCTCCTGCTGCTGGCGCTGCTCTGCGCCGGGTGTGCCTGCCAGACGGACCCCGGTGACCCGATGGTGGGGTTCCTGCTGAATTCCCTGGAGAAGGAGCGTTATCACAAGGACCGCTCGTTCTTCACCCGGGAGGTCGAAAAACAGGGGGGGCGGGTCTACTTCGAGTCCGCCAGCAACGACCCCGCGCTGCAGATAGAGCAGGCCCGCCAGGCCCTGTCGGAAGGCGTCCGCTGCCTGGTCCTGCACTCCGTGAACCGTAAGGCCGCCCAGAAGGTGGTCGAGATGGCTCACCAGGCCAAGGTTCCGGTGGTGGGCTACGACCGATCGCTTCCGGGGATCCCCTTCGACTGGGCGGTGGTCCACGACTCCCAGGCTGTGGGCCGGGCCCAGGCCGAGTTTGCGGTGCGGGCCCTGGGAACCACCGGTGGAGAGGTGGCCATCCTGAAGGGCACCGAGGGGAACCCCGTGGCCGAAGCCATCACCCGCGCCAATCTGGAGGTCCTGCAGGCATCCCCCGGCATCCGCGTGGTCGAAGTGGTGCCCCATGTCCACTGGGTAGCCGAGGAGGGCCACGCCAGTACGCGCGCCATCCTGAAGCGACACCCGGACCTGAAGGCCCTGCTGGCCAACAACTCCAGCCTGGCCCGGGGCGCGATCCAGGCCTTGCGCGAGAGCGACCGGGAAGGCTCGCTCTACGTCGCCGGCGCCGATGCAGACCTGGCCAACTGTCAGTTCGTGGCCCGGGGCCTGCAGGGAATGGACGTACTCAAGGAGATCGAACCCCTGGCCCGAGGGGCCGCCCAGGTAGCCATGGCCCTGGTTCGGGGACAGGAACCCGTCCTGCAGATCCCCCAGCACCGCGTCGACCAGGATGGCCCGGTGCCGACCCTGGTCATTCCCGTCCACCCCTTCGACCGGCAGACCCTGGAAGAGGTCGTGGTGGGCTCGGGCTTCCACCCTCGCGCGGCGGTCTTCTCTACGGCCAGCCCCGCCCGAAGGGGCCAGCCGGGCCAGCCCTAAGACTTATCTGCCCCGGCCTGGCGGAACTCGACGAAACTGCGGACGTACAGCGAGTAGATGAAGGAGAGCGCGGCCGGTCCGAAGCGGCGCTCGATCTCGCCCAGGTCTACCTTCCCGTCGAAAGTCTCCAGGATGGCCCCCGCCTTGTGGCTGACGGGAATGACCTGGTTGCCGCGCACCAGGGCCCAGCCGAAATCCTCTTTGCGCACCGCGTAACGCGGTACCGGACAGAGTTCCTCTTCCAGGGTCACCTCGTACAGGGTCGGCTCTTCCGGAGGCAGAGCAGCCCGGATCAACGGGTCCTGGGTGCCGCCCAGGTGCTCTACGGCGGCCCGACAGCCTCCGGGGCAGTAGCTTACCCGCGAGCAATCCTGACACGAAGGCGGCATGATGCCCCGCCAGCGACGCATCTCTTCCGAGCGCCAGGCCTCGCCTACAGAGGTTTCCAAGAGGTTAGCCGCCGGTCTCGTCGAGCAGGAGCAGGGCAGCAGGTTCCCCCGGGGATCGATGGCCCCGGACAGGATTCCTCCCATGCACCCGTAGGAATCCGAAAGGTGGAAGCAATTGGGAACGCAGTTGCCCAGCGCCACGTTGTAGCCGAACTGACGCATGTCGTGGATCTGCTCCAGGGCGCGCAGCAACTGTTGCTCGTCGGGTGCCAGCGGCGAGTCTGGAGGCCCTATATAGCGGTTGAAGACCGCGTAGCGGGCCCCCAGGCGGAAGGCCTCCTCGGCGATCTCCATCACCTGCTCGCAGTTCTGCCGGGTTATAAGGGTGCGCGTGTTGACCTCGAAGGCCGAAGCCAGGGCCTTCTGCAGCGAGGAGAGCTGGCGGGCGTGCCCCTCAAAGCCCTGCTGCTGGCAGAGTTCGGCGGTGTGCCCGGGGAACTCGAAGAGGAAAGACCCGAAGTAGGACAGACGCCGCAGGTTACCCAGGAAGCCCTCGGCATCGCTCCACTGTCCCGGGGTGACCAGATGGAAGAACTTGCGGGTCCGGTCCAGGGCCGCCAGGATCTCGAAGAGCTCGGGGTGCTCGACCGGCTCTTCGCCGGCGACCCGGAACTCGTTGACGTACTCCCCCAGCTTCTGGATTATCCCTACCCAGTCGGCGGCCGGCAGTCCCCCCCGGGCATCCCGGAGGAGCAGTTCGATGCTGACGGGACCGCGAAGTTCGAGCATTTTCACCTTCCTGGGGAATCCGCGACGCCCTGGCCCGGGGTCCGGAAAAACTGGTGCGGCAGGCGGGCGGGCCTGCCGCACAGGGGGGAGGGAGCCGGCGCCGCCTCAGAACACGTAGTCGCCTTGGACCATGTTGGTGTGGGAGCCTCCGCCAGGCAACACGGCGTTTCCGTGATTCTGCCAGTGTCCGTCGGAGTGACCTCCGGGCATGTTGCTGTGATTGGGCCAGGATGCGTTGACGTGGGAGGGAGTCTGATTGGTATGAGGGACCGGATTGGTGTTTCCATGCGGCGTGGGGTTGGTGTTGGTGTGAGTCGTGCCAGAATTATTGGTGTGCGGAGTGGGGTTGGAATTTTGGTGCCCCTGACCAGGTATATTGTAGTGCGATCCGGGAGCATTCGTGTGTGGGGTTCCTGGACTATTCGTGTGATAGGCAGCGATCAGGATCGGATTACCGCTCTTATCGGTGAGGGGTGCCCCGGGCGTGTAGCGCAATGAATCCGTTCCCCGCACCTCGCGAGCCTCCAGAAGAACCACCCCGGGCGGCCGGTCGGTGGGCATGAAGGAGGCCTCCGAGGAAGACTCCATCCCGGGTGGCGTGAACAGGATCGCCTGGGGCGAGGCCTGGGCGCTTCCCGAAAGGCCGCCCAGGACCCCTGCCGTAGCCAGGGTGAAGGCCGCTGCCTTCCCATAAAGGGGCAGTTCCCAATCGGCGGGTGGCAGGGAGGCCCGAAGCGACCTGGAGAGGCGGACGCGGACGGATTCCGGTCGGAACCAGGTCGGGTTCGGGGTCAAGGCCTCCAACTCCCCTCGCATGGCCGCTTCGGCCGGCCAAACCGGGCACTCGACCCCCGGCCCGCGCAGCAGCACTCTGAACTTTCTCATCGTCAGGGACCTCCTGGAATGCGGGGCTTAGGGGTTGGGTCGGGTGTCGGTGTTGGTGTGGGGCACGTACGTCGTGTTCGTGTGGGTTGTCGGGTTGGTGTTCGTGTGGCCGGTCCAAGAATTCGAGTGGGTCCCAGGCGTATTCGAATGGGTCGCTCCCCCCTGGTTCTGGTGGGTTCGAGGCACATTCTGGTGGGTCCCAGACGCATTCGAGTGGACCGTGATGCTGTTGTTGTGGGTATTCCACCTGGTGATCCAGCCCCTTCTGAAGGCGTGGGGGTGGGGGGCCGAGATATCGGCCAGCAGCACCTGCTCGAAGCGACCGGTCGGCTGCAGCGAGCTGCCCACATCCCCGGCCAGGGGAACCCCGGTCCGGCCGTCCTGGAGGAAAGCCGTCAGGGCGGCCAGGCCAAAGGTCAACAAGCCGGACACAGCCAGGGCCTGGGCGGGGCGCACCAAGGCGGTCTCGAAGCCCCGCGCCAGCGACCGGGAGGCCTGACGGATCCGCCCCCGCCGGCCGGGCAGAAGGCGCACGGGGAGGACCGGGAAGCCCTGCGCCCCGGGGGCCAACAAGGCGTGGTATTCCTCGGCTAGGGCCTGCGAAGCGGTCTCCCCCCGTTCCACCAGGCGTAGCTCCCGCGAGGGGGGCTGCGAACCCTCAGCGGGCGGACCTCCCTTGCGGAGCAGGGTGACGCTCAAGAGGAGCCGACCCGAGTCCAGCGGATAGACCGAGCCGGCATTCCGGGACGAAAGGGCCATGACCGCTGCCGCGGCCACCGCCTGACTCA
>JAAZKF010000203.1 GCA_012799975.1 Burkholderiales bacterium
ACCGGCCCGCCCATTCCCAATCCCCGACCAGGGCCTGCATGGCCGCCAGGAGATAGGGGAAAAGGATCGGTTGTGCCAGCGGCACCCCTCCCGGAGACGCCCCGACCAGCTCCTGGGCCATCCGAACGTAGACGAACTCATCGCCTTCCATGCTGGTGTGGGCACCCGCCCCCAGGAGGCGCAAGCCCAGGACCAGCAAGGCCACCACCGATACCAGGAAGGCCGGGATAGGGCCCTTCTCGTCAGCCGATCGGGCAGCGGCAGGTTCGGAGCAATTCAACGACATCCCTAAGATCCACAACCTGCGGCTGGATTGGGGGGTCTTAATGAATAAGAAGAGACCGGGAGGAGGATCGCGATGGAACTCGTACACCTGCAGATTGCGCTGATCCTGCTGGCCCTGTTCCTGTCGATGAGCACCCGTTCTTAGGCTGGTTGCCCAGAAGGGGGAGTGGCAGGTTCGAACGGTACCGGCTTCTCACGCTCGCGGCCATACAACCGGGACATCCCGGCCAGACGCTCGACCACGCCGGGTTCGAGGGCGCCGCGATGGAAGCGCCACTGCCAGTTCCCCTCGGCTCGACCTGGCAGGTTCATCCGGCCCTCGGTGCCGACCTGCAGGAGGTCCTGCAGGGGAACGATGGCCAACCGTGCGACCGAGGCCAAGACCCCCCGGATCATGGTCCAGGCCACATCCCGACCATCGGTCGCGAAATAACGGCGGAAGTGGTCCCTCTCCTCCAGCGTACTGCTGGACTCATACCAACCCCGCGACGTGTCATTGTCGTGGGTCCCGCTGTAGGCCACGAAGGGTTCGGTATAGTTGTGGGGCAGGAAAAGATTGTCGGCACGGCCCCCGAATCCGAACTGCAGCACCTTCATGCCGGGCAGCCCGAACTCGTCGCGCAGATCCAGGACCTCCTGGGTGATTTCCCCCAGATCCTCGGCCACGATGGGCAGATCGTCGCCCAACTCGCGTTGCAGAACCCGGAAGAAGTCGGCTCCGGGCCCCTGGACCCAGCGCCCCGCGACGGCGGTCTCCGCCTCGGCCGGCACCTCCCAGTAGGCAGCAAAGCCCCGAAAGTGGTCGATGCGCACCAGATCGTGACGGGCCAGCGCCGAGCGCAGGCGATCGATCCACCAGCGATACCCGGTCTGACGCATCCGGTCCCAGCGATACAACGGATTGCCCCACAACTGGCCCGTGGCCGAGAAATAATCCGGCGGAACTCCGGCCACCACCGTCGGTTGATTACGGGCGTCGAAGTGGAAAAGGTCGGTCTGGGTCCAGACATCCGCCGAATCCATGGCCACGAAGATCGGCAGGTCACCCAGGATCCGAATCCCTCGCTGGTTGCCGTAATCCCTCAGGGCCTTCCACTGCCGGTCGAAGACCCACTGCATGAAGCGATGGGCGTGCAGAGCCGGCGCATGTTGGGCACGGGCCTGTTCCAGGGCCTCCGGGTGACGCAGGCGCAACTCTTCAGGCCACTGATTCCAGGCCTTAAAGTCAAAGGCGTCCTTTAGGGCCATGAACAGGGCGTAATCCTCCAACCACCACGCCTCGGCCTGGCAGAAGTCTCGGAAGTCCGCTGCCTGGGGGGTAGATGCGGAGGCATCCAAACGCCCGGCGGCTTTCTTCAGAAGGGGCAACTTCCAATGGAAGAGCCCTCCAAAGTCCACCCGATCGGAGGGAAAGGACGGAGCCTCGGCCAGGTCACCTGCTTCCAGAAGCCCATCCGCCACCATGCGATTCAGCCCCAGGAGGTATGGATTCCCCGCATGGGTGCTGAAGCTCTGGTAGGGGCTGTCCCCGAAACTGGTCGGCCCCAAGGGCAGGACCTGCCATACCGTCTGCTGGGAAGCCACCAGAAAGTCGAGCCAGTCATAGGCTTCCTGGTCGAAACTTCCAACTCCATAAGGTCCAGGGAGAGAAGTAGGATGGAGCAGGACCCCGCTACAGCGTTCCAGATTCACGGATGTACCTCCGGGCTCGGTTCGCCTGGAAGGCGACCGGTCTAGGAACCCGGCCATTTGCCGTAGGCCGGGCTCATTCCTACCCGGGAGGCGGGGGATTCCAGCGTTCCCGATGAAGGATCTCGGAAACCGGCCGCAGGCCCCGACTTCAGCAGCCCGACGAGGGCACAGGATCGGACTGGTAGTGGTGCATCACGCGATGCCGTCGGACGACTTCACGGAGCTCCAAATGGGGGGTCTCAGGGCCGGGGCGGAGGCTCTTGCTGCATACGGTCCAACTCCTCCTCCGAGAAGCCGACCGGTTTGAGGCCGAGTTCCTGAAGTCGGGTGATGGGGTAGGTATCCCCCGGTTCCAGGCTCAGCCAGATCCGCAAGGCGTGGACCTCATCACGCAGATTCCCGGCCCGATTCTGGGAATGAGCCAGGAGCCGTACCGCATTCAGCGCATCCAGATGTTCCTCCGCCAGTTGCAGGGCCCGGCCCGCCGTGGGGACGACCTCCTCATAGCGCTTGAGTTGGAAGAGCAGGAAGGCTCGGGTCAGATACAGCCGCACCGAGTCGGGATTGTAGCGCAGGCCTTCATCCAAGAACTCCAGCCCCTCGGTGGGCCGATCGAAATTCAGGGTCAGGTCGAAGGCGGCGACCTCGTAGGCCTCCTCCATGTGGGGGTCCAGCAGGGTGGAGATCCGGTAGATGGGCAGGATATCCGGAGCATCGCGCCAGGAGATCCCCTGCCCCTCCATCACGTGGAAGTAGAGGTCACCTCGGACGTAGATCATTCGGGCGGCAAAAGTTCGCATTTCACCCAGCAGATCGAGAAAGACGTCCAATTGGGTCCGCCCTTCCAGAGGCGGACGGAAGAGGCGATCATGCCAATCTGGCAGCCGAAGGTTGACCCCGGCCAACAAGCTCAACAAGACCAGAAGCAGGCCCAGGCGCCAACCCTTCATCGCCACCACCGCCTCCACAGCCAGGCCAACAGGGCTGCATCCACCAGAGCGACCAGGCCAGCCTGCCAGGCGATCCGGCCAGGTTGGGTGGAATCCCTCCAAGGCGACTCAAAGTAGGCCTTGATCGCGTACATCTGGATGGGAAGGTGCGTATGCTCGTCCTCGCCCTCACCGTGGACGTGTCCGTGGCCATGCTCGTGCTGGTGCACACCGGGCTCTGAAGCTCCATGGCCATGCTCATGCCCGTGACCATGCTCGTGCTGGTGCTCGCCGGACTCCGAGGGGCCATGCTCGTGCCTCGGCGCCCCTCCCTGAGCCAGCACCACTGCGGCCAGCGTCCCCAGGAGGAGCAGCACCAGAACGACTCGCAGCGTTCTCACAGGTCCCGCCTCTCGAAGCTCCAATCCGCCAGCAACAGGAACAGGACCATCCAGACCAGGCCGTAGGCGAAGGCTGCCAGGAGGTAGCCCCCCGGAATGGTTTCTCCATGCACGATGGGGTCCTTGAGATGCAGCACATCGAAGTGCGGCATGATGAGGCGGATGGCCCGGACCAGGGCCCCCTGCACCTGTGTGCCACCGGAGGAGAGGAAGAAGGTGATGAATGTCTGGGGAATCCCACCGACGATGTACAGGAAACAACCCAGCACTCCTGCCAGGGCGGGGCTGCAGAAGGTCGAGGCGAAGAGGCAGAAAGCCCCCAGGATCCCGGCCTCCAGGACGTAAAAGGATACGGGGATCAACACCGCGGGATCGGCGTGCGTCCCCAGGACCGCCAGGGCCGTCAACAAGGCCAGGCCCAACACCGCCATGCTCGCTCCCATGACCACCAGATATCCCAGGAACTTGCCCAGCAGGTACTGCATCCGGGAAATCGGACGGGCCAGCAGGGGATGCAAGGTGCGCTGCTCGATATCGCCAGGTAGGGCCGTCGAACCCAAGAAGAGCGCCATGCCCACGGCATACAGGCCCAGCAAGGTCAGCCCCACATCCTTGGTGACCCGGTCGAAACCGGTCATGCCGAAGGCGTTGAAAAGTGTAGGCAGGACCAGGATCATCACGGCCAGGAACAACGTGATCAGGTGCAGTTGCCGGCGCATCGACTCGGTGATGTAGAGGCGGGTCAGGACCAGGACGGGGTTCATCGTACTTCCACTTCTCCCGAGGCGCGGATGGTCTCAAAGAAGGCTTGTTCCAGGCTGCGCCGGGCGATCTGTATGCCGACCAGGTGAGCCCCGGCTTCTCGAAGGCTATCGACCAGGGCGTCGGATTCCTCCCGGGGGATCCGGACGACCCGATCAGGGCCCTGCTCAAAGACCTTCAATTCACGGATCTCGGTGGGACCGCCCTGGAAACGAACCTCTACCTCGGCAGAGTCCTCCAACAGCTCGCGCAGGTTCCCGCAGCGGAACATCCGGCCGCGGTGCAGGATGCCGATCTGGTCGCAAATCAATTCGACGTCCGTCAGTTGATGGCTAGAGAAGAAGATGGTGATCCCCTGGCTCTTCAAATCCAGGATGATGTTCTTGACGTCCATCTGCGCCAACGGGTCCAGGCCCGAGGTCGGCTCATCCAGGATCAGCAGGGGCGGCCGGGCTATCAAGGCCTGGGCGATCCCGAAGCGTTGGCGCATGCCCTTGGACAACTCGCGGAGTCGGGTCTGCGAGCGGTCCTGCAGGTGGACCGCCTCCAGGACCTCCTGGCACCGTGCCTTCCTGTGCGCCGGAGCGACCCCGGCCAGGCGGGCATGCACGTCCAGAAGCTCGCCCACCGCCATGAACTCGTGGTAGACCGCGGTTTCAGGCAGGTAACCCAGGTGACGACGGGCCGCTGGGGTGCCACAGGGCTCTCCGAAGAGCCTGGCCTGGCCAGAGGTCGAATGGACCAGGCCGATCAGGATCTTGATCGTGGTGGATTTGCCTGCCCCGTTGGGCCCGATGAAGCCGAAGATGTCGCCTTCCCGAACCTGCAGGTCCAGGTCATCCAAAGCCAGCAGGTCGGGTTCGCGGCGCCGACGGTAGAGTTTCCGAAGATGGCTGGTCTCAATCGCGTTACTCATGATAGGCACCTCAATCTTCATAATATCCCCTGGTTCCCCTGCCGACTAAACCATGAATACCTGCGAGCGCACCATCAGGGCAGGGTTCCCAGCCGCCGACTCGAACTCGGCGAAAATTCCCCGACGAGGCCATTGATTCATGCCAGGCCGACTTCTGCGACTCTTCCAACCCGCTCCCGCCCAACCCGCCTCCTACAAGAGCGAGGACGAGATGCGCAGCAAGTTCCGCTACTGGCGCATCCGGCAGCTCTACAGCACCTTCATCGGCTACGCCATCTTCTATTTCGTCCGCAAGAATATCCCCCTGGCCCTTCCCCTCATGGAAAAGGACCTGGGGTTGGCCAAGGCCGACCTGGGCAAAATCCTGACCCTGCACGACATAGTCTACGGGATCTCGAAATTCCTCAACGGCTTCCTGGGGGATCGCTGCAACGCCCGCTACTTCATGGCCTTGGGCCTCTTCCTGTCGGCGGCTGCCAACGTGGCCTTCGGGATGAACTCGGCCCTGGGGGTCCTGATCGTCTTCTGGGTCCTCAACGGCTGGTTCCAGGGCATGGGCTTTCCGCCCTGTGCGCGTATCCTTTCCCACTGGTTCAGCCCTCGGGAACGCGGTACCTTCTGGGGTCTGTGGAACACCTCCCATCAGTTCGGATTGGCGATAATCCTGATCCTGGCCGGATATCTGGGGGAATGGTACGGCTGGCGCTGGATCTTCTACGTGCCGGCCGCCATCGCTGCGGCGGTGGCCTTGCTGCTGGTCGAGCGCCTGCGCGATACCCCGGCCTCTCTGGGTCTTCCTCCGGTGGAGGCCTTTCATGGCGAAGTCCCCGCCCAGGCCGAGGCTACCCGCCCCCAATCCACCGAGAACCAGAGTCTGCACGAGTTCTGGAGATTCCTGGTGCGCTCGGTCTTCAGCAACCCCTTCATCTGGGGGGCCTGTCTGTCGAACTTCTTCATCTACGTGGTCCGCTACGGCTTCGTGAACTGGGCCCCCAGCTATCTCCAGGACCGCCAGGTCTCGCTGGCCGGAGCCGGCTGGATGATGGCAGGCTTCGAACTGGCTGGTCTGGTGGGGGCCCTGATGGCCGGTTGGCTGAGCGACCGCCTCTTCGGCGGCCGGCGCTCCCCGGTCTGCTTTGCCTACATGTTGGCAGCCACGGCCTGCATCGTACTCTTCTGGAAGCTTCCCGACGGGCACCCCTGGGCCTACGCCGTGGTCCTGCTGGCCGTCGGCTTCTTGATCTACGGCCCACAGTTCCTGGTGGCGGTCTTCACGGCCGACCTGGCCACCCGCAAGGCCGCCGCCACGGCCATCGGGATGACCGGTTTCTTCGGATACCTGAGCGGAGTCCTCTCCGGATGGGGCCTGGGGCACCTGGTCGACCAGCACGGTTGGAACGGGGCTTTCCAGGTGCTGATCGCCTGCTCGCTCTTGGCCGCCCTCCCCTGGGTCTTCATGTGGAAAATCTCGGCCGAACACGCCCCAAAAGAGGATGGATCCGCCTCCTGAAAGGAGGTCGGACCCCGAGCGGGCGCCGAAAGGAATCCCATGCCTGAACTCATCGTCGTCGGAGACCGAATCCTGATCGAGCCCCTGGAGGGAGAGCAGCAGACCGAATCGGGCCTGATCCTGCCGGCCACGGCCACCGAGCGGGACAAGGTCCGCAATGGCCTCGTCCTGAAGGTGGGCCCCGGCTACCTGGTTCCAAATCCCGAGTATTCCGAGGCCGAACCCTGGAAGAAACCCCGCCAGGCCAACCGCTATCTCCCCCTGCAGGCCGAGCCAGGTGATCAGGCTTTCTTCCTGAAGGACCAGTCCATCGAGATCACCTGGCAAGGCAAGAACCTGCTGATCGTGCCTCACAGCGCGATCCTGGTCCTGCTGCGCCCGGAGCCCAGCGATGTCCTGAACAAGATCGACAAGCTCCTGGGGAACTGAACGAGGAGCGCATGTCCAGCCTTCCCATATTCTTCGAGGCAGGCGAGACCCTCAAATCCCTGATCCACCAGTTCACGGATCCCTACGCGTTCCTGCGTGAGCTGATCCAGAACTCCCTGGACGCCGGTAGCAGCCGGGTCGACGTCCGGACCGAATTTTTAGAGGATGAGGGAATCGGTCAGGGGGCCGCGGTCTTCTCGGTCGAGGACACCGGGGAAGGCATGGACCAGGAGATCCTGGACGGCCAATTGACGCGGCTTTTCTCCTCCTCCAAAGAAGGCGACCTGACCAAGATCGGCAAGTTCGGAATCGGTTTCGTCTCGGTCTTCGCCCTGGAACCTAGCCTGGTGGTGGTGGATACCGGCCGCGATGGCCAGAACTGGCGGGTGATCTTCCATCCAGACCACCACTTCGAACGGATTAGCCTGGACATGCCCTTAGACGGCACCACGGTCCGGGTCTATAAACCAGCTACCTTCGAGGAGTTCCAGAAAATGCGCCGGCGGGGCCTGGAGACGGTCACCTACTGGTGCAAGCACTGCGAAGCCGATATCCTGTATGACGGCACGCGGATCAACCAGCCCTTCGAACTGGCGGTTCCCAATTCGATGACCTGGTCGGTCCCCGGGACGGAGATGGTCCTGGCCCCCGCCTTCGAAACGGCTCCCTTCTTCGGCTTCTACAACCGGGGTCTGACGCTATCTGAAGGGCACCAGGAGATCATACCCGGTATCCAGTTCAAACTGAATTCCCGCTACCTGGAGCACACCCTGACCCGCGACCAGGTCCTGCACGACGAGAACTACGAGAAGGCCATGGCCTTGCTGCGCACCGCCGTAGACGGACCATTGCGCGACGAGCTGTTTGCAGAAGCGGGAGTTTCCGCACCCGACGAACTGATGGGCGCCCTGGTCCCCCGCCTGCCCGGGCTGGCCAAGAACTGGGAGACCAAGCCCATTTTCCCGACCCTGCACGGTCCTCCCTTGTCGATTTGCGAGTTGCGTTCTGCTGCGTGGAATCTGGAGGAGATCCTCTGGGATGACACCCCTTCTCCCGCCAGCGAAGAGCTGGCCTTCCGAGCTGGCCCCATCCTGTGCTGGAAGGGCCCCGACGCAGCGCCGGGATGGGGAGCCCTGATCGCCTCGTTGACGGGGCAGACGAAGAGGGTCCGGGTCTCGACCACCTGGATCCTCCCCCGTCTGGTTGCGGACCTCTCCGAAGCCGGCAAAGCCCTGCTCAAAGGAGTCGGACACCGGCTGAACCAGGCCGGTGCCCTCTGTCGGCGGGTCGTGGCTGCCCGCTTCCGGAATCGTCCGGCTCAATCCCGAGACCCCTTCTTCCTGATTCAAGATGATCCCGGAACCATGTTCCAGGTGCAGGCCGGGGAGACACGCCCGGAACTGACCCGGACGCCGGGGACCCTGGTCCTGAACCTAGACCACCCCCTGCTCCGACGCCACTTCGAACTGGCCGAGCGCAACCCGGACCTGGCGGCCTGGCTCCTGGCCCGGCTGCTGATGATGGAGGACGATTGGGGCCCGCTCGGCGAGGTCCGTCTCGTGGAAGCAGCCCTGTCCGACTGCTGAAAGGAGACCCGCACACAGGCGCAGAAAAACTCGTTCCCACCCGGAAGGAGCCTGCCACGCCCTTGGAACCCGTCCTGCGCAGCCTCAACTTCTGCGACGCCGTCGTGCCCGGCAACCAGGGCAAGCTGACCTGCTACGGTCTTTTCACGGATCTCTGGGCAGATCGCTTCCCGGTCACCTACCCGCGCTTCTCGGTACTGACCACCTGGAGCCAGGGGAAGGGCTTTCATGTCCAGGTGCTCAAGCTGCTGAACTCGTCAAAGACCATGCAGCTCAACCAGTCGCCGGAGATGTACTTCACCCTGAACGACCCTACCCAGTCCACCCACGTCCAGGTAGATGTGAACCAGGTCGTCTTTCCGGAACCCGGCGCCTATATCTTCCAGGTCTTCCTAGATGGCCGCCTGATGGCCGAGCACTCCCTGATCTGGAGACTTCGCGAGGCCGGTTCCGATCCGTGAGGATTCCCGCTACAAGAGGAAGCCCGGGCATGGGGCCCGGGAACCTGGGGTTTGAACTTCCGAGGCTCCTCTTAAAGGTCCAGGGGCTCGGAAGCCTTATGCACTCCTCCGGCCTGCATGCCGGGTTCCAGACCCGAGACCCCGTCCGGGCCGTACACCGCAGCGGGCTGCAACCCCGAAGGACCGGTTTCGAGAGCCTGTCCCTGGGCGCTCCAGGCGCCAAAGTTCACCGCTCCGCCGAAACTGGATCCTTCCGCGCCCTCGACCTCGTCGGACAACAGGACGTGGTCCTGCTGGGAAGCTGCTTTCGCCGCGCTGGCCTCGGCCGACCGGGCCGCTCCTCCCGAAGTGGAGAGCGGCGCAGCATGCGGAGCCCCCTGGCCGGCGCCAAGCTTCTCGACCTTCCCGAACTCGAATGGGTCCTTCATCGCGCACTCCTCACCCGGGCTCGGAGAGCCCGCGGCTTGCCCTCATCCTAAAAGCCAGGATTGCCCGAGACAACCTCCGGGGATTAACAGCATGTTGCCACTGTAAACAGTTGATGAACAGGCTTCTCAAAAGCTGGACAGTTGCCGAAGCCTTCATCGAGGTGGGCCGTGAGATGAGGGGCCGCAACCGACCGGCGGAGGACCATGGACCTGCTAATTCTCCGGGCACTTTAGGGCCCTGGAGCGCGCGGCTTCAGCCCGGGGAGCCTGACCTCGCAGCGAAAGAGAGGGGGCCTTGCCTCCACGGCGTACGGCGATAATCTCGGCCAGGATGGCCACGGCGATCTCCTCGGGGGTCTCAGCCCCCAGGTCGATCCCGATCGGCGCGTGCACCCGGTCCAGCCAGGTCGGGTCCACCCCCTCGTCCTCCAACTCCTGGAATACCGCACGTGTGCGTCTCCGGCTGCCGATCATCCCCAGATAGGCCAACTCGCGGCCCACCAGGGCGCGCAGACACTCTTCGTCGTGCTTGTGGCCACGGGTGACCAGCACCACGTGCGTGCGCGAGCCCACCCCCAGGCTGTGGAAGGCGTCCAGGAAGGGCAGGCACACGACCTCGACGGCGTCGGGGAAGTAGACCGGATCTGCGAATTCGGCCCGGTCATCGATCACGGTCACCCGATAGCCGCAAAGCGAGGCCATGCGACATAAGGGGCGGGCTACATGACCGGCTCCGGCCACCACCAGCTCCTGGGAGGGCACAAGGACATCGATGAAGACATCGAAAGAAGCCTTCCCCACCGAAATCGGGAACACTTCGGAACCCTGGCGCGCCAGGCACTTGCGGGCATGTTCCAGGATCTGGGAGTCCGCCTGCGCATCGCCCAGGGTCCCCACCAGTTCCTCGGGACCGACCAGCCACAGACGGGTCCCCGGAAAGGGTCCACCGCTAGGCGGGGCCGGTGGGGTTTCCCCTCGGTGCCAGTCTCCCGTGCCCGTCGGCCCCAGCACCACCACCAAGGCCAACTCCCGGCCTGGTTCGCAACCCTCCCGGATGGCTCGGGCCAGGGCCCGGGCCCTCAAGTCTTCGGGGTCCAGCAGCTCCACCAGGACATCCTGACGACCTCCGCAGACATTGCCGATATCGCTTTCGGCTTCCCCAGTCAGATCTATGTGGACGACCTGCGCCGGCGCGCCCTTCAAGACCTCACGGGCCACTTGCCAGGCCTTGGCCTCGCCGCCGCCTCCGCCGATGGTGCCCTGGATCCGCCCTTGGGCATCCACCAGCATCTTGGCCCCCACCTCGCGAGGGGTAGAGCCCCAGGAGCGGACCACGGTAGCCAGGGCCACCGGCTGACCGGACTCCAATCGCTCGGCGAGTTCCAGGTAGAAAGCGCGTTCCATGGCCAGAGCCTGCCTTTCAGTTTCGGGTCAACATCCAGACGTGCCAGGCCGCCAAGAACGACAATGACCAGTTCAACACGGTGGCTTCCGGGAAAGCCACTTTCAAGACGATGCCGATGAAGAGCAGGACGCTCCCGGCACCGGCAGACCCGATCAAGAAGTGGCCCAACCCGGGCAAGAGGAAGGACAAGAAGACCCCTACCAGACCCATACAACTATTCTTGACCCCCTCTACCGACTGCTCGCCGGTCGAGCCAAGGTCAACCCTCGGGGCTTCGGGAAGATCAACGTCCTTGAGCTGGCGGGCCACTCCTCGAACCGGCTTGGGCAGGCGTTTGATCTGGTTTTCCAAATCTGCCAGGGATCCGGAGGTCTGCTTGCTGAGAAACTGAATTCGCTGGCTGATGGCTTCCCGGGTCCCGGGATCCAACCTCCTGGCGATGGAGTTATAGCGTTTGCGGATGCGATCCAGGTGGGGCGCCATCTCCTTCCCGAGGAAACGCCGGTAGGCGCTAAGGAAAACAGCGGCCGCTTGCCGGGGATCCTCCCCCTCCGAGTGCAGCATTTCCATGACCGACTCGCGCCCTCTTCCGGCCAGTTTCTGAAGCTCCTGAGCGGCCTCCTCCAGGGCGGCCTGGATTTCCTGGAGGGCCGCCTGGTCGAGCGGTTCAACCGGAGGCCGGAGGTCCGGATCGGGATGCGGCGTGACCGGCGTGGTCAAGCGTGAAGCGGCCTTCGAGACTCGGGTGATGGTCTTCTCAGCCACCTGCTGCGCGGCTTCCCGGGATTGATCCAGGACGGCCTGGATTTCCCGACCAGCCGCTTGGTCCCGCGGTTCGACCGGAGGCCTGAGGTCCGGCTCGAGCGGTATGACCGGCATGGTCAGACGTGAAGCGGCCTCCGAGGCGCGGGTAGCGGCCTTCTCGGTCACCTGCTGCATGACTTCCCGAGATTTGTCCAAGACGGCCCCGGTCAGGTCCGGAAACTCCACCGTGGGGATCTGCGGGGTCATCGAGGTCGCCAGGTCCAGCCCCGGATGCGGCTCCGTCAACCCCCGGTCCCTGACAGGGGAAGAGGGAGGTCCCGTAGCGGTCTCGGAGCGCAGCTCTGCGAAACAATTCGGGCACAGGCTATGGAAGGAACTGAAGTTCTCGTCGCAGTGAGGACAGTACAAGTGCTGCCTCCTCTCCCCTGATGGCCGAGTCTCATGGTCTCGACCCGTGTCCCCTGGGAGGACCGGGTCAGAGCTCTTCTTCGTCCCCGGCGCCGGAGGCTCCCGCTGACGGACTGGCATCCTCCTCCCCAGCAGGAGATGCGGGGATGGGCTCCGGAGCGGCTGCAGGCGGCCACAGGTCGGTCAAGGCGGCCAGGAGTTCCGTGGGCTTCTCGCTGACAACCCGAGCCAGCTGGACCAGGGCCTGGTCCGAATCGCGTCCGGAGCCCCGTATCCAATCCGGGGGAAGGGACCTGCAAAATTCCTTGAGAACCTCGGGTAGAAGGTGCTGCCCTCCCCCCTGGATCGAAGAGCCTTCCCGCAGATAGGCCCGGCCGGTCTCAACCGGGAGATGGACCAGCAGGCTGGCGCTGAGACCCGGAGGCAAGGCGCTGATCAGGACCCAGGCCTTCTGTCCGGGACTCAGGTCGGCGAAAAGGGTCAGGCCCTCCAGTGCCTCGCGCCGATGAATCCAGAGCATGACCAGGGCGAGGGGCAGCAGGTAGAGCGGGATTCGCCAGGCGTCCAGGTGGTCCATATCAGGACCCCACCTGGGCATCGGGGCGCTCTTTGAGTTTGAGGACCTGGTGTTCGAGGTGCTTGGGACGGTCGGGATTGATCCCCCGGGCCACGGCTGCGTAGAAGGCCATCAACTGCAAGGCGGGAAGCATCAGCACGATCCGGCTGATCTCGCTGACCCCGGACTTGAGTTCGAGAAGCTCGTCGGCCCGCCCGCGGAAGGAATCGGTCGCCTCCTCGATCAAGGCCACACGAAAAGACCGGGTCACCGCCAGGTCGCTCAGGACCTTCTCTTCAGCTACCCGGAAGGTGTTGGAGATCAGCCCGACTACGGCCATGAGATTGGTCAGAGAGACATAAGCGCCGTAGCGATACTCCAGGAAATAATGCTGATCACAGGGCAGGGCGGTCATCTCCCGCATGGTCAGGGCGGCCTGGCTGGCGATCCCGTAATAGGGGCCCGACCCCAGGAAGACCACGTGATTCGGCTTGCTCTGCACCATCTGCTGGGTTCGCGCCTGCCAGGCCTTGAAGCGTGCCGCCAGGAGATCGGGCAGTCGCTGCAGCTCGTTCCACAGAACCTCCCGATTGGAGAGCCACGAGACCAGCACCAGGGCCGCCAGCAGCAGGCTGGAGACCGAACGGGTTCCGATCCTGGACTCTTCCTGGATGTCGGGAAGTGTCATGCCCTGGTGGACCAGGCCCTCCTGGGGGGGCTCGCCGGAATGAACAGCCATGATCTGGGCTCTGGGATCCAAAGTGCGCAGCTTCTGGATCGCCCAGGCCACCTCTTCGGCCTCGTCGGTCCGAGCCAACACCAGCACCAGGGTCTTGATGCGGCTGTCGTAGGGAGCCCGGCGACCGAAGAGGACCTCGCTGGCAGGCAGGGCCACCGAATTCAAGCCGGCGACCAGGTGCGTCACCCGGGAAGCCGACATGGCCATGTTCAGCGAGTCGGAACAAGCCAGGTAGATGACCTGGCCGAAGTTCTGGGCTTTGAACCAGGCCGTGAGTTCCTCCCGTCGGGTCGACAGATACCCCATCACCTCACGCCAGGCCCTCGGCTGGTCGTAGATCTCCGCAAAGACGGTGGCGCCCTTCTGGTAAAGCATGCCGTTCAGAACTCCCTCCACTTGGACTCACGGCGGGGCGCCGGCCCACGCCTGTGCAATGCCGAGGACCTGCGTCCCCGGATAGTAACGGTCCAGAATCTCCTCGAAACGCCACCCCTCACGAGCCAACCCCATGGCGCCCCATTGACACATCCCCACCCCATGACCCCAACCCGAACCGCGCAGACGGATCCGTCCATCCCCGCAGTCCGACTCGACCAGAAACCGGGTGCTCGGCAGGTTGCGCACCTGCCCTGAAGAGTCCCGAAGGCGCAGGATTCGACGCAAGTCGTCTCCCTGCAACTCCAACTCTTCCTCCCCCTCCAGCAAGAGCGCCAGCCGCATCACCCGCCCCGAGGGGGAGGTCTGGCGAATCTCAAGGGCCCGGATGGCCAGAGGCGGCTTCCCCAGCATACGCCCCACCTCCTGCCCGAGCTCCTGGGCCGAGGCCTCCAGCGTCCAGGTCGAGTAGCTCGAGGCCGCGCAGGCCGGCTGGCCCAATTGGTCCAGGCAGGGGACCGGGCGCAGATAGGGGACCGGTGGGGTCCCGAAAACGTTCTCATTGCCCTCGGTGCAGCCTCCGCAAGTCGAGTGGAAGACCACCCGGGAGGCCAGACTTCCCCTCCAGCCCAACACCAGGCCCGCCGTCTCGAAAACGGCCTGGTCGGAGATCGGATGCTCGGCCGTCACCCCTCCGTAGACCTGATGTCCCACGTCATCCCGCACATCCCAGAGAGCGGTGGGTTCCTTGAGGTGGGCCAGCGCATAGGTGCGGGCCAGGACTGCCTGTGCCTTGACGGCCTCCAACTGGCTGGAGAGGAGCTCGCGGGGGACCACCCCGCGCAGATAGTCCTCCAAGCCGACCCGGTTGACCACCAGGAGTCCTCCCCTCTCCAGGTGGACCTCCATCCGGCCCCGATAGGCTCGTCCTTCCAGCTCGAGAGGGGCCGAACCGTGCAGGACCCAGACTCGGGATTCCTCGGGGCCGGACCGGTCCTCAGGAGGGAGAAGAACCTCCTGAATCCGGCGGGGTTCCTGGCCCTCCTCCTCCACAGAGATTTCTTCCGTCGAGCGCACGGTGACCGAAGAAGTGCCTCGATGGACCAGGACCCGGACCTCGGGCCAGGTCCCCACGTCCACCGGGGTGGGCAACGGAATCGGCTCTGTGGGCAGGTCGGCCTCCCCCGGCCCCGTCCCCCCCAAAAGCAACAGGACCAGAACGAGCAGCATCAGGGCTCCCCTCGGCGCCCACGGGCGAAGCAGAAAAGGCAGGAAGCGATCCTCGACGGACAAGGATCGCCGCCTCAGAACGAGACCCGTTTCTCGCGCGAGCTCCCCTCGACCGTGGCGGGACGAGGCGGTCCTTTGTAGTTGGCGGAGGGCGGCGGGGCATCCTCGATGACCACGACCTTGAAGGTTACGCTCATCCCCTGCAGACTCTGGAACTGATGGCCATCCGCCAGCTTCTTGATCTCGATCTCCTCGCCGGCATCCAGGGCCCGGACCAGGAAGGCCTCGAGCAACTCAAACTGGTTGTTGCGCTCGCCCCGGGCCAGCAACTGGACCTGGAAGGGCTTAGTCAGCGGGACGGTTCCCTCGTTGTAGATCTTGGCTTTGACCTCATAGTTCGACAGGTGGAAGGTCATGATGCGGCGCGCATGCAGGTCAGAGACCACCGCCCGCGGTGCCCTGTACCCGGGCGAGGGCGAGGCCATGGGCTGAGGCGCCAGGGCCGCTTCGGCAGGAAGATTTCCTCCGATCTCGGGGCGCTGGTAGGGAGAATCATAGGGGCCTTCCCTCTGGGTAAGACCACCCGTAGCGGGATCCGGGAAGCCACGGACCTGGTCGGGGAAGTACAGTCCGTCGGCCCCTGACATGGAGCTGGTCCCAGAAGGCCCCGGCGCGTTGATCGTTCCGGTCATATCCGCAGGGATCATGCTCAGCCCGGGAGGCAGATTTCCCCGGGCTCCCGCGTGATTCTCCGCCGGAGCCGAGGGCGGAGCGGACGCCGAAGGTGGCATTGCAGCGCTCTTGAAGATGGCTACGCCCCACTCACCGCTCTCGACGCGAGCCTCGACGATACGAGCCACCTCGATGGCGCGCACCAGGAGATCGCCTCCCATGGTGCCGACCGGTTCAGCCAGGCGAACCGGGACCCCGTTCCAGGTAGCGAGGTCGCGCCCCGCTTCCAAGGTCAGCATGCCGGCAGGCCAGGAAGCGTCCAGACGTCCTCCGGCCAGGCGAACCTGGGCTCCCATGGCTTTCAGGAAGGGGCTGGCCAAGACGGCCACGTCCTCCCCGGTCGAGCCCAGGACCGACCCCGGCGGCAGGGGTTGCCCATTGACGGCCAGCGGCGGAACGCGGTCCGCCTGTTGAGCCAGGGCCGGAAGGGCCAGGAGGAGCAACAGGAGCAAGGCGAGATTGCGCAGGGTCACGAGACCACACCTCCAGGTCGGCGAAAGGCCTCGGGGAGTTCGAGGCCAGCGAGGAAAGCACCCGAAGGCCTTCCCCCAGGATCGTCCCCTTTGGAGTCAAACTTTATGTGAACACTACTTTAACTATGCGCCGGAGGCGAAAGGGCGAGCCGGAGCAGGCCGTGATCGGCCAGGACCAGGGCCACCATGGCTTCCACCACGGGGACCGCCCGAGGCGCGATGCAGGTGTCATGCCGACCGCCCGGTTGAAGGAGTACCGGTCGGCCCAGGTGGTCCACCGCCTCGAGGGGTTGCCCCAGGGTAGGCACCGGCTTGAAGGCCACGCGCGCGCGCAGGTCCTCCCCGTTGGAGATGCCGGCCTGCACGCCCCCCGAGCGGTTGGTCCGGGTCTGCAGGCGTCCGTCCTCCCAGCAGAAGAGGTCGTTGTGCTCCGAGCCGCGCATCCCGGCCGCCGAGAAGCCCGAACCGATTTCGAAGCCCCGGGCCGCCGGCAGGCCCAGCAGGGCAGCTCCCAGATCCGCCTGCAACTTGCCGAAAACCGGCGCCCCCCAACCGGCCGGGAGGCCCCGGACCAACACCTCGACCACTCCGCCCAGCGAGTCGCCCTCCTCGCGGACCTGGCGAATCCGGGCCTGCATCTCCTCGGCCGCCTTCAGGTCCGGGCAACGCACCGGAGTGGCCTCGACCTGCTCTCGGGTCAGGCCCTCGGGATCCACCCGGGCCACGAGATCGTGGATCTGGCCGACCCAGGCCAGGATCTCCACGCCCCAGACCATGTCCAGCAGTCGGCGGGCCACGGCCCCGGCTGCCACCCGGCCCACCGTCTCGCGGGCGCTGGCCCGCCCACCCCCACGATGGTCACGGATCCCGAAGCGGGCCTGCCAGGTGAAGTCCCCGTGGCTGGGGCGGAAGACCTCGCGCAGGTGTTCGTAGTCCTGGGGGCGGGCGTCCCGATTCTCGACCTGCAACAGGATCGGGGTGCCCAGGGTCCGCCCTTCGAAAACGCCCGAGAGGATGCGGACCCGGTCCTCCTCCGAACGGGGCGTGGCCAGAGGCTCCCGACCCGGACGACGCCGGTCCAGGTCGACCTGGATATCCTCCTCGCTCAGGGGGATCCGAGGGGGACAGCCATCCACTACTGCCCCTACCACCGGGCCATGGGATTCTCCGAAGGTGGTGACGCGAAAGAGGCGCCCGAAGGTATTGCCCATGCTCCCGGCTTCGCCCGCTTCGAGTCGGGGCCCTCCGTCCCGTGCAGAAGGAGCCACCTGCTCTTCGAAAGAAGAGGCGGCCGAACCATCAACGGAGGTGAAAAGCCCTGGCAAAGCAGAAGCGCCAACTTAATGAAGGCCTGGTCCTGGCCCAGGTCGATGATGGAGAGAAGCGCGGCTGTCTGGTCGAGGTGCGCTGCCGACAGGCCGAGACTCTCCGCAGACCGGAATTCCGGGAATTTGTCCGGGAGATCTGCGGTCAGATCCTGGAGGGTGGAGCGAGCCACGTGGCGCGCAAGGACGTCCCTTGGGAGACGATCCGCACCGAAGAGCGCACCCACCGTGCCGAAGCCGAGGCGAACTTCGCCAGCTCCGAGCGGATCGACGACCATATCCTGGACAAGATGTCGGCCTGGTATGCCAGGACCTGCCTCCTGGAGCAGCCCTATCGCAAGGACCCCTCGCGAGTGGTCGGTCAGGTCCTGGAAGGCCTCCAGCATACCCTGGGCGACCAGATCGAGGTCCAGCGCTTCTCGCGCTACGACGTCACCGAGGAACGCAGACCCTGACCCCGAGCCCGGCCCGGTACGAACCTCAATTGGGGGACGGCACCGGCTGGGCCGGCCCCTCGCTCTGGGACAGGATCACGGCCAGGGTCAGGATCCCTCCTCCCGCCAGGATCGGCACGGTGAGGGGATCCCCCTGAAATAAAACGCCGAAGAGGCATCCGAAGATGGCCTCGGTGGCCAACAGGATCGAGGCCCGGGCCGGGGTGACGTGGCGGATCCCCAGGTTCATCAGGGTCAGGGCCAGAAGCGTCGAGCCGAAGGCCAGATAGGCCAGGCCCAGCCAGGTCCCTGCCCCGATCCGTTCGGGGAAGGTCTCGAAGCCGAAAGCCCCCACCCCCGCGAAGAGGGCGGCGAAGAGGAACTGCAGGCAGGTCAGGGGCATGACCTCATGGTATTCGGAGTACACGCCCACCATCGTGATGTGCAGGGCGTAGCCGAAACCCGAGACCAGGGTCAGGAAATCTCCCAGGTTGATCCCGGAAGTCTCGGGAGGTGATAGGATCACCAACCCGCTGAAGGCCATGCCTGCCGCCAGCAGGCCCCGAGGCCCCACCCTGCGACGCTGGATCCACCACACGAAGAAAGGCACCAGCACGACGTAGATCGAGGTGATCAGGGCGTTCTTGCTGGCCGTGGTATGGATAAGCCCCCAGGTCTGCACGGCGAAGGCCGCATAGAGCAGGAATCCCAGCACGGCCCCACGGCGGACCAGCGCCGGCGAGATCTGGCTCCCGGCCAGGGCAAAAGTCAAACCCAGACCCGCCACTGCGAACCGGATGGTCAGGATCCAGTTGGTGGGGACCACCGCCAGCGTGTCCTTCATGACCACGAAGGCTCCCCCCCAGATGGCGGCCGCAGTCAGAAGAAGCCAAGAATAGAGCAGCGTCTTCCGGGGGGCGTTCACGGTCGGGAGAAAATTCGGGAACCGGGTGGATTCAGGGACGCAGGCCGGCCAATGGGGCCGCCGGGCTTCCCGGACGGAGCAGGTCCGCCACCTCGCTCCAAGGGACCATTACCTCCTGGACTCCGGCCGAGTAGGGCGCCACCTGGTAGGGCGGGAAGAGGATCGTCAAACCCTGCGGAGCCATCGTCCAGACCACGAAGTTCTGCGGGTCTGCGCTGGCGCCGGGATCCGGGTCGGTCATTTCCCTGGTCTTGAGCTCCCGCACACACCATGCGCTGAGCCGCTCCGGCCAGGGACTTCCAGGTTTGAAGATATCGGCCAGCTCCAGCGCCCGGCCGTGGCGCAGGTCGAAGTTCAGGCTGACCAGCCAGGGGCTGGGATGCGGACCTCCCAGATAGGCCCCGAAGTTCAGGACCCCGCTGATGAAGTCGGTTCCCTTATGGCGGGTCTCCCATTCGCTGCGAAGTTCCCAGACAAAATCGGGGCGTTCCTCGGAAGGCTCGGCCATCTTCTGGCGGAACTCGGCGATGGCTCTATCCACCGGGGCTCGGCTGGCCTTGTTGAAGGCCCGGGCCACCTGGGGCCGAGCCGACCAGGCCAGTTTGGGGAAGAGCATCCGGATCTGGTAATCCGACTTCTTCTCGGAGATCCGGCCCAGGGTCAGGGAGGGCTTCCCCACTTCAGCGTGGGCAGACAGGGCCGGAATCACCAGCAGGACCAGGACCAGCAAGCCAACTCGCAAGATAGAGCGATTCATGGGACCTCCAGGACTTTCGGGATCAGGACACTTCGCTGAAAAGCATCAATTCGCGGGCGGTGCGGCCGGGCCCTGTCTATCCAGGAGACCCGCCAGGAACTCGGCCGGGTGCAGCGAGCGCACCCCCGTCGCCTCCAGGACCTGGTGACGACAAGAGGTCCCCGGCGCCACCACGGGAATCCCTTCGACTGCCGCCTGCAGTACCGCCGGGAAGAGGGTTCTCTGCCCGATGGCCTGCGACATCTCGTAGTGCTCTACCTCATAGCCGAAGGCCCCGGCCATCCCGCAGCACCCGGCATCGCATTCGCGGACTCGCAGTCCGGGAACCTGGCCCAGGAGCCGGCTCAAGGGCCCCGTGCCCACCAGGGACTTCTCATGGCAATGCCCGTGAATCAAGACCTCTTCGGGGCCCGGACGCAAAGGCAGGGGACGCCCGACCAGGAACTCCTCAAACGTGAAGCAGGCCTGCGCGACCCGGTCGGCGCGCTCGCCGGGTTCCAGACAAAGCGCCTCGTCGCGCATGGTCAGGATGCAGGAGGGCTCGAGGCCCACGATGGGAACCCCGGCCCGGGCGTAGGGGTCCAGAAGTTCGAGGTTCCTGTGCACGGCCCGGCGGGCCATGTCCACCAGGCCTTTGGAGATGGCCGGCCGGCCGCAGCAGACCTTGTGCGCCCACTCGACCGCAAAGCCGGCTGCCTCGAGCACCTCGACCGCCGCGCGGGCCACGTCAGGCTCGTTGTAGTTGGCCCAGGTGTCGACGAAGAGAGCCACCCGCGGCCGACCAGATTCAGGTCGGCGCGGACGGCGGCGCCACCAGGAGCGGAAGGGGGTCCGGGCATAGGGCGGGAGCCGACGCTGCGGAGCGATTCCCAGGGCTCGGGCCAGGAGCGGCCACAGGGGGCTGGCCAGGACCAGATTCGAGAGCGGGGCCAGGGCGCTGCCTATCCGGGCCAGGGTCTCGGCGTGGGCGAAGAGCCGGGAGCGCAGGGGGATCGGATGTTCCTTGTAGTACTGGCCCTGGAATTCTAACTTAATCTTGGCCAGATCCACGTTGGAGGGACACTCGGATTTGCAGCCCTTGCACTGGAGGCACAGGTCCATCACCTCGTGCATCCGCGCCGAGGTCAGGCTGCCCGCCGGCAATAGCCCCGAGAGGGCTGCGCGCAGGGCATTGGCCCGCCCTCGGGTGGAGTGTTCCTCATCTCGGGTGGCCATATAGGAGGGGCACATGGTGCCCGCCTGGGTCTTGCGACAGACCCCCGCCCCATTGCACTGCTCGACAGCCAGGTCGAAGCCCCCCTCCCGACTCCAGTCCAGCAGGGTCTCGGGCACCACGGCGCGGTAGTTGGGGCCGAAGCGAAGGTTCCCGGTCAGGGGCGGACTCCCCACGATATTGCCGGGGTTGAGCAGGTCCTGTGGGTCGAAGGCCCTCTTGATGGCGCAGAAGGCCTCGAAAATCTCGTCCCCGAAGAGCCGCGGCAACCAGAGGCTGTGGGCCCTGCCGTCCCCGTGCTCACCCGAGAGGGCCCCTCCCAGTTCCATGACCAGCCCGGTGACGGCCTCCGAGATCGAGGCCATGCGCCCCACGTCCTCGGCTGTCTTGAGATCCAACATCGGCCGCAGATGCAGACAACCCACGCTGGCATGGGCATAACAGGCAGCCTGGGTGCCGTGGTCCTCCATGATCTCGTCGAAGCGATGGACGAATTCCAGCAGGCGCTCGGGAGCTACGGCCGTGTCCTCGACGAAGGCGATCGGCTTGCGTCGGCCGGGAATCCCCAGCAGCAAGGGCAAACCCGCCTTGCGGACCTTCCATACCGACTCCATCTCCCGCGGCTCGGTGAGGGTCTTCCAGGAGGTTCCCAGGCGGCGGGTGACCAGGTCCCTGCGAGCCTCTTCCAGGCGTCCGGGCAACTCGGCCGCGCTATCCGCAAATTCAGCGATCAGCACAGCCTCGGGGGACCCTTGCAGGAAGGAAAGATGCCGGGCCATCTCGCGTTGCTCGCGGGCCAGGTCCAGAAGATGGCGATCCATGAGTTCCAAAGCCGAGGGTTTCAGCTCCAGCAAGGCCAGGTTGGCCTGGAGGGCCTCGTCCCGGCTGGGAAACTCTCCGACCAGAAGGCCGGTTGCCTGGGGCCGAGGGACCAGGTTCAGGGTGGCCTGCAAGGTCAGCCCCAGGGTCCCCTCCGAGCCCACCATCAGCCGCGCCAGGCTGAATCCCCCCGGGGGACGGGCCTGGGGCGCCTGGGGACCGGGCCAGGCCGGCACGGGAAGACCCACGGCGGCCAGGCCGCGCAGCATCTCGTCAAGGTTGTAGCCCGAGACCCGGCGCATGATCCGGGGGAAGCGCTCGAGAATCTGCGGGCCCAGTTCCCGGACCAGGCCGATCACGGTCCGGTAGAGTTCGGGCCCGACCCCTCTCCCTGAGAGCAGGGCCTGGACTCCGTCGGCGCCCTTCTCGTCGAAGTCGTGCACCGAGCCGTCAGCCAGCAGAATCCGCAAGGCCAGCACGTGATCCACCGTCTTGCCGTAGACCAGCGAACGAGCACCCGAAGAATTATTACCCAGCATACCTCCCAGGGTGGCGCGGTCAATGGTGGCCACGTCAGGGCCGAAAATCAGGCCGTGGGGAGAAAGTGCCCGGTTCAGGTCATCCAGGACCAGGCCTGGTTCGACCCGGGCCTGACGGGCCTCGGGGTCGATGGCCAGCACGCGATTCAGGTATCGCGAGAAGTCCACCTGGATCCCCTCGCCCACCGTCTGCCCCTCCAGGCTGGTTCCGGCACCCCGGGCCACCACCCCCAGGCCGTACTGGCGGGCCAGATCCAGGACGGCATGCAGGTCCTCGGCCACGCGAGGAATCACCACCAGGGCAGGAGGGACCTCATAGATGCTGGCATCGGTGGCATAAAGGGCCCGGGAGGTCGCATCGTGGCGAACCTCGCCGCGGATGCGACGGGCCAAATCCCGGGCCAGATCGGCCCGCTCGCGGGGGGAGAAGCGAGGTCGTGACATGACGAGCACGGCTTCGCCTTTACAGGGGCCACCCCTTCGAGAACGATCTGGCCGGGGCCCGACTACAAGCGGCCGTGCTTGTAGCGGTAGAGCTCGTCGAGGATGTCCCCGGTCCGACTGGCCACCCGGGTCTGCTGGTCCTTCTTCTGGTCGCGCAGTTTCTCGAGCTCTTCGCGCACCGCCGAGACCCGCACCCAACGACGAGCCGGCTCGATCTCCAGGCAGCGGGCCAGCAAGGCCTCCAACCAGGGATGGGCATCCGGACACAGGCGGCGCAACGGCGGGATCTGGAAGCGGAACTTCTCCAGGGGGGTCCGGGTCATCGCCCAGTAGAGGGTGGCCCCCAGCGAGTAGATATCCCCGCGCAGGTCGCAGTCGAACTTGGAATACTTCTCGGGAGGCGAGAAACCCGGGCTGACCATCGCGAAGGTACGGGGGTTCTGACTGGGCGCCAGATAGCGGGCCACCCCGAAGTCGATAACCTTGACCTTGCCGTCATAGGTAATCATCACATTGGATGGTTTGAGATCCCCCAGCAAGACCGGGTAGGGATCGCGGGAGTGGAGATAGCCCAGTACCTCGCAGATCTGAAGACCCCAATCCACCACCTCGTCCTCGGTGGCCGGGCCCTTGACGTGGATCTGCTCGTGCATGGTCTTGCCGGCGATCCACTCCATCACCAGATAGTAGCGACTCTTCTCGGCGAAGAATTCGACCACCTGAGGAAGTCCGGGGTGTTCCAGACGCATCATGAAAGCCGCTTCTTGGAGGAACTGGGCGTTCATCTCCCGGAACTCCTGTTCCGAGAAACCTTCCGTCGAGATTTCCTTGACGGCGACCAGGTTGCCCTTCCATTCGGTGTCCCGCGCCAGGTAGACCGAAGCGAAGCTGCCCCGACCCAAAGTGCTTAGGATCCGATAGCGGCCGTGAAAGAGCGAACCACCCTCCAGGGGCTTACCCCTCATCGCGCCCCCTCCCAAGCCCGGATGGACCCGGTCAGCAAAGCGCCGAACTTGGACTTACCAGGGGCCTGGAATCCTGTCCTGGGGCATTCTCTCATCTGAAGTCAGTGCCAATCTCCTCTGGGCGCTATACTGCACTCGACCGGAAGGCACCTGCCAGAGTCGGCGGAGGATCTGGCCTGGATTCGGAGAAACCCGGGGCCTTGCAGTCCCCTGGAGGTGCCCTGTGAACTCTCGTCCTCTCGTCCCCCGCTGGTTCGCCGTCATGCTGGCGGCCTCCGTCGCCATCGTCCTTCTGGGGATCACGCGTCCCGAAACCCACCGCCAGGCCGTGCCCGAGCCCCAGCTCGCCTCGGCGGCAGCCGATGGGCTGGCCGAATGCGTCTGGCTGGACCGGCTTCCCGAGGATCCCTACGAGCCCTTCCAACTCTACTACTTCACGGAGGAAGGCGGCCGCGTGGGACTCAATGCCAAGGCGGACTCGGCCTTCCGTATCCTGCTCGAGGTCTTCGAATTCATCGACCTGCCCGACCAGGGTCGCCTCCAGTTCTACTTCCCCCACGACCGGAGCAAGCCCGCCTCGACCTACACGATCGAAAAGTTGAAGAAGCCCACCGCCTACTTCGACACCAAATTGACCCTGGATAACGACCCGCGGAACGGCGGCAAGAAGAAGGTCTACTTCACCGGCCCCGAGTTCCGGGCCGACAGCGACGGAAGAACCCTGCCCGAGCACCTGCGCCAGGTCCTGTTGCAGATCCGGTCCACCCGGTGAAACTGGGGGTCCTGGCGGATAGCCACGACCACCTGGACCGTCTCCGCCGCGCGGTAGAGGCGGTTCGGGCCCGCGAAGTCACGGCCCTAATCCACGCGGGAGACTTCGTGTCTCCCTTCTCCATCCCCCTCCTGGGGGAGGCTGGAACCCCGGTTTTCGGTGTCTGCGGCAACAACGACGGCGAGCGCGTGGGTTTGAAAGCCCGCTTCGCCGAGATCGGCGGGCAGCTCTGGGAACATCCCCTGGATGTAGAAATCCAAGGGCGACGCCTGTTGGTCCTACACGAACCCTTCGGCCTGGACGGGTTGGTGGCGGCAGGGACCTGGTCGGCCATCGTGTACGGACACACCCACCAGGTGGACTACCGGCTCGGGTCCACGGTGGTCCTGAACCCCGGCGAGGTCTGCGGCTGGGTGACCGGTAGACCGACGGCGGCCGTCCTGGATCTGGAAACCGGCGAAGCCGAGATCCTGGACCTCTCTTGAGGGGGAACCCTGTGCACCCCTTATGCCCGGACCTCTACTGCCGGAGCCTGAGCGAGCTGGACTTCTCGATCCTGGCCCGCCAGGGCCGGGTCCATATCTGCCTGGATCTGGACAACACCATCGCCCTGCGCGAGTCCTTCGAACCCGCCGAAGGGGTCCCCGAGTCCCTGGATCGGGCCCGCCGTGAGGGCCATGTCCAGGCCTTCTGCCTGGTCTCCAACATCATCTGGGGTCGCCACCGACGCCAGAGGCTGGAGCACTTCTCGAGGATCCTGGGAATCCCGCACTTCTACGGGGCCCTGCTCTGGAATCGCAAGCCCTCGCCCCGCCCCTTCCGGGAGGCCATGCGGATGATGGGTTCTGAGCCCCGCACCACGGCCATCGTGGGAGACCAGATCTTCACCGACGTGGCCGGCGGCAAAAAATTGGGACTATACACGGTCCTGGTACAGCCTCTGGGCCCGGACCACTGGACCACCTTCTGGTCGGGCCGACGCCGCCAAGAGAGCGCCATCCTGGAGTCCTCCGGCATGAGGCTTCATCCCAAAGACCCACCTCCACCCGATCCCCATCCCTGAAAGGCGTTGCCCGGGATCAGCAGCCTTCCCCAAAAGACCGACGCACATATATAGATACCGAGAGGCCCGCTTGAAGCGGGCCTCTCACGATGAACGAAGCGGCCAGAAGAATCAGGTGCGCAGGTATCCGTCAATCGAGTTGGAGTTCAAGGCGTAGGTATTCTTCTTCACCGAGTTCGAAGAGTTGCCTTCGATGGTGTAGACCTTGCCGTCGACCACCTTCTCGACGATCCCGATATGGTCAGCCGTGCCGTCCCGGTTCCAGTCGAAGAGGATGGCATCTCCTGGTTTGGGGGTGTACTGACCTTTGTTGCCCCAGATGCCCTTGTTCTTACCCCAGCTCTTGATGGTCGGGCAGTAGTTCCGGTTGGACAGACCGTCCAGATTCAATACACCGTGGTCCTTGAGCATGTTCATCGCCCAGGCGGCGCACCAAGGGGTGGTAGCGCAGTTGATCCCGGACTTCTTGGTGATCTGGTTGATGGCCGCCGTATCCCGGCTTTCGTGCAGCCCCACCATCTGGTTGGCGTGGGCCAGCATCCCGGCCGTCCCTTGGGCCACGG
>JAAZKF010000204.1 GCA_012799975.1 Burkholderiales bacterium
GGACCAGGTGCTCGCGATTCGGCTCTCCCAGTTCGCCCAGGGAGGCCAGCTCCAGACCGTGGCGCCGGCCGATCTCCAGGAACTCCTCTTCGGCCTCGGGGCGGACGGCGACCAGCAGGCCCCCGCTGGTCTGGGGATCGCACAGGATCTCCAGGCGTTCGGGGGCGAGAGGGGCGATGTGTTGGCCGTAGCTGCGGTGGTTGCGCCAGGTTCCCCCGGGGATGCAGCCCTGGGTTCGGTATTCCTCGACGTGCGGCAGCACGGGGATGGCCGGGAAGTCTACCCGCGCCGAGACCTCGCTGCCCAGGCACATCTCCACCAGGTGCCCCAGGAATCCGAAGCCCGTCACGTCGGTCAAGGCCTGGACCGCGGACAACTCCGCCAGGTCCGAGCCGATCCGGTTCAGGCGGCACATCCAGTCCCGGACCTCCCCTTCATGCTCGGGCTTGAGCAGTTTCTTCTTCTGGGCCGTGGTCAGGATGCCCACTCCTAAAGGCTTGGTCAGATACAGTCGGCAGCCAGGCTTCGCCGTGTCGTTGCGTTTGAGGTGCCGGATCTCGACCAGACCCGTGACGGCCAGACCGAAGATCGGCTCGGGGGTATCGATGCTGTGGCCGCCCGCCAGGGGGATCCCGGCTTCGTTGCAGGTGCGGCGCGCACCGTCGATTACCTGTCCGGCCACTTCGGCAGGCAATTTGTCCAGGGGCCAGCCCAGCACCGAGATGGCCATCAGTGGGCGTCCCCCCATGGCGTAGACGTCGGACAGGGCGTTGGCCGCAGCGATCCGTCCGAAGTCCACCGGGTCGTCGACGATGGGCATGAAGAAGTCGGTGGTGCTGAGGATGGCCCTTCCGTCCTCCAGGTCGTAGACAGCCGCGTCGTCGCGTGAGCTGTAGCCCACCAGGAGTTTCGGATCCGGGGTCTGCTGGACGCTTCCCCGGAGGATCTCGTCCAGTACCTGGGGGGCGATCTTGCAGCCGCAACCAGCTCCGTGGCTGTATTCGGTCAGGCGGATGGGGGGGGACGGGCTCATGGGAATCGGTGTTTCCCGTCGGGGGGCACTCGTCCTTCCTTGACACCCCTGGGTCCCTGTCCTATCTTGTCCACTGTCGTCTCTATATATATAGAATCAAGGTCACGGGTGTCTTCGATGCGTCCGGGTGTCCAGGTCGCGGCCGGTCTGTCGGGGGGCTCCGAGAAGACCATCTCCCGATGGACCCCCCCGGCAACTGCCGGCCTGGGCTATCCCCTCTCGCCGAGAAGTATCCGAAAAGACCCTGGCCGAACTGGCGCGAATGGAGTCCGGATTGCGTGAGGTGACGTCCTGATGTTGCTGGCTGGAATGCTCCTGAGCTGGGCGCTCCTCGTATTGGGCGGTCTGCTGGCGGGCGTGCTGGCGCACAGGCACGCCCCGCACGCCGTCGCGCTGGCGGTGGGCTCCAACCTCCTGGCTGCCGGACTCGGCCTGGTGGTGGCCCTGCTTACCTTGCTGACCGGGGCTTCGCAGATGACCATCCTGCCCTGGTCGGTGCCGATGGGCACGCTGGCCTTGCGTCTGGACCCTCTTTCCGCCTTCTTCGCCGTGCCCACCCTGCTGGTCTCAGGCCTGGCTGCCCTGTATGGGCGGGGTTATATGGCCGGCAAGGGCCCTTCGTCCTGGCTGTGGTTCAACCTGATGGTGGCCTCCCTGGTCGGAGTCCTGCTCAGCGCTGATGGTCTGCTCTTCTTGTTGTGCTGGGAGGCCATGTCGGTTACTTCCTTCCTCCTGGTCATCCTGGAGGACGAGCGGGCCGAGGTGCGCCATGCCGGTCAGGTGTACCTGGTGGCGACCCACCTGGGCACGGCCTTCCTGATGGCCCTCTTCTTGGTGGTTTCGTCTGGGGCAGAGACTCTGGCCTTCCCCCGCGCCGGCACCTTGCCCCCGACCCTGGCCGGGTTGGCCTTCATGCTGGGCCTGGTGGGGTTCGGCACCAAGGCGGGTTTCGTTCCGGCCCACGTCTGGCTTCCGGAGGCCCATCCGGCGGCGCCCAGCCACGTCTCTGCCTTCCTCTCGGGGGTGATCCTCAAGAGCGGCGTCTACGGTCTGTTGCGGGTGGTCACCTGGGCGCAGGAACCTGCAGAATGGTGGGGCTGGATGCTGGTCCTGATGGGGCTGGTCTCGGGTATCCTGGGAGTAGTCTTCGCCTTGGCCCAGCACGATCTCAAGCGCCTGCTGGCCTACCACAGTGTCGAGAACCTCGGCATCATCGCCTTGGGCCTGGGCCTGGGCCTTCTGGGCCTGACGGGTGGCAGTCCCCTGGCAGTTGCGCTGGGCCTGGGCGGGGGGCTGCTGCACGTCTGGAATCACGCCTGGTTCAAGAGCCTTCTCTTCATGGGGGCGGGCGCGCTGGGCAAGGCCACTGGCAGCCTGCAGATCGAGGCCGCCGGCGGGCTGTTGCGGCGCATGCCCGGAACCGGAGGCGCCTTCCTGGTCGGTTCGGCAGCCATCAGCGGCCTGCCCCCCTTCAACGGATTCGTCAGCGAGTTCCTGATCTACATGGCCGCCCTGGCACTGCTGGGTTCGGCCTGTCCCCTGGCAGGTGCCGCCGGCCTGGGAGGTTTGGCGCTGATCAGCGGTCTGGCCATCGCCTGCTTCGCCAAGGTCTGCGGCGTCGTCTTCCTGGGTGAGCCGCGCAGCCCCGGCGCCCGGAAGGCGACCGAGACCTGCCGGGGCATGCTGGTCCCGATGCTGCTGCTGGCTGCCCTGTGCCTGCTGATCGGCCTCGGGGCACCTCTGGTGGTCGGGGTCCTGGACGCCCCATTGAGGCAACTCGTGGCCGGGGCCGATCTGACACCGATTCGCGGCAGCCTGTTCTGGCTGGCGGCCCTGGGTGGACTGGTGCTGCTGGGAGGGCTGGCCTTGGGGCACTTCCTCTCGTTGCGGCCTTCCCAGCCTGGAATGACCTGGGATTGCGGGTACACCAACCCCACGGCGCGGATGCAGTACACGGCCGCCTCTTTTGCGGGACCCTTGACCGAGATGTTCTCGTTCGTGTTGCCGATCCGCCGGCACGGGAAGCCGGTGGAAGGGCTCTTCCCCGACGCAGCCGAGCACCACGGGGAGGTCCCCGACCCCTTCAACCAGAGGCTGTACGAGCCGTTTTTCCGCAGCCTGATGCGCTTCTCCTTGCGGATGCGGGCCTTCCAGCACGGCGAGGTGCAGCTCTACCTCTTGTACATCGTGGTCGCCTTGATCGCGCTCTTCATCTGGGAGGCCCTGTGATTTCGATGCTTCTGGGGCTCTTTCTGGCCCCTCTGCTGGCCGGCGTCATCAACCGTGTCAAGGCCTTCTTCGCCGGACGGAGAGGCCGGCCATTCCTCCAACTCTACTGGGATCTGGCCCGCCTGGTGCGCAAGCACATGGTGCTCAGCCGCACCACCACCCCGGTCTTCCTGTTGGGACCCGCCCTGAGCCTGGCCAGCCTGGTTACCTGCCTGACCCTCGTGCCCCTGGGCGGACCCTCCCTGCTCTTCTTCCCCGGAGACCTGCTGGTGCTCCTGGGTCTGCTGGCCCTGGTGCGTTTCGCCACCGTGCTGGCGGCCATGGACACCGGGTCGAGCTTCGAGGGCATGGGAGCCAGCCGGGAGGTGGCCATCGGCGCCCTGGCCGAACCCGGGATGTTCCTGGCCCTGGCCGTGTTGGTGGTGCAGACCCGGTCGGTGTCGCTGAGCGAGATGTGGGCCCAGCGGAGCCTGGACCTCTGGAGCGACTCCGGGATGGTACTGGTGCTGGTAGGGGTGGCCCTCTTCCTGTTGTTGCTCTCCGAGAGCTGCAGGATCCCCGTCGACGATCCCAACACCCACCTGGAACTGACCATGATCCACGAGGTGATGGTCCTGGACCACTCCGGTCCCGCCCTGGCAGCCATCGAATACGCTTCTTCCCTGAAGATGTGGATCGTCGCGGCCCTGATCTCCAGCCTGCTCTTTCCGTTCCATACCGGTTCGGCACTGCTGGATCTGGGGGGCGGTCTGGTCGTGGTCTTCCTGGTCGCCCTGGGGGTGGGCTTGGTGGAGTCCACCTCGGCGCGGCTATCCATGCTGCGCGTCCCCCAATTCGTGGGCCTTTCCTCGGCGTTGTCGCTGTTGGCCCTCTTCCTGGTGATCCGATGAGGGAGCACAGATGAAAGGCTTTGTCGACTTCCTTCTGGTCAGCATGATCCTGACCAATCTCTGGGTGCTGGGTTCCAGCCGCCTTCCCTCCTGCATCCGGGCGCTGGCCTTCCAGGGCGTGGCCGTGGGCCTGCTGCCCTTTGCTCTGTACCCGGACCACATCACCTGGGATTTGTTGATGTTGGCCCTGCTCAGCATCACCCTGAAGGCTGTGGTCTTCCCCCACCTCCTCAGGCGAGCCATGTTGGAAGCCCGGGTGGACCCCCAGGTGGAACCCTTCGTCGGGCACGGGGTCTCGGTGGTCATCGGTATGGCCGCGCTGGCTTTGAGCGTGGCGCTCTTCCGGCGTCACCCCCTGCCGATCGTTCCACCCTCGGATCTGTTGATGCCGGTGGCCGTCTCAACCCTCCTGGTCGGGCTCTTCATGCTGATCGCCCGGCGCAAGGCTCTGACCCAGGCCCTGGGCTACCTGGTCTTCGAGAATGGTATCCAGGCCTTCGGCCTGGGGGTCCTCAAGCACGCCCCTTTGATGGTGGAATTGGGGATTCTGTTGGACGTCTTCTTCGCCGTCTTCGTCATGGGCATCACCATCTTCCATATCCGGCGCGCCTTCGCGACGCTGGATACCATGGAGATGGCGGAGTTGAGAGGTTAGGATGCTGGTCTTGCTCCTCTATCTGCTGCCCACCCTGGTCGGCCTGGTGGCCTTCTGGCTCCCGCCCGGGCCTCGGGTGCGCCTTCTCCTGCCCGCCGTGGGGATCGTGCACCTCCTGTTGAGCATATTGGCCTGGAATGAGCCTCCTGGAGGGGGATGGCTGGGCCTGGATGCCCTGGGGCGGATCTTCCTGAGCATCACCAGCCTGCTCTTCCTGGCCACGTCGGTCTACGCCGTCTACTATCTGCGCGACGAGCCGGCCGGCATGCAGCCCGACATGGGAGGCGAGAACCCCTTCTCCAACGCCAAGGAGTCGGTCTTCGTCGGTTGTCTGCTGCTCTTCCTGGCCAGCATGACGCTGGTCTGCTCCAGCCGTCATCTGACCCTTCTGTGGGTAGCCATCGAGGCCACCACCCTGGCTTCGGCTCCGCTGATCTACTTCCATCGCCATCGGCGCTCGCTGGAGGCCACCTGGAAGTATCTGCTGGTCTGCTCGGTGGGGATCGGTCTGGCCCTGCTGGGCAACTTCTTCCTGGTGCTGGCGGCAGCCCGGGGGGCTTCGGGCGGCGCCGAGGTCCTGTGGCTGGACGGCCTGGCCAAGGGTTCCGAGATGGATCCGCATTGGTTGCGTCTGGCCTTCATCCTCCTGGTGGTGGGATATGGGACCAAGATGGGACTGGTTCCCATGCACACCTGGCTTCCCGATACCCACAGCGAGGCCCCCAGCGTGGTCTCGGCCCTGCTCTCGGGGGCGCTTCTGAATTGCGCCTTCCTGGGTATCATGCGCGCCGTCCAGATCTGCGCCGGGGCCGGACAGGCTGCGTTTGCCCAACAGGTGCTGGTGGGCTTCGGCCTGCTGAGCATGGCCGTGGCCGCCATCTTCCTGCTGAACTCCAAGGACACCAAGCGCATGCTGGCCTACTCCAGCGTCGAACACGTGGGCATCCTGGCCCTGGGGGTCGGCCTGGGCGGTGGGGGTGTCTTCTTCGCGCTCTTCCACGCCGTGAACCACTCGCTGTGCAAAGCGGCCATGTTCCTGGTAGCGGGAACCTTCCTCTCCACCTTCCGGACCCGTCTGGTGGCCTGTCTGGGTGGGGCCATCCACACCCTGCCCATCGCGGGAGGGTTGTGGGTAGCGGGCTTCCTGGCCCTCTCCGGCACCCCGCCCTTCGGGGTCTTCATCAGTGAACTGGGGGTGCTGCGGACCGCCCTTCAGGTGAACCCCTGGATCGGCGTGGCTTTCCTGGCCTTCCTGGCCATGGCCTTCGTGGGCATGACCCGGGTGGTCCTGACCGTGGCCCTGGGACCTCCGGTCTTGGCACCTCCGGTGCGGGAATCCTGGGGCAAGAATCTGCCGCCTCTGGCACTTCTGGCCCTGGCCCTGCTCCTGGGCCTGTCGGTGCCGGCCTGGTTGGCTGAGGGCTTGAAGCAGGCTGCTGCCCTGGTGGGGGTGTCATGAAACCCGAAATCTTGAGTTTCCCGGAATTCTCCAAGAGGCTGGCGGGGCGCCATCTGGCCGCCCTTATGGGCCTGCCCGGACGCTCGGGCAGCGTCCTGATGATGGCCGTCACCACCCCGGGCCCCCCCGAGCCTGATCAGGAGGCATCGGCCTGTCCACCGGGCGAGATCCAGTTGCCGGCCACGGTGGTGGAGGGCTCGTATCCGTCGCTCACCCTCGAGAATCCCCAGGCTCACTGGTTCGAACGCGAGTTCTTCGAAGAGTGGGGCATCCACCCCGAAGGACACCCCTGGCTCAAGCCGGTTCGTTTCCCCCAGGGCCATCCCGGCTTGACCGACTTCTTCCAGGTGCAGGGGGAGGAGATCCACGAGGTGGCGGTGGGGCCCGTGCACGCCGGAGTGATCGAGCCGGGACACTTCCGTTTCCAGTGTCGGGGGGAGGAGGTCCTGCACCTGGAGATCTCGCTGGGCTACCAACACCGGGGCATCGAGCAGGCCCTCCCCGGGGCCTCGCCGGCTCGGGCCATGGCCTACGTCGAGACCCTGGCCGGCGACACGACGGTGGGCCACGCCTTGGCCTGGTGTCGCAACCTGGAGGCCCTGGCGGGGGTCCGTCTGCCCGCCCGCGCCGAGGCCCTGCGGGCCGTGGCCCTGGAACTGGAGCGCCTGGCCAACCACTGCGGCGACCTGGGAGCCCTGGCCGGAGACGTGGGCTACCTTCCGACAGCCTCCTTCTGCGGTCGGTTGCGCGGGGATCTGCTGAACCTGACCGCCCTGGCCTGCGGCAACCGCTTCGGACGGGGGTGGATCCGACCCGGTGGGGTGGCCTGGGACCTGGAGGCTGTGCGCGCCGAGCAGATGCGCAGCCGTCTGAGCCGGATCATGGTCGATGTCCGGGAGGCCTTGGAACTGCTGTGGCGTTCGGGTTCGGTGCAGGCCCGCTTCGAGAGAACCGGGATCGTGACGCGACAGGAGGCCCTGGACCTGGGGTTGGTGGGCCCTGCGGCCCGCGCTGCGGGTCTGACGCTCGACTGCCGTCGGCAGTTCCCCTGGGGGCCCTACCTGAAGCCCGCCTTCCCGGTCTGCACGGCCCGGATGGGGGATGTGGCCTCGCGGGCCCAGGTCCGCCACGACGAGATGGAGGTCTCGGCACGTTTCCTCGACGTTCTCCTGGCGGCCCTGCCAGAGGGGCCGATCCGGACCGAGATGAAGGGGCTGGCACCCAAGTCCTTCTCGGTTGCTCTTCTCGAGGGCTGGCGGGGCCAGATCTGCCAGGTGGCCGCCACCGACACGCAGGGCAATCTGCTGGCCTGCAAGGTGGTGGACCCCTCCTTCCACAACTGGTTCGGTCTGGCCGTGGCCCTGAGGGGCCAACAGATCTCCGACTTCCCGCTGTGCAACAAGAGCTTCAACCTGTCCTATTGCGGACACGATTTGTGAGGATGACGTGCTCAAGGCTCTCCTGGCCCGACTGAACCAGGGCCATCACACCGCCGTCGGGATTCCCGAGGCCCTGCCGGACCGCACCCTGGGCCGCCCTCGCTTCCAACCGGCTCGCTGCGCTGAAGGTTGCTCGCAGTGTGCCCGCGTCTGCCCGACCGCTGCCATCGAGCCCGGAAAGACCCTGGACCTGGGGCGTTGCCTGTTCTGCGGAGAGTGCGCACGGGTCTGTCCTCAGGGCGCGATCCGCTTCACCCGCAGTCCGGAGATGGCCGTCCGCCAGCGTTCCGACCTGGTCCTGACGGGCCCGGAACTGCAACTGGCGAAGGCTCTCGACGAGCAGGCCCTGCGACTCTTCGGGCGCTCACTGCGCCTGCGCCAGGTCAGTGCGGCCGGGTGCAATGCCTGTGAGGCCGATGTCAACGTCCTGGGCACCCTGACCTTCGATCTGGCTCGTTTCGGCATCGATTTCGTGGCCTCACCCCGCCACGCCGATGGGATCCTGGTCACCGGACCGGTAAGCCAGAACATGCGCGAGGCCCTCCTGAAGACCTGGCAGGCTGTTCCCGCACCACGCTTGGTCGTGGCTGTGGGTGCCTGCGCCATTTCCGGCGGCCCCTACTTCGACCACGAGCAGACCTGCGGGGGAACCGACGGCCTGCTGCCGGTCGATCTGTATGTTCCGGGTTGTCCTCCCAATCCGTGGACCATCCTGGAAGGCCTGCTGCGCCTTCTGGGAGCCTGTGGGGATACCCGCACGAGTTCATGGGTTGGATGATAGGGGCGCCCCTCGGGCGAAGGAGGAGGGCTTAGATGGCCCGCGTCACCCTCATCCGCCCCCCGTTGCTGGTTTCGGCCTGGTCGGACTCCGGCCCCCTGACCCCGCCCCTGGCCTGTGCCTATCTGGCCTCCAGTCTCCGTCAGGCAGGTCATCAGGTTCGGATCCTCGATGCAGTGGGGGAGGCCCCCTTCCAGGTCACGCCCCTCTTCGGCGGGCAGGTCCTGGCCACCGGCCTGACCAGCGAACAGCTCGTCGGGCGTCTGGAGGAGGGGAACGACCTGGTGGGGGTCAGTTGCATGTTCTCGCAGGATTGGCCCGAGGTCCGACGCCTGTTGCGGTTGGTGCGCCTGCATCTTCCCGGAGTGCCGATCGTGGTCGGGGGGGAGCATGCCAGCGCTACCGCCGACTTCGTCCTGCGGACGACCCCGGAGGTCGATTTCTGCGTATTGGGAGAGGGCGAGGGGACCTTGGTTGAGCTCCTCGAGGTCTTGTCGGAAGGGCGGCCGGTCTCCGGATTGGCGGGATTGGCCTGGCGCTCCCAAGGACAGGTCCATCTGGGGCCACCTCGCCCGCGCCAGCTCGAACTCGATGAGCTCCCCTGGCCGGCCTGGGACCTGGTCCCCCTGCACAACTACCTGGAGAATCGCCTGGGCTTCGGAGTGGATCGGGGACGGAGCCTGCCGTTGCTGGCCACCCGGGGTTGCCCCTTCCGCTGTACCTTCTGCTCGAGTCCGAAGATGTGGGGCCCGCAGTGGTCGGCTCGGGACCCCGACCGGGTCCTGGATGAGATCGTCGCTGCCCAGGAGCGCTACGGCATTACCAACTTCGATTTTTTCGACCTGACCGCCATCCTCGATAGAGACTGGATCCTGCGCTTCACCCGTCGCATCGGGGAGCGTGGGTTGGACTTCACCTGGCAGTTGCCCAGCGGAACCCGCTGTGAGGTCCTCGACGACGAGGTCTGCAGCAGTCTGTTCCGGTCGGGTTGTCGCAACGTCTCTTTCGCTCCCGAGTCCGGCTCGCCGGCTGTCCTGAAGCGGATCCGCAAGAATGTGGACCTGACCCGTCTGCGCTCGGCGGTGCGTTCGGCCTTGCGAGCCGGCCTTAACGTCAAACTCAATATCATCATGGGGCTGCCCGAGGATTCCGCGACCGAGCTTCGCCAGACCATCGGCTTCCTGATGCGGATGGCGCTGGATGGGGTGCACGACGTGGGGGTGACCTTGTTCTGCCCCTATCCCGGGTCGGAACTCTTCTCTCGGTTGCAGGCTGCAGGACGGATCGGTGAGATGGACGACGAGTTCTTCCTGGGCCTGGGGGCCTACAAGGATCTGTCCCGGTCCAGTCGCCTGGCCTCCAAGGTCGGCTCGTCCGCCCTGAACCATTATCGGGTGGCAGCCTTCCTGGCTTTCTATGGGACCCAGTATGCCGTCCGTCCCTGGCGGTTGTTACGCCTGGTGGGCAACTTCCTGTGCGGACGGGAAGAGTCCCGGCTGGACAAGTCCTTGCGCGACCTGGTTCGACGCTTTGCCGGTCGGGCCAGGAAGTCCCGTTCAGTCGGGGTCTGAAGGAGGCCCTGGGAGCCAGGTCGGAAACCCCTCGACCGGGCTCCTGGAATAGGCTGCGAATTCGCTCTGTCGGGGAAGGAACGCCGGGAGAACGCCTAGAAGGTAGCGCACCCCGCCAACATGGCTTGCAGGCTTGCATTGCCCTGGCGAGGCGGAACCATCCGACCTACGAACTGCCTTCCCGTCCCCTGGGAATGGCCGAGAAAAGGGAGCGACGACCACTATGGACAACCTGCGACCCACCGGTTTTGCCACCGAGGAGGAGGCGAACCCGACCCAGACGGCCACTGAGGTTTCCTCGGAGAACCCGGCTTCGGATGCCGCCGATGCGGTGTCGGAAGAGGCCCCCCAGGACATGGCTTCTGCGATGGCCGATTTCGCGGCCTACGAGGAGTCCTTCAAGTCCATCTCCCCGGGTGAGTTCCTCACCGGTCGGGTCGTCCGTGTCGACAGTGAAGGTGTCCTGGTGGACGTGGGCTACAAGACCGAGGGTCTGGTGCCTCTCAGCCAGTTGACCCACCGTCGGGATGTTCCGGCCGACGAGATCGTCAAGGTGGGCGATGAGATCGACGTGGTCGTGCAGAGGGTGGACGAGTCGGAAGGTACCCTGATGCTCTCCAAGAAGCGGGCCGACCTGGAGTCGGCCTGGCGTCGCGTCCTGAAGGCCAACGAGACGGGCGAGACCCTGACCGCAACCTGCACCGAGCAGGTCAAGGGTGGCCTGATCGTCGACCTCGGCCTGCGCGGCTTTGTTCCGGCCTCCCACGTGGATGTCCGGCCGGTGCATGACCTGTCCGACTTCGTCGGGGAGGTCCTGCCCCTGAAGGTTCTGGAGGTCGACCGCGGGCGTCGCAAGGTGGTCCTTTCCCGCAAGAAGGCGGTTGAAGAAGAGCGCCAGAAGTTGAAGGAACAGACCCTTGCTGAACTGGCCGAAGGGCAGGTCCTCAGCGGCACCGTGGCGCGGCTGACCAACTTCGGCGCCTTCATCAACCTGGGTGGTGTCGATGGCCTGGTCCATATCTCGGAGCTCTCCTGGAAGCGGATCAAGCACCCCAGCGAGGTGGTCCAGCCCGGTCAGGCGGTCGAGGTGCTGGTCCTGAAGGTCGACCCCAAGCGTGAGCGTATCTCGCTGTCCTTGCGTCAGGCTCGTCCCGATCCGTGGTTGACCATCGAAGAGCAGTACAAAGTAGGCGACGTGGTCAACGGTCGCGTGACCAAGCTGGCCAAGAACTACGCTTTCGTGGAGCTGCAGGAAGGCGTGGAGGGCCTGGTGCCGCTGCGTGAACTGGCTGATTACCGGGTCAACCGTCCCGAAGAGGTGCTTCAGCCGGGCCAGGAGCTGGAAGTCCGGGTCATCGAGCTGAACGCCGACAGCCGCCGTATGGTCCTGTCGGTGCGCCAGGTAGCCGCGATGATGCCGGAGGGTCAGGCCCGGATGCGCCACTCCGAATCCAATAGCGGCGGCTTCACCATCGGGGACCTGCTGAAGAGCAAGTTCACCAATTCCGAGATGCAGCAGATGCTGGGGCAGACCCCGACCGAGGGCGAGTAGACGCTTCACACGCAGTTTCCGACTTCCCCGGACTTCCGTCCCCGCGCCCTGATCCTGGGCCTGACCGGAAGCATCGCCGCGGGAAAGTCCACAGTGGCTCGGGTGCTGCTGGATAAGGGAGCAGCTTTGGTGGATGCCGACCAGGTGAGTCGGGACCTGACCGGTCCCGGCTCACCTGTGCTTTCCCGTCTGGTCGAGCGTTTCGGGTCGGAAATCCTGGACTCGGAAGGCCGCCTGGACCGCGCGAATCTGGCCTTGCGGGTCTTCAATTCGGCTGAGGATCTGGAGGCTCTCAACGAGATCACCCACCCCGCCATCTGGAAGGAGTCCCTTTCCCGCCTGGCCGAACTGGGCGCAAGACATCCCGTCGTCGTCTTGATGGCGCCTCTTCTGCTCGAGCACGGGGCCGAGGCCATAGTAGACCAGGTCTGGGTGGTGGACCTGCCCCTGGAGGAGCAGTTGCGTCGCCTGATCGACCGGGACGGACTTTCACGGGACGAGGCCCTGCGCCGCATCCGTTCCCAGATGCCGGCCGCCGAGAAGGCAGCTCGGGCGGATGTGCTGATAGACAACTCTGGAACCTTGGAACAGACCAGGGCCCTGGTCGACACCGCCTGGGAGGATTGGGTCACGCCCCTTCTGGAGATATACTGAGGCCCCGGTGCAGGTTCCGTTTCCCGACCTGGAACCGGGTCGGAGACTCACCTTTCGGGAAGGGATGAACCCTTCCGATCCGGAATCACCGGTACAGTGAATCAACTTCAAAAAGACTGCACATTGGTGGAAGCTTCCTTCAACAGATTGCAGCGCCGTCCACCCTTGTCGCGCCGGTGCCACCTTCATCCGGTGCCGGTGCATCGGCGTTGGAAGGGGGATCGGGCGCGCCTGGCCCGCTGGCTTCGGTCGTGGGCGCTGGTCTTGATGGTTCTCATCCTGGCCCCCCTGGTGGCGCTGCTACCCCCCGTCCAGAGGCTCTTCTTTCCGCTGCACTTCCAGGAGGAGTTGGTGGATGCCGCCCGCCACACGGGGGTGGAACCCTCCCTGCTGGCCGCCGTGGCCCTGGCCGAAAGCGGTTTTCGCCCCGAGGCCGTCTCGGAGCAGGGGGCTCTGGGCCTGATGCAGCTCTTGCCCAGCACGGGCGAGTGGGTGGCTGACGAGGCCGGATTGCCCTGGCGCGGACCCTCCTCGCTCCGTCAGCCGGAGGTCAGCCTCAGGTCCGGGGGGTGGTACCTGGCCTGGCTTCTGAGGCGTTTCGAGGGAGACCAGGTCCTGGCCCTGGCGGCCTACAACGTGGGCCAACACACGGTGGACGATTGGCGGCTTCAGTTCGGGGCCCTGGGCCTGCCGGAACTTCCCTATCCCGAGACCCGCTTCTTCGTGCGCCGGGTGCTTCTGGCCCGTGAACGCTACGAGAGCCTCTACCCCGAGTTGCGGGTTTCCGGCCCGGAGACCATGCTGGCGCGGGCCCGCTCGGGATACTAGGAACCCGGCCGGGAATCCCTCGCTGGCCTCGCCCGTTCCTTCCCCCTCCCGTTGTCTCGCAAAAGTCTTGTTTGCTAGGATTAGGAGACTATGGCTGCCTCCAAAAGGAAATGCGGGACCGAATCCAACCCCCGCAACAAGTCTATTGTCCTGAACCGTCGGGCCCGTCACGAGTACCACTTCGAGGAGCTCTTCGAAGCCGGCATCGTGCTGACCGGGACGGAGGTGAAGTCACTGCGCTCTGGCCGGGTCAGCATCGTGGACGCCTACGCGGTGGTGGAAAAGGCCGAGGTCTGGTTGAAGAATCTCAACATCAGCCCCTGGGAGATGGGTAACCGCTTCAACCACGACCCCCTGCGCCCCCGAAAGCTCCTGCTCCATCGCTACGAGATCCGGCGTCTGATCGGCAAGACCCGCGAGAAGGGTTTGACCTTGATCCCGACGCGCATGTATTTCCTGAACGGGAAGGTCAAGGTGGAACTCGCCTTGGCCCGAGGCAAGAAACTCTATGACAAGCGCGAGGCTGAAGCCGAGCGCACCGCCAAACGCGAAATGGAACGGGCCATGCGCGTCAGCCTCAAGGAACGCGACTGACCCTGATCCGCTATCTGCCCGGGCATTCCATTCTCAGACCAGACGGCGGATTCAGGGATTCCGGCTGCCCTTGCGCCGGTTGCTCCGGGTGTTATACTGAAGCTGCTCTGGTTGAGCCGAAATTCTACATGGGGGTGACTGGTTTCGACGGGGAGATGTCCTGGCGAGAGCTGCGAGTCGAGTTGCCGCTACCTCGTAAAAACAGCGGAAACTAAAACAATAACTGCCAACAACAACCTGGCACTGGCTGCCTAGTGCAGCCCGTCCGCGCGCCCTCGCCGACGGAGGCGCTGTCGGGCGTCACCCACGTCGGATACCCCTTCAGGTTCGACTCCTGGCCTGGAACGGGGAAAATCAGGGGGTATGGAACTGTCGGATCCCGCTCGGGGGAGCCGGCGCGCCCGAGACCAAAACCTGAGCTAGGCTCGTAGACGCTCTTGTGGGGGCCTTCTCGGACGCGGGTTCGATTCCCGCCACCTCCACCATCAAGACAAACCCGTCTCTTCGGGGTCTTTCTCCGGGGAGACGGGTTTGTCTTTCCCACTTCTTCCCAGGATGTCAGCGATCGGGCGATATGATCCACCGCGAGATCGTTCGATATGATCCACCCGGCCAAGATCGTGCACGGGAGATCGTTCGATATGATCCACCCCCGTTGGGTTGGCGGCCCGGCGGTGAC
>JAAZKF010000205.1 GCA_012799975.1 Burkholderiales bacterium
GCAGCTACAAGTAGCAGGAGAATGCCATGAGCACCCAGAGCATGTCCTTCAACCTGCGGGTCTGGCGCCAGGACGGGCCCCAGGCTCCAGGCCGGTTGGTGGATTACAAGGTGGTGGATATCTCGCCCGAGATGTCTTTCCTGGAGATGCTGGACGAGCTGAACGTGCAGTTGACCCGCCGAGGTGAGCGCCCGGTCGAGTTCGACAGCGACTGTCGGGAAGGGATCTGCGGGATGTGTGGTCTGGTGATCACGGGGGTGCCCCACGGCCCCCTGTCCGCCACGACCACCTGCACTTTGAGGATGCGTCACTTCCAGAACGGCCAGACCATCGTGATCGAGCCCTTCCGGGCGGCTGCCTTCCCCATCGTGCGCGACCTGGTCGTGGATCGCAGCGCCCTGGACCGGATCATCCAGGCCGGAGGTTTTGTATCTCAGAATGTCGGCTCGGCTCCGGATGGCAACGCCATCCCGGTCCCCAAGGACGATGCCGAGAACGCCATGGATGCGGCTGTCTGCATCGGGTGTGGCGCCTGCGTAGCGTCCTGTCCCAATGCTTCGGCCTTCCTGTTCACCTCCGCCAAGGTTTCGCAATTGGCCAGTCTGCCCCAGGGTCGACCCGAGGCTCGCCGGAGGGTGGCGGGCATGGTCCGCCAGATGGACCTCGAGGGCTTCGGGAACTGCACCAACCACGGGGAGTGCGAGGCCGTCTGCCCCCAGGAGGTCTCCATCCAGCACATCGCCCGGATGCGGAAGGAATACTGGAAGGCGCTTCTGGGGTGGTCCACCCGTTCCAGGGCTTCCGCTGAATAGTGGGGTTTAAGGGTAGCTGAGGTCTTCCTCCTGTGCTATCTTGAGCTCAAGCCTCGACTGGTCCACCTTCCCCCACCAGGAGAGGCTTCTTTCTTTGCGCGGGCCGGCTGTCAGGGGGACAGGACTGTCACGCTGGGGCGAGAAGGATCCGCCTCTTGTCTGGTTCGAGTTTTCAAACCTTGCTGGTCGACGCAAGTCCCCGGCGCCGGCGCTCTCTGGGAGAGCTCCTGGCGGCCCGTCGGGGGCGGGTCGTGTATCGCGCCCGGGCGACCTCGGCCCTGAGTATGCTGGAGCGCGTCGGAGCCGACCTGGTGCTGGTCTCGGCCGCCTTGCGAGGTTACAGCGATGTCCTGGCCAGGGCAGCTCAATCGGGCCTGGAGATCCCTCTTTTCTTCCGACCACGAGTGGGTTCCGGCCTGGAGGATGAGGTCCCCTATCTTGGCCATACCCGCTTCGGCAGCCTGAAGTTTGCCCGTCAGCTCCTTCAGGCTTGCGGAACCTGGTGGGAGCTGCAGAGCAGCGAGGCCCCTGTCCACGAACGCTACCGCAAGCTGTTCAACCGCATCGGCGACGGCTTGTTGGAGTTGGGGCCGGACGACTCGATCCGCTGGGCCAATGCCGCCATCCGCCGGTTCGTCCGGGAGGATCGCCTGGAGGGGATGCGCTTGGAGGAATTGGTCGAGGAACGCGATGTGGCCTGCCTGCGGGCGGTTCGCGAGCAGCAGCGGGGAGGCGTGATCGCCCCATTCCTGGTCCAGCTTCGCCGAGGCCCCATCGTCGAGATAGACCCCACCCCCCGCTTCGGGCCCCAAGGAGTCTACCTGGGAACCTCCGCTTTGGTCCGTCTGGATTCCAGCCGCACCGAGGCCGAACTGGGGGCCAGTCGAAGCCTGGTCACCCTCTACAGCCTGGCCTCGTCCCTCAGCCAGGCCTTCGGGGTCTGCGACGTCGTGCACTCCGTCCTGAGGGCCGCGCGCAACCTGGGAGACTATGCAGCCGTCGGGATCCGCTGGCTCGGAGAGCCACCCCGGACGGAGCTGTGTGAAGGGGCGATGTTGTCAGAACGCCTGGAGGAGGCCGTCGCCGGCTTCTGCGATCGCCTGGCACCCACCCAGAATATCCGGGTGATCAAGGACCCCGAGAAGGATCCCGATCCGGCGGCCGGGATCCTGCAGCTAGAGGGCTATACCGGCCTGGCCTGCGTGCCGCTGTCGGCCGGCAATCTGCGGATCGGTTTCCTATGGGTGCTGGCCACCCGGGGCGAGTCCATGAGCCGCGAGAAGAACTCGCTGCTGATTTCGGTCGGAGCCCAGGCCGGGATGGCGCTGGAAAATGCCCGCTGGGTGGAGTCCCGTCTGGAAGAAGAGGCCACGCGCCGTCAGTTTTATCGGGATGCCTTGCAGGCGGTCACCCGGGGCAAGCTGATTCTGTGCGAATATGAGGAATTGGAGGCTCATTGGGAGGGTTGTGGTGAGCTGTTGGATTCCCTCCCCCTGGTGGACAAGGCCGACGTTCCCCAGGCGCGCCAACGGGTCGAGACATGCATGCAGGCCCAGGGCTTCCTTCCGGAGACGGTTTTCAACATGGTCACCTGCGTCTCCGAGGCCGCCACCAACGTGGTAAAGTACGGCCCGCCCGGCCGCTTGGAGGTTCGCGTGGACGAGGCCGCGGTGCGACTTCGCCTGGATGACGTGGGACCGGGAATCGAGTTCGCCAACCTGCCTCGGGCCGTGTTGATGCCCGGCTTCTCGACGGCCCCCTCGCTGGGGCTGGGTTACTCGATTCTGCTGGAGTTGTGCGACCGGGTTCACCTGGCCACCGGAGAGAAGGGGACCAGCCTGGTGCTGGAAGCGGCGCGTCAGGCACCGGATCCGCTGGATGCCTTCATCGGTCTATCGGGAGGGATTCCCGCCTTCTGAGCGGAACCGCCCCCCCCACGTGGGTGCATCCCATCGAGCGGCGAGGCGACCGAGGGCCTCCCGTCCGGGTCCCTGGGGAACCTGGGGGGCACAGCGCCTGTCACTTTCCTGGATGTCTTCAGGACCAGTGGTCCCACCGTACCTCGAGAAGCAAAAGTCTGGAATCGGAAGCGAGGAGAAGAATGCCCGGCTCCCCTGCATCCCGTGAGTGGTTCTCTGAAGGCCTGCGTTTCGAATGCACGAGCTGTGGTCAGTGTTGTACAGGTCCTCCGGGGGTTGTGGAATTCACCCGCGGTGAGGGGCTGCGGATGGCCCGGAACCTGGGCCTGGGCTATCGGGAGTTCCTGAGCCTGCACGCCATGCAGATCGACGGCGGCTGGTCCCTGCAGGAAATCCCGGACCCGGAGGGGCAAGGCCTGGACTGCACGATGCTGGATCGTCAGAGCATTCCCGGGAAGGCTCTCTGCCGGGTCTACCCGGACCGGCCCCAACAGTGTCGGACCTGGCCGTTCTGGCCCGAAAACCTGTACAGTCCGCATGCCTGGCGGCGAGCGGGGAGGCGTTGCCCCGGGATGGACCGGGGTGAACTGGTCACCTTCGACGAAATCCGCCGCTGGATGGAACCCCGGCCTTCGCCGTGATTCGCGAAGGTTCGGGGCTCCGGCGGCACCGACGGATGGACCCTACAGCCAGATCTTCTTGGCCTGGATCGTTCCGTCCCAATCCCTTCCGCCGTGGACCTTCAGTTTGGTCCCCTTCCGGACGTAGTCAAAGAAGCCATTCCAGGTCATGAACTCGTCCCGAAAGGCTCCGCCTTTAAGCCAGACCCGTCGAACGATCTTGGTGTCGGCCCTGACGTGGACCCAGTTCTGGCGCCGGTTCGGGTCGTCCCCCCTCAAGGCGATGCCGATACGCTGCTCGGACCGGTCCACGTCGGTGACCTGATATTCCCCGGTCACCATCAGGATCTGGGCCTGAGCACGGCCCGTCCAAATCAGCAAAGCGGCCAGGGCCAGGGCTGCAACCATCCAATTCCTGTTCACTGCTGCCTCCGATTCTCGTCATGCGTCCGGGTCTTGATGGGGGATCCCGAACGCCCCGGATTTCGGGGTGCGGCAAGCAGATTCCCCCATTCGCGCAGGATCTCTGCGAGCTCGAAACGAACTAGCCAAGATTCCTTGATTCCGAGGAGGCGCTGTGCCAGCGTACCCTTGCATCAAATGCCGAGCCCCCGTGGACACCGGCGGCGACGGGGTCTGCAAGAAGTGCCATGAGCACAAGCCCTTCAAATGCACCAAGTGCGAACAGGCCATGGACATCTTCTCGGTCTATGCTCCCGAGAAACTGACCTTCCACAAACCCATCTACTGCCAGAGGTGCGGTCCGACGACCGAGCTGGTGGATTGCCGGCAATGCGGGATCAGCCTGACCCGATCCAATGCCGTCGAGGTCCAGATTAAAGGCAAACAGGACTTCTACCATCCCGAGTGTTACAGCAAACAGACGCGCGTGTTTCGCACCGTGCGCACTCTGGCGGTGGGCGCAGGCCTCCTGGTCTGTGGTTATATCGGCTATATGCTGAGCCACAATTGGCCGGTTGCCCTGCTCTTGAGCCTGCTCGGACTCCCACTGGGGACACTCCTGGCCCGACCTTTCGCACCACACTGAGAACCTATGTAGAACACTTCAGTCGTCTCGCCCCCCGATGGCGGTGCTTTTGCTCCGGAGAGCCACACAGGATCCCATCCTGGGGAGTCCCGACAGCTCAGTCCTGCGAGCTCAAAGGTAGGGCGACAAACCCCAGGCGGTGCAGTCGGTTGACAGCTTCCCGGAAGTGTTCCTCACTGCCCGGAGCCAGCTCCTCCCATTCGTGCAGCAAGGCGCTTGCGGGTCCACCCCGGGCTCGACGGACCATGATCGGCCACGAAAAGTGCCGCTGAAGGAGCCGAAGGAGGTCCCGGTCAGGAGAGTCCAGGACCGTTCCCGTAGCGGCGTTCCAGGACAGGCTACCGACGGGAAATTCCCCGGTCTTGCGTCCGTCCCTGGTCTTCAGCAGAGGGTGGATCAGGAGGTTCACGCCGTGCGGTTTCCTTGCTGCCACAGATACTCTACGTAGGAGAACATGGACCGGTCGAAATCGTAGAGGTCCTCGCGGGTCCACAAGGGTTCTGTGGAATCGTTCTCGGACAGATAGGACTCCACCGCCTGGGCAAAATAGTGGACAGGCGACTCGCCCGCGAAACCGTCCGGGAAGTTGTGCCCGGGCAGACCACGTCGACAGGCATCAAAGCTGGCTTTGACCGCAGCCGACTGAAGACTGGCGAAATCCTCTCCTCCCAGGGCATGGTCCCAGGCCTGGGCGAAATAGAATAAGACCGGGTGAAACCCCCTGGGCGGAGCCGACAGGGCCTCCTCCTCCACCAGACAGGTCCGGCTTTCAGGAAGATAGGCGCCGCCGCGGGCCTGGCCGTTCCCCACGACCGCCCGGACCGCCGGATGGGACTTCAGCCCGCTGCCTTTGGGGAGCAGGCAGACCCGGGCTTTCTTCCCGACGCACATCCCCAGTACCCCGGCCCCGAAACGCCCCAACAGCCTCTGCAAGCGAGGCCAGGCCGGGCTACGGGAGTCTCCCTGCATCAAGGCCTCCAGCACGGCCTCCAGGTGGACCGGGAGGGGTTCCTCTTCGAGATCCGGGGCGTCCTCGTCCGAGGCCTCGAACTCGACCGTGGACTCGTGCAGCAGGAACCCCTCGGAAATATCCAGCAGCGAGTTCTGGTCGGTCGGGCGCACCATCGAGGGCTCGTTCTCGATCCGGGCCTCGGTCTTCTTTTCCGGAGCGCTGAATTCCAGCACCTCGCGGCCAGGCAGGACAGGAGGCAAGTCCTCCTGTGGAGGTTCGTCTGTCGCAGGCTCATCCTCCGGGTTGGATTCCGGTGGTTCCGCCACATCCAGGACGGGAGATGGTGGAGCCGGCTCTTCAGGAGGGGGTGGTTCGTCGGATTCGTTTGGAGACTCCTGGACTTCCATGAGCAGACCGTCTCGATGACGCCGGCCGGACTCTTCCCCCTCCTCCCTCTCCTCGGCCTCCTGTTCCACCGTCTCTTCCCACATTTTCTTGAAGAGGGAAGATCTTCCGCTCCGACCGAAAAGGTCCGGGTCCATCGAACCCAGGAGGTCCTCTCCCATCTCGTTGAGGTCCGAAGAGATTTCGGCCGAATCCAGGTTCCCCCGACGCCCCTTTTCCTTGCCCTCCTTGAGGGCCTGGGTTCGAACGGCATCGCTGGATCGCTGGGTATTCTCTGTCAACCTCTGATTCTGGGAACTGAGTGTGAAGAGCGGATCGAGCACGCCGGGGCGCTCCTATACTATTCAGCCCGCCCCCCCGGGGGCAGGAAGGTAGCCCGCCCCGGGACGGAGCGGGTCTGGGGTAGATTCGTGACCGATGGGGAAAAGTCTTGTCGTTCTCACCGGCTTGATGCGGCAGGCCAAGAAACCTATATAGCGAATAGGCGCCCCGGTCTCTCCCAAGCCTGCGGGCCGATCCGGGGGATTCCACAAAGCTCCTGGCCTGCCTGGGGATTGGATCTCGGAGCCAGGAGGAATATTTACAGACAGGAGCAGTTTCTTCCTGGAGTACCGCTGCGTGCGAACCTTGACAGTGCGGTGGCTGGGCATCGAGAGTCTGGGATGGCAACTTGGAAGGTGGGCAGCCGGCTTCTGGGTACTTCTGACCAGGTCTGTGGGCCGACGTTCATCCGTCGGCCTGAAAAATATCGAAGGACAAGGACGTGACACTCATGCCAGGAACTCAAAAAGAATTCGCCGACCGCATCGCTGCAGAATTGGGCCTCTCAGGACGCACGGGGCGCCGCTTCGTACGCCGCTTCGTCCAGCTTGTGGCCGAGGAGATTGTCGAATCGGGCCGCGTCGA
>JAAZKF010000206.1 GCA_012799975.1 Burkholderiales bacterium
CTGCCCTGCTGGAGGCCAGAGTCGGGCATCCTGGACCACAGCGCCACCCCCGCGCAAATCCAGGTCTGTTCCCCAAGGCAACTGACCCGGGGCGTCCACCTGCATCTGATACAGCCCTGCCGGGAACCCGGAGAACTCGTAGTCGCCGTTCTGGTCGGTGGCGTCCTGGTAGACCTGGCCCTCCTGGGCCATCACCCTGGCCTTGGCTGGACCCGGATCGAGCAGCAGCTTTACCAGGGCCCCGACCACCGGGGCGCCGGTAGAATCGGTGACCTTCCCCGCGAGGTCAACGGTGATGTCCCCTCCACCTCCACCTCCACCAGCGCCTCCGCCTCCGATGGAGGAAGGAGTGGTAGAGCCTCCATCGCCGCATCCGACGAGAAAGAGGGCCCCCACCAGTAGGAGTGGCAGGAGCCAGATACTCCAAAGGTTGATCGGTCTGGACAGGTCCCTGCTTTGAGCCATGGCGGAGAGCCCTCCCTGATATGATGATTTCGGCGGCGCTTCATGAAAATGAAAACACCGTTCCCATCAAACCAGAAGCGGACCCGGCCAGGAATGACTGCCGTCATAGGGGTTCGGGACCCGCGTGCTGGATGGCCTGACATCAAAAGCTCCCGACATCTCTGCATCCGAAAAAGCGCCTCCCCCGAGACGACGGGGAGGGCGCTTTGCATTGCACCAGGACGCCGATTCCAGGGGTCCGACCGGGCCCCTGGACGATGGAATTACTGGCGCGTGAGGGACCACCCGTTACCCGGGTTATTGGCAGGAGTGCGCGAGACCAAGGCGTTCAGGCCATTCAGGAGGTCGCGGACGTAGACCTGACCATGTATCGAGGGCGCCCCACCCGCAACCAGGTCGGTAGCGTAGGTCTCGAACAGAGCAAAGGTGCCGTCGAAGCTGAGCAACGGGTTGAGCGAGCCGGCGTTCCCCCCGTTGGTCCCCGTCGCGTCCTTGGAAACCAGGGTGGTGATTCCTTCCTGCAGATCGCGGATGTAGACGTCAAATCTGCCGTTGGTGTCCTCTGGAACCAGGGCAGCTTCGGTGTAGAAGGTGACATAGCGGCCGTTTCCAGAGATCACGGGCCGGTGGCAATAGTCTGCTGCCGGGTTCCCCTCATTGTCGACCGAGACCATGGTGGTGGTTTTCTCTACCATGTCGCGCACATAGACCATACCTCTCGGGGACGGGTCGGCCAGCAGGTTCGTGGCGACGGACATGAAGGCCACCAGGCGACCATCGGCCGAGATGGAGGGCAAAATGGTGTCATGGTCGGGGCTCTCTGAGTCGACAGCCGGCGAAGCCAGGACAGTGGTCCCGGTCAGGCGGTCATAGACGAAGATGTTACAGAAAAATTGCTCACCAGGGACCTGTTCGGGAACCAGGTTGGTGGCCCATGACTCGAAGGCGATATAACGCCCGAAGGCCGAGATCGCCGAGAGGTCGCAGCCTTCGTTGAGGACCCCGTCCTCGGCCAGGCCTACGGAAACCTGGGTGAACTCGCCGGTCTGGGCATCATGCAGGAAGATCAGCTTGTTTTCAAATTCGCCCGCTTGCCAACCGAAGACTGTGAATCGTCCGTCTCCGGAGGTGTAGGGGAAAGATTCGCGATGATAGCTTTTGTTGAATTTTGGGACAGCGGTCAGGCAGGTCAGGGTGCCCGTCTCACGGTCGAATCGGTACACGTCGACGGAGTCGTTCTGGTCCTCAGGTACCAGTTGCGCCGTCGAATCGAAGACGATGAAGCGGGTGGAATCCGACATCGCCGGGGAGGTCGAGTTCCCTGCGCTCTGTCCCTCCGGGGTGTTGGAGATCTTCTCGACCCCTCCCCCGGCCTGGGCCAGGTAGATATCCCAGTAATCGTCGGCCGTGTCAGCCGGAATCAAGTCGGTAGCATCGGATTGGAACACGGCCACCTGCCCTGCTGGAGGCCAGAGTCGGGCATCCTGGACCACAGCGCCACCCCCGCGCAAATCCAGGTCTGTTCCCCAAGGCAACTGACCCGGGGCGTCCACCTGCATCTGATACAGCCCTGCCGGGAAC
>JAAZKF010000207.1 GCA_012799975.1 Burkholderiales bacterium
CCCATCGCCTGTCGACCGTGCGCCACTGCGACGCGATCCTGGTGATGGAACACGGCGAGATCCTGGAGCGCGGCACCCACGAGGACCTGCTGGCCCTGGAAGGCCGCTACCACAAGTTGTATACAGGGGTCTTCGAACTGGAGTAGGGCTGGACTACGCCTGCTCCGTCAGGCTTGGCGCCCAGGCCATATCCCTCCGTGGAATTGCGGCATTTCCGCAAGACCAGGTCGGGAACCCTCACCAGGTGTTGGGCTTGGTTCTGTGGCTTGGTTCTGCTGCTGGCACGACCTGACCCCCCCGGTATGCGGTCGGATACGCCGGCTCAGCCTTGCATGGCAGCGGCGGTGGCTTCGGCCTTTCCGACTCCCACCAGCAGGTGCAGGGTGTCCGGGCGCACCTGCATCAAGCCGACCCCGGCGGTCTTCAATGTGTCCGGATCGACCTTGGTGGGGTCCATCAGGACCACCCGGACCCGGGTCAGCGCGGTGGGGGAGACCTCGCGCAGGTTCTCCCGTCCGCCCAGGGCGCCCAGCAGGATCCGGGCCCGCTCGGCCGACTCGGGGGTGATCTGCACGGGTTCGGCCTTCGCGCTCGCTGCGGGAGTTGTCGGAGCGGCCGTCTGCGGCTGGTCTGGACCCGTAGAACCCAGGAACTCCTCGATGTCGGTCTTGAGGTTCTCGGACATGGTTCCGAAGATGGCCTGCAGACCGTTGCCCACCTGGACCACGCCGGCGGCCCCCAGGGCCTTCAGGCGTTCGGGGTCGGCCTTGTTGATGTCGACCAGGCCCACCCGCAAACGGGTGATGCAGGCGTCCAGGGCGGAGATATTGCCCCGGCCACCCAGGGCCAGGACCACCTGGGCCGGCAGGCTTCCGGCTTCGGCGGCACCCCCCGTCACGGCGGCGGCCGGTTCGCTGTCTTCGCGGCCCGGGGTCTTGAGGTTGAAGCGGGTTATCAGGAAGCGGAAGACGCTGTAGTAGAACACCGCATAGATGGGGCCCAGCACCAGCACCAGCCAGGGTTTGGTGTCCATGACGAAATACAGCACGTAGTCGATGAAGCCCTGGGAGAAGGTGAACCCCATTCGGGCCCCCATGACGTACATCAGCACGAAGCCGAGGCCCGCCATCAGGGCGTGCACGCCGTACAGCAGCGGCGCCACGAAAAGGAAGGCGAACTCGATGGGTTCGGTGATGCCGGTCAGGAACGAGGTCAGGGCGGCCGAGACCATGATGCCTCCCACCTCGACCCGCCGCTCCTTCTTGGCACAGTGCCAGATGGCGATGGCCGCCGCCGGCAGTCCCCACATCTTGAACAGGAACCCGCCGCCCAGGATTCCGGCGGTGGGGTCCCCGGCGAAGAAGCGCTTTATGTCGCCGTGGATGTGCTCGCCCGCGGCGTTGACGAAGTCCCCGATCTCAAAGAAGAACGGCACATTCCAGATATGGTGCAGGCCGAAGGGCAGCAGGCTGCGCTCTACGACTCCATACAGGAAGACCGCCAAGGACGGGTTTCCTGCCACCGCCCACATACCGAAGGTGCGGATGACTCCCTGGATGGGGGGCCACACGTAGCTGAGAAGCATGCCCAGGGCGATGGCTGCGAAGGCCGTGACGATGGGCACGAACCGCTTCCCGGCGAAGAAACCCAGGTAGGGCGGCAGCTTGATCCGGTAGTATCTGTTGAAGAGCCAGGCGGCCACGGCGCCGATCAGGATGCCGCCGAAAACACCGGTGTCGATCGAGCGGATGCCCACGATGCCGCCCAGGAAGATCGGTCCTCCAGGGTCCGGGTTGCGGATGATCTCGCTGCCCGATAGCACCACGGTGTCCAGGTTGATCCCTTTGATGAATTCGACCGGCAGGCCTCGGACCATGGCCATCACGCCCATGGTGGCCACCATCACCAGGTAGCCCACCACCGCAGCCAGGGCCGAGACCCCATCGTTGTTGGCCAGGCCCAGGGCTACACCGATGGCGAAGATCAGGGGCAGGTTGGCGAAGATCGCGTCGCCCGAGGCGGCCATCATGTTGGAGACGATCAGGGGGATCCACGAGAACTTCGACGAGCCGATCCCCAGCAGGATACCGGCCACGGGCAGTACCGAGACCGGCAGCATCAAGGACTTGCCGATCTGCTGCAGCAGGCCGAAGGCTTTCTTGAACGGGCTCAATTCGGCACCTCCGTCAACTCGCGCACCTGCGCCGGGGTCTCGCAGTCCAGGGCCCGGCGAGCCAGGTCCTGACACTGGGCCAGCGTCAGTTCCCGGATCCGGGCTTTGATGGCCGGAATTACAGGGGCGGCGACCGAGAGTTCATCGATGCCCAGACCCACCAGCAGGGGGGCAGCCTGGACGTCTCCGGCTATTCCGCCGCACACGCCGACCCATCTTCCGTACCTGCGGGCTCCTTTGACGGTGGCCTCGATCAGGCGGAGCACCGCTGGGTGCAGGCCGTCCACCTGGGCAGCCAGTTTCGGGTGTCCGCGGTCCATGGCCAGCGTGTATTGGGTCAGGTCGTTGGTGCCGATCGAGAAGAAATCCGCCTCCCGGGCGAAGACCTCGGCCATCAGGGCGGCGGCAGGAACCTCGATCATCAGGCCCAGGCTGACCTGGGGCGCGTCCAGGAGGGCGCGCTCCTCCTCGAAGATCTGGCGGGCCTCCTGGAACTCCTGGATGGTGGTCACCATCGGCAACATCACCATGAGTCGGGCCAGACCGGCGGCTCGGAGGAGGGCTCGGAACTGGGTTCGCAACAGGTCGGGTCGGGTCAGCATGACGCGCAGGCCTCGCTCGCCCAGGAAAGGATTCTCTTCCTTGGGGATGGGCAGATAGGGGAGCGGCTTGTCCCCGCCGACATCCAAGGTGCGGATTACCAGGGTGCGTTCAGGGCCCAGTGCCTTGGCCACGCCCGCGTAGATCTCCACCTGCTCATCCTCGGAAGGCGGGGTGGCGCGGCCCATGAACAGGAACTCCGAGCGCAGCAGTCCCACGCCTTCGGCACCCAGGCTGATGGCCTGCTCGGCGTCAGCCACCGAGCCGATATTGGCTGCTACCTCGACCTGGTGCCCATCCAGGGTGATGGCCGGCTGGTCGGCGGCCTCCAGCAGTGCCTTGCGGCGTTCGAGCTGGCGGGTCAGGTCGGCCTGGCACCGGGCCATCTCCTCTTCGGAAGGGTCGACCCGGAGTCTTCCCTTCGTACCGTCCAATACCGCCGGAGTGCCATCCGGGATTTCCAGGGCTCGGGGGTCCATCCCGGCCAGGGCGGGCAGGTCCAGCGAACGGGCCAGGATGGCGACATGCGAGGTGGCGCCGCCCAGGATCGTGGCGAATCCCAGCACTTTGCTGCGGTCCAGGGTTACCGTATCGGAGGGTGTCAGGTCCTCGGCGATCAGGATGGTCTCGGCAGGCATCTCGATCTGCCGGGTCTTTTCGCCCACCACCAGGCGCAGGACGCGTTCGCCCACATCGCGCAGATCCGTGGCCCGGGCGGCCAGCAGCTCGTTCTTCAGGGAGGCCAGACGCTCGACCTGGGCCGAATAGGCCCTCTTCCAGGCGTAGCCGGCGCTCTTGCCGGCGGCGATTCCCGCCTGGGCCACCTCGACCAGATCCGGGTCGTCCAGAAGCTCGCGGTGGGCTGCGAAGATTCCCGCCTTGGCCGGATCTGCTTCGGCGTTCATACGGGTCTGGAGCATCTCCAACTCGCCTTTGGCCTGCTCGAGGGCGGCGTCCAGGCGGCGGCGTTCGTGGGCGGGATCCCCGCCGATCTCGGTCACCTCCATCTCCTGGCGGCGGAGTTGGAAGACCTTGCCGACCGCCAGTCCCGAGGAGGCGCCCACGCCTCGCAGGACCCCGGGCTCTTCCGGGATGGTCGGGGAGGGTGGGTGGGCAGGGGAGGCAACCGGCGCCGGGGGAGCGGAACTCTCTTCGCCAAGCCCTTCCGCGAGGGCCTCGGCCAGTGCAGCCACGGCCTCTTCGGCATCCTCGCCGGTGGCCCGGAAACGCACCATCTCGCCGTGGGAAACCTGCATGGTCATCAGGGCCACCACGCTCTTGGCGTTCACGTGCTCGTCTCGGCGCACGAGCTGGACTTCCGAACGGAAGCGTTTGGCCAGGTTGGCCAGGACGGCGGCTGGCCGAGCATGCAGGCCTTGGGGGTTGGAAACCACGACCGGGGCCGAGGTGGAGGTGGGACCGACGGCTTTCCGGGCGGGTTCGTCGGCGGTGACCAGATGGAGGGTCAGGACGGGGTCGCGTCCGGCTTCCACGGGCCCGCTTACAGGCTGGTAGCTCGCGACGAGTTCGCCGTTGGTGATGACCATCTCGGTCAGGAGGCTGCGGGCTCGCGAGGCGACTTCGTCGGCCTCGAAGGCCAGCAGCGGATCGCCGGTCCGGACCTGGTCTCCGACCTGGACCCGGGGCTGGAATCCCTGCCCCTTCAGGGCCACCGTATCCAAACCGATGTGCATGAGGACCTCGACCCCGGAGGGGTGGGCCACCGTCAGGGCATGGCAGGAGGGATGGATCTGGACGACGGCCCCGTCGCAAGGAGCCACCAGGCATTGGCTGGTCGGGTCTATTGCGATGCCGTCGCCGACCATCTTTCCGGCGAAAACCGGATCGGGTACCTCTTCAATGGGGAGGGTAAAACCGCTGATGGGTGCGAGGAGTATCAGGGTCTGTTCTTCCATCGGGCAATCTCCGTCCAATTCCCGGATGACCGCCGGGTCGGGACTTGGAGGGCGGAAGTTCCACGGTGCCTTCGGAAGGACCTTTCGGGCCCCTGCACGCCCCTCAGGAGTCCGCGAAGGAACGGCGCAGTCGAGCCGCGGCCAGGGCCAGGACGCGCAGCTTGGCAGCAGCTCCCGTGGTCGTGTTGACGGGCCGGTTGGCGAAGGCCTCGAAGCCACAGTCGGGGTTGAGGAAGACCCGCTCGGGGCCGATGGTCCGGGCCAGCTTGCGAGTCTTGGAGACCACCGTCTCGACGGGTTCCATCTCGGCCGTCCGGGGATTGAGGACCCCCAATCCGATCTCCCGACCGGCGGGCAGGCGGGCCAGGGCCTCCAGGTGGTCTTCGTGTTCAGAGGCGTATTCCAGGACGAACTGGCGTATCTTCATACCGCAGAAATAGGGGAGAAGCCGATGGTAGCTGCCTCTCAGGCGGATCTTGTCCTGCGGGGCGCAATGGCCTCGACAGACGTGCAGGCCGGTCCGCATATCTTCGAATCCATCCACCACTCGATTGATCAGGTCCACGGCAAAGGCCAGTTCGCTGTCCGGGTCGAGCTGCCGCGACAAGACGGCGCGCAACATGTTCCCGCGCGCCTCGGGCTCGGCGAAGGCGACATCGGCCAGCATGGGTTCATCGAACTGCACGAAGGCGCAGCCGGCTTCTCCCAGATCCTCCAGCTCCTGGCGCAGCAGGGCCACGACGTCGCGCCCCAGGTCCTCCTGGTCTTGGTAGGGGCGCGAGGACAAGGCCTGGACCCAGGCCGAGCGGGTCAACATGTAGGGGCCGGGCAGGGCGACCTTGATCGGCCTGTCGGTCAATCGTTGCGCACGTCGCAGCTCACTCACGGCCAGGGAGTCCCGGCGCCGCAGGGGAGCGACGACCACGGGGAGGCGCACCGAGGAGAGGGGGACTTCCAGATCGGCCAGGAACCTCTCGAAGAAGGGGCGGTCTTCGACGTGTCCGGCCAGGTCCTGCAGGCTCAGCAGCTTCACCCCATCCACCCGTTCGGCGATGAACGAGTAGAAGTCGGGACGGGCCTGTTCACCGTCGCTGACCACGTCGACTCCGCACTCTTCCTGTAGCCGGATGGCCGCCTCGACCGCCGCTTGGACGTGAGTCTCCAGTTCGGCGGGGGCGAGCTGGCCTTGCCGGGCCCGGCCCATGGCCTCTATGAGACTTGGGGGACGGGGCAGGCTGCCCACTACGGTGACGGGGAACAATGGTAACTGGTTCATCGGATCGCTCGATTTCCAGGGTTGCTGGAAGCGTTCGGCACATCCACCCGGGCTTCCTTGCCAGAATCGGCCGGCAGGACCCTCGAGTTCCACCGTGAAAGGACCCGACCGTGAGCTTCCTGAGAACTGCGGTCGTGACCGGAGGAGCCGGATTCATCGGAAGCCATCTGGCCCGCCGCCTGGCAGGGATGGGATGCCGCGTGCTGGTCCTGGACGATTTTCGGACTGGTAGCCCGGAGGCTCTTGAGGACTGCTCGGTTGAGGTGGTGCGCGGTTGCGTGACCGACGCCGATCTGGTGCGCCGTCTTACCGTCGGAGCCGAGGTCGTCTTCCATCTGGCTTCTTTGGTCAGTGTCCCCGAGTCCCTGGCCCTGCCCGAGGAGAGTGTGCGGATCAACGTCGGGGGGACCCCTGAATCCGCCTGAAGTGGGAGCCGGGTTCGTCAGGCGGCGCCCCAGCGCTCGGCCGTGCCCGGGAGTTCCTGGGCCAGGCGTTCGTACAGCGCTTTGAGGGCCGAGCACATGATGGTCGGGTTGGTGGAGCTTCCGCCCAGCCGGCGCTCCCAGGGACAGCCGCCCCGGCAGAGCCGAATCCAGCGGCAGTCCAGGCAGGCCTCCGGGATGGTGGCCCACTCGCGAAAGAGGGCCTGGGCGCGTTCTGAATTGCGCAGCTCGGTCAGGGAATTCCGGTGGATGTTCCCCAGGCAGGTCTCGGGCAGTCCCGAGAACTCGTCGCAGGGGTAGACGTTCCCGTTCCAGCCGAAGACGACGAATTGAGAACAACTGCCTTCCAACTTGCAGAAGTAGGGGTGATGTCCGGCCATCTTGCGGGCCAGTTCGGAGAGGAAGCGGATGCGGAAATCCGTCCGGCCCAGTTCCAGCCAGCGGTTGAAGACCCTCACGATGAAGTCGGCGAAAGCCTCTCCATCCACTTCGATTTCGAATCGCCCCCGAGCGCATCGGGTGGACGGGACGAAGTCGACCTCCTGAAGGCCGTTCTCGGCAAACCAGTCGACGAGCTCTTCGGCGTGGGGGAGGCTCTTCGGGGTGAGGACCGCTGAAACCCGCGGTTGGATGCCTCGAGCCTGCAGGGCAGCGATTCCGGCCATGGCCCGGGAGTGGGTCCCCTCTCCCCGGCGGTCTGGACGCTGGGAGTCGTGCAACCAGGCCGGGCCGTCCAGGCTGGCAGTCACGGCGAAACGGTGGGCCGCCAGCAGGTCGGCCCACTCCTCGTCGATCAGGGTCGCGTTGGTCTGCACGCCGTGATAGAGGGGACGTCCCGCAAACGCGCGGGCGGCTCTTTCCAAAGCGTCGGCGAAGCGTCGGGTCCCGAAAAGGGTGGGTTCGCCACCGTACCACAGCAGGTGCATGGCTCCCCGGGTGTTGTCGGCTACCTCCGAGAGGATCCGCTCCAGGGTTTCGGTGGACATGAACTGTCCCGAGTCCAGGCGCCCCTCCTGATAGCAATAGCGGCAGGCCAGATTGCAGGATTCGGTGAGTTTCAGGGCCGGTCGCAGGCGGCCGGAGTCGGGCCTGAACCCGCCATCGGGCATGACCTGTCCCGCGTCCTGTCGGACGGGGGAGGTCGACGACTCCACGCCAGACGGTGGGTTCAGGCTGGTCTTCATGCCTTGACCCAGGAAACTGAGTCCTTCTCGGTCCGCTCGATCTTGAGCACTTCAGCCAGGACGGGATTGACTGGCTTCTGGGGCTTGTCTCCCATGGGGGCCTCCAAGAAACAGGAATCGACAACCACGGGGGCTGTCGGGCCGGGCCCTTCGTCCTGTGTCGGGTGCCTCCTCCTCCGGGGCAGGAGCAGGAAGGAAGGTCCGGAACAAGGACCCGATGAGACCTCCAACCCCTTTGTTGGTCCGTTGGGCCTCGGGTCTGGAACTGGCCGGCGGCCTGCTCCTGCAGTTGGCGCCCTTCCTGGCTTTCGCCAGTGTGCCCCTCTTGTCGCTGCGAGTCCCCGTCCCTGGTCTCTTCCTCCACGGAGGAGGGCTGCTGGTCTGTGGGACCCTGGCTGTGCTCATGGCCCTCCTGAAGCGTCCCTGGCCGGGGGTACAGCTTGTCCTGGCGGCGGCTTCCGCGGGCCTTCTCTTCTGGGATATCAACCTGGTGACGGAGAGGACCGCCTACACCCTGGGCCGGATCCAACTCTCGCTCATGGGCTTGAACTCCTTCCTGGCCAAGGTGGGCGCCGAACCCCTGGATCTGATGCCACGGGGACTCGAGCCGGCCGATTTCCTGGGACCGGGGTTCCGGGTCGCAGCCTTGGGCATTGCCCTGTTGGGTATCGGGGCCTTGTTGGAGGTGCTGGGGTACGGACGGACAGGCAAGCGTTGGGTTTCGGTGCTGCTGGCCTGCCCGCGCTGCTCGGGATGCGGCCAGCGGGTCGGCTTTCAGATGGCCTTCTGCCCGGGTTGTGGCCGTACCCAGGGAGGAGGGCGCCCCTGCGCCCGCTGCGGGGGTTGGACTCTGGAGGGAAATCGCTTCTGTCCCTCCTGCGGTCACGGCCTGGAAGGAGAACTGAATACGCCATCTGGCCCGAGAACCGGGGGCGTCGAGGCGGGCCTGGATGCGAGGAAGGCATGCCTCGGGGACGAAGGCTACCCGGAAAAAAAGAAGTGAGCACCGCAAAGGTGCGCCTGACGACGCAGACGGGCCCCTCCCAGCCACACCGGGTATGGCTGGACCTGATAACGGCGGCCGAATGCTGCGCCAGGCGGCAGATTCAGGGGAGAGGAGAGGACTTCAAACCGGCGGGGCACACCCCAGGACGACCCCAGGACGCAGGAACCGGACCTGTGACGCAGGAATCTCCTGCCCATCCTGCGGCCCCATTCCCTGCCGGGGTTTGGTGACGAGAATTCGAATGGCACTGTACCTGTTGTGGTTGGTGACCACGGCCCTGGCCCTAACCGGCGCCTGGGTAGTGTTGCTCTACCTGCGTCGGCGTGAGGCCTATTACCAGAGCATCCAGGCGATTCTGCGCGCACCCCTGGAAATCGATGACTTCGCCGGCCAGGCCCAGATGCTGTGCGAGGCCTGCACCCGTGAGGCCGTGGCGTCGGGATGCAGTCTGTACCTGCAACCCGGAGAACAGGAGAGCGGATTCCGCA
>JAAZKF010000208.1 GCA_012799975.1 Burkholderiales bacterium
TCCCATGGAGCCTTGATGCCTTCCTCTAAGAACCCGCGCCGTCTGCCGGAATCCTGCCAGCCGACCCGAGATTGGTTGCACTCCAGACTGCAGGAGGCTTTAGAGGAAGGCGTATCCACCTGGGTCTTGGTGGGTGAGCCCGGCATAGGCAAGACGGCCTTTCTGAGAGGTCTGGCCCACTCCTGTCCGGGCTCACCCATCGTAGAGATCCGCAAGCCCCTGGGCACCCATCGCCCTCACGGTTTCTGGGCCGCCTTGCTGGGACAACTGGACCTGGGGGGCAGTCGCGTGCCCGAGCCGGCCCATGAGGCCGCCCGTTGGGCCTCCGACCATCTGCCGCCTTGGGATGGAGGCCAGCGGCTGGTCCTGATCGATTCCCTGGAACGCGCTCCGGAGTTGGTCGACTCGTCTGGGTTTGCTGGCCTCGATCGGGCTTTGACGGGCGTCACGGTGGTCATCACCACCCGCCCGGGTTCCCATCTGGAGGGCCTTTGCGCCGGAGGTGCCCGGCTCTTCCGCTGGGATTCGGCATGCCCCGAGAATCTGGCCGCGCTCAAGGATTGGGTCGCTACCCAGCCGGGTTGTGAGGCTCCCGAGACCATCGAGGCCGTCGTCCGGCATTCGGGTGGAAACTTCCTGGTGGCCCGGCACCTGGTGCTGGCTTTACAGGAGAAACTGCTGGCTGTCCACGACCTGGCTCTGACTCCGCCTTCGCTGGAGTCAGCGCTGGCGGCTCTGTGGAACGAGATCCTGGACCTCGCGCCGACAGATCTTCATGACGAGATCGTGCGCGTGGCTTGCGCGCTGTGCGAGGCGGGCGAGCCGCTTCCTGCCACCAGCCTGGTGGACTTCCTGGGCATTTCGGCGATCCGGGTTCGTCGTGTCCTGGGGTGGCTGCGTCCCCTCCTGCATCACTGTGATACTGGCTATCGCCTCTTCCATGCCCGCATGGCCGACTTCTTGTCCCGTCGCTTCCGCCGGGACCTGGTCCAGGTGCACGAGCAGGTGATCAGCTTCTTCCGTGAGGCCTACCCCTCGTGGGAGGAGATGGACGATCGTTACGGCTGGTTCTACCTGGGCCATCACTGCGATCGCTTTGCTCGCACTTCCCGACGCCGGGACTTCTCGGTCCTGCACTGGTTGGGCGAGGGCCCCTACGTCAAGGCCAAGTTGGCTCGAACCGGCTCGTTGCAGGCCGTCCTGGATGACCTCCGCCGTTGTCTGCGGGCGGCCTTGGAAGAGCGGGACCTGCCCCGGATCGTCAGCTATGCTTTGCGCCTGCCTCGCCTGCGTGCCCGGGAGGCGGCGCAGGGGCTGCATGAACACGCCGACCGCGGGAATTTCGAGCTGGCGCGCGAGCGGGCGCGTCTGCTGCATCGTGAGGCCTCCCGCCTGCAGGCTTTCCTTCTGCTGGCCTGGCAGGCCGCGGAGGAGGGCGACCTGCAACAGGCCCGGGAGTTGCTGGCCGAAGCCAGCCGGGTGGTCCTTTTCGACCTGGCCGACGAGGCCGGGACCCTCTTCGTCGTGATGCTTACCGAACTGGCCCGAATGCTGGGAGCCGAGGCAGTCCTGCCCATCCTGGACAACGCTCGATCGCCCGGCCGTTCGGCCTCCTACGGTCTGCGCCTGGCCCGCTCCGAGCGCCTGTCCCGCGAGGCTCGCATCCAGATTTTGAAGAGTTCCATGAAACTGGCCCGTCGGATCGAAGAGGAAGACGAACGCGATCACATGTTGGCCGGGTTGGCCCGGGAACAGGCGCTTCTGGGCGTGCGCCGGAAGAAGGCGGCTACCCTCCCTCCTGAACCTCCCGAGGAACCGGAGGGTTTGGAGGAGGCCTTGAGCCGGTTCCGCAACTCGGACGAACCTCTGACGGCCTTCCGCGCTGCCCTGGAGGTGGCCAGTCTCTTCCGCTGGGAGGTCCAACGCGGTGCTGCCCTGGTCTACCTGGCCCGGGAAGCTATTCAGCGCAGTTCCGAGGATTGGGTCCCATCGGCCCTGGAGGAATTGGCCGGAGTCGTCGTCCAGATTCGTTCCCCGGAGGAGCGCCAGCGCACCCTGGTGGGCGTCTTGCGGGCTCTGTCGGGTCAGCCCGACGAATTCGGCTGGCAGGAAGTCCTGAAACGCCTGGGGGCGGTAGCCGAAACCTTGGAAGAATCGGGTCTGAAGGCCCGAGTCTTGGGGTGGCTGGCCCTGGCTCGCCACGAGTCCAGGGCTCTTCGCGCCGGGCAGCAGACGCTCAACATGGCGGCGGCCTTGGCCTTCCAGATTCCGGACCTCGAAGAACGAGCGCGTGTCCTGTCGGTCCTGGCCGGGTGCGCAGCAGCAGCCGGACAGGGCTCCCGGGCTCGAGATCTGGCCTTCTATGCCTTGGAATCCTGGGAGTCTCCGGCCGAGACCCGGATCGATTCCGAGACCCGCTCTGCCCTGGCCATGGCCGTCGCCGCCGGGGTTACCCGCGAGCGCTCCCTGGAACTCTTCCAGACTTCGGCCAACGCGGCTCGCGAGCTTCCCGACCTGCGTCTGCGGGCCAATCTCTTGTCCGCGCTGGCTCAAGGGCTGGCGCGTCTGGGTGAAGAATCCTGGGCCCGCAATCTTCAGGACCAGGCTTTTGGGGCAGCCCGGGCGCTGGAACCCGGGGTTGCCCAGTCCGTCACCCTGGCATCCCTGGCCATCCAGGAATTGTCCTGGGGGGATGTGGCCCGGGCGACCCAGGTGATCCGGGAAGCTGAGGAGGCGGCGCGGCAGGAGGAGGTCCCCCGGCTCCGTTGCGAGGCTTTCCTGGCGGTGGCGGCCGCCCGCCGCGTGGCTGCTGACGAGGCCGCAGCCCAGGAGCTGATCGGCGAGGCCCTGGCCGAGCTCGAGCGTCTTCCGGCGCAGGAGCTGGCCGCGGCCCTGGCCTTGCGGCAGGCAGCAGACCTGGTGCGCAACGGTCAGTTGGCGGACCCTTTGATGGAGCTTCTGCGGCGCGCCCGCAAAGGCCTCAAGGGGCTATCCCCGCGAGCTCAAGACGAGGGCCTTCTGGCCTTGGGCCAGGCCTGGCTCTCCCTGGACCGCTTCGAGGAGGCACGAGGTGCCCTGACTGGACTGGCCGATCGCGAGTTGCGCCTCCAGGGCCGGGTCCTTCTGGCGCGTGCCCTGGTGCGGAGTCACCCGGACGAGGCGCTGGACCTGCTGCGTCGCGTCCCCGTCATGGAAGAGCGCATGCGGGGGGTTCGCGAGTGCACGGTGGAACTTTCCCGTGAGGTGCTGGCCTCGCGTCGGGAAGAGGTCCTGGATACCCTGGCCGAATTGACGATGCTGGCCGTGGAGGACGAGGCGACCGCCGACGTCCTGGCGGGTCGCTGGGTCAATCTGATCTCCGACCGGCAGGCGGTGATAGATTCACTGCGCAAGATCGGTTATCCGATGGAAGACCTCATGTCCGGCCGCCTCACCGACACCGGCGAAGCCTGAGCATGGTCCGCCTGGAGACCAGGCGCCTGATCGTCCGGCACGGCCGAATGGCCGATGTCGCCTCGATAACCCGTTATGCCCGGGAGAATCAGGAGTTCCTGGCTCCCTGGGAACCGCTACGCCATGAGACCTGGTTCACCGAGGACTACTGGCGGATGCGGCTGGCCCTGGATGTGCAAGAGTACTACCAGGATCAGTCCCTGCGCCTCTTGCTCATCCCCCGGCAGTCCCCCGGGGAGGTGGCGGGGGTGGCCAATTTTACCAACGTGCTTCGCGGGTCTTTCCAGGCTTGCCACCTGGGGTACGCCCTGGCTGCCCGGTATGTAGGCCAGGGCCTGATGACCGAGGCCCTGGGGGCCGCCTTGGATTTCGTCTTCCGTGAGATGCGCCTACACCGGGTCATGGCCGCCCATCTTCCCGAAAACGAGCGCAGCGCTGCGGTCCTGAGGCGCCTGGGCTTCCAAAAGGAGGGCCTGGCCCGCGACTATCTGCTGATCGGGGGGCGTTGGCGCGACCACGTACTCAACAGCAAATTGGCTCCGGACTGGCGACCGGGCCCGGGGGAAGCCTTCCTGGTTTCGCCATGCGGCAACGCCGTCAGTCCAGAATGCCCTTCAGACGCAGGTGATCTCTCAGGACCAGGAAGTCGCGTTTTTTGAGTTCCTCCCGGTCAGCGGTTTCCAAGACCCCCTTCTCGACCAGGATGTCCAGGAGATCCGGGTAGCGAGGGTGGTAGGAGGACCCCATCAGCTCATTCATGTCTGTGTTGGTCAGGATGGACTTGTCGACCAGTGTCGAGATGAGATGGAAGAGATTCGCCATGACGTTCTCCTGGCTTGGGGAGTTCCGAGCGCTGCCAGGCGGTAGGGAAGGCCGGGGCACCCCCGCTCCGCTTGAATTTTGCCTCCTCTTCGATCTTCAGGCAAATGAACCTGCGTTTTCTACACCGGGGTGCAGCATAGGAACCCTCCCCACCCTGCCGAACCGTACAAGCTCCTGGGAGGAAGTCGTGTCGATGGATTTGAAGGAGCTGGCCCTCAAAGCGGCGGCCAGTGAAGCACGCTGCCAGGCTGCGGTCTTGCGCTACGAAGAACTGCTGGAGCAGAGCGACCCCCGCCTCTTCGCCGAGGAGCTTCAGCAGGAGCTTCGCGAGCGTTGTGTCCTCTTTGGCGAGCGCCTGCTCTGTCCTTTCCTCCGCCCCTGCTTCATCACCCGCGAGCAGTTCGACCTGCTGGACCGAGCTGTCAGAGGAGTGGTGGGGGCCATGCTGGCCCTGGTTCCCATCATCCTGGCCTCGCCAGAACTCCAGGATTTCCTGGGCCTGAGCGAGGGGGAACGCCGCCTTCTGGAGATCGATCCCGGGTATTCCGAGGTCTCCGTCTCGTCGCGTCTGGACGGCTTCCTCTCGGGCGGGACCTGCCGCTTCGTGGAATACAACGCCGAATCCCCTGCCGGAATCGGCTATGGGGACATCATGTTGAAGACCTTCCTGGGCTCCCGCGTGATGCGTTGCTTTCTGAAGGACCATTCCCTGCGCGCCCCCTTCTGCTCGGAGCGGCTGCTGCAGGCCCTCCTGGAATCCTATCGCCTCTGGGGAGGACGAGACGAGCCGGTGTTGGCGGTGATCGACTACGATGGGCTGCCGACCCGCTACGAGTTCGGGATTCTGCAGAATTTCTTCCAGAGCCGGGGGGTTCGGACCCTGGTGGCGGACCCGCGCAAGCTGGAATATCAGGGCGGTTTTCTGCGGCACGAAGGCCAGCCCATCCACCTGGTGTATCGGCGCCTCCTGACCAACGAGTATCTGGAGCGGGACCAGGAATGTCAGCCGGTTTTTCAGGCCTATCGGGATCGACGCGTGTGTCTGGTCAACTCATTCCGTTCCAAGTTGCTGCACAAGAAGGCCATCTTTGCCCTGCTTACCGATCCCGACTATCGGCATCTCTTCTCCACTTCCCAACAGAAGGCCGTCCAGGCTCATGTTCCCTGGACGCGTCGGGTTCAGGATTGTGACACCACCGGTCCGGAAGACGAGCCGGTCGAACTTCTGGATTTCGTCCGTCGCCACCGCGAGGATCTGGTCCTCAAACCCAATGACCTGTATGGGGGGGAGGGAATCCGGGTCGGTTGGGAGCGCACCGACCAGGAATGGGATGCGGACATCCAGCAGGCTATTGGCGGCGACTTCCTGGTCCAGCAGCGTGTCGAGATCGTCCGCGACTCCTATCCCGTCTGGGATGGTCGACAGATGATCCGGCAGGAATACATCGTGGATATGGACCCCTTCGTCTTTGCAGGACGCGCCGAGGGCATGATGACCCGCCTGGCTTCCTCGTCGCTGTGCAATGTGACGGCGGGGGGCGGATCCGTCCCCTGCTTCATCCTCGATTGAGGCAACAGTCCGCACTCCCCGGCTTCAGATCAGTCCGCGTTTGACCGCCAGGACGGCCGCTTCAGTGCGGTCATTCACCTGCAGTTTCTGGAAGATATTCGAGATGTGGTTGCGCACCGTGTGCTCGGAGATGTTCAGCTCGGCTGCGATCACCTTGTTGGCCTTGCCCCCCGCGACCAGTTTGAGGATTTCGGTCTCGCGTGGGCTCAGGGTGGCGAAGAGGCCGGCCTCGAAACCCTCCTTCTCGGTCAGGTTGCTCAGATGCGAGAACTCGGCCAAAAGGCGGTCTGCCAGGATCGGTTCCAGGAGGTTGCCCTCGTGGTACACCCGCCGGACCGTGTCCACCAGTTCGCTGGAACCGGTGTCCTTGGTCAGGTAGCCGCTGGCCCCCGCTCGGACGGCCTCGACGATCGAGGACAGGTCGCGCGAAATCGTCAGGATGATGATCCTGGTGCTGGCGCTGCAGCTCCTTAGCCGTTGGCATACCTCGATGCCGTCCATCCCGGGCATGTTGAGGTCCAGGAGGATCACGTCCGGGAGCGTGTCGCTGGCCAGTTCTACGGCCTGACGCCCCCCGGAGGCTTCCGCCACCACCTCGATGTCGCTGTGCTTGCGCAGCAGGCTGTGAATGCCTTCGCGGAAGAGGAGGTGGTCGTCGACCAGCATCAGGCGGATGTTCGGAGCATGGTCGCGGCGTTGGCCTTCGCCCGGCATGGTGGTAATTTCCTCTCGCTGCAAATCAAGAACTGGCACCTTCTCGCCCCAACGAGGCGTTCCTGGCCGTTTTTCAGGGACCTGTATCGGCATTTCGAGGGAAGAACGCACTCTCCCTGGAACCCTGTCGTGAGCAGAGGGGTTCCAGGCCTTTTGCCCGCTCCCTACCCGGGAAGGAGGGCTCCGGCCGGATGACCGTCGAATCCAGCGCCGATGAGTCCATGGCCTTGTTGAAAGTAATCCTTTCCCACGCCGGCGCGGATTTCGACGCGCTGGCCTCGATGGTGGCCGCCCGGCGTCTGTACCCCGAAGCCCGGATGTTCTTCACCGGCTCTCCCGAACCCAACGTCCGGGAATTCGTGACTCTGCATCGACAGCATTTCCCGGTGCACCTGGCCTCGGAGTATCAGGGGGAACCCCTGGAACTGGTGGTCCTGGTGGATACCCGCGAGCCGTCTCGCCTGGGGCCCTTCCGCTACGCCGTCAGCCAACCCGAAGTCCAACTCCACATCTACGACCACCATCCGCCGACTCCAGAGGCCATCGCTGGGGATTTGGAGGAGATCGAACCTCTGGGAGCCTCGGTCACGGTCTTGTTGAAGAAGTTGCGCGAGAAGGCCCTCCCGGTCGAGCCTTTGGAGGCGACCCTGTACCTGCTGGGCCTGTATGAGGAGACGGGTTGCCTGACTTTTCCCGGCACCACTCCAGAGGATGTCCGGATGGTGGCCTGGTTGCTGGAACAGGGGGGGAACCTGGCCCTTCTGCCTCATTTCGTCCAGCATTCGCTGAGTCCCGAGCAACGGGTCTTGATGGCCGACCTGCTCAGCAACGCCCGCATGGTGCCCGTGCACGGTTTTCAGATCCTGCTGGTGGGAGCCGAGACTTCCGAATACGTCGAGGAACTGGCCGTCCTGAGCCATCGCCTGATGGACCTGGAACGGCCCGATGTGCTCTTCGCTGCCGTCAGGATGGGCCAGCGGACCTACGTGGTCGGACGCAGCGCACCCCATACAGCGGATGTCGGGAGGATCCTGGGAGAACTCGGCGGGGGAGGACACCCCACCGCGGCCTCCGCCAGCCTGCGTAACCGGGACCCCTGGGAGGTTCTGGACGAGCTTTTGTGGATCGTGGAGGCCCGGCTTCCCCGTCAGTTGGTCGCTCGAGATTTGATGAGCAGCCCCGTCGAGTGCCTGGATGTGGATGAGCGGGTGACCGTGCAGGAAGCAGGGGAGTTCCTCCAGCGGATCGGTCATTCGGCTGTGTGCGTCCGCGAAGGGGGGGAACTGGTCGGGATGATCGCCCGCAGCGATGTGGACAAGGCGATGTACCACGGATTGGGTCACGCGCCGGTCCAGGCCTATATGATCCGAGACGTGGTCCGGGTGGGCCTGAACGCCCCGCTGCCGGAGATTCAGCGCGTCCTGGTCGAGAACGACATCGGTCGGGTTCCGGTTACCGATGGTCCGCGACTGGTGGGCATCGTCAGCCGTACCGATATCCTTCGGGCACTGCATGGTTCCGTAGTCATGCCGGCGATTCGTCCCGACCCCACCCCGCCGCAGTTGCTGGACCTGCCACCCAGGTTGTTGTCGTTGCTTCGGCAGTGCGGCCAGATCGGTGAAGAGGTGGGGTTCGGAGTCTACGCCGTGGGTGGATTCGTGCGAGACCTGCTGCTGGAGGTCTCCAACCTGGACGTGGACCTGGTGGTGGAGGGTAACGCGATCGAGTACGCTGAACACCTGGCCCGGGTCCTGGGCGGTCGCTGTAGCGCGCACGAGAAGTTTGGAACCGCGGTGGTGACCCTAACCGACGGGCGCAAACTGGACGTGGCCACGGCGCGAACCGAGATGTACACCCGTCCGGCGGCCCTGCCGGTGGTGCGGGGGAGCACCCTCAAGCAGGATCTCTATCGACGGGACTTCAGCATCAACGCCATGGCCTTGAGATTGCACCCGGATCACTTCGGTCGGCTGGTGGATTTCTTCGGCGCGCAGCGGGACCTGCAAGCGGGCGTCATCCGGGTCCTGCACAACCTCTCGTTCATCGACGATCCCACCCGTATCTTCCGGGCCATCCGTTTCGAACAGCGCTTCGGCTTCCGCATGGACCCCAACACCGAGCACCTCCTGCGCGGTGCGGTGGGACTGGAGGTCTTGTCCCTGGTCAGCCCGGAACGCGTCCGGGACGAGTTGATGCTGATCCTCTCCGAGTCCCGCCCCATCCCGGCCATCCTGCGGATGGATCGCCTGAAGGTACTGCGTTTGCTGCATCCGGGTCTGCAGTTGGACGGCCGGGACCGTCGGGTCCTGGAGGATATCGAGGAATTGCTCTCGGAGTTCGGGGGATTGGTCCGCAGTGGGGCCATCCACCCCTGGTTGATCTACCTCAACGCCCTGTTGGGTCGCCTGGACCCCGAGGACGCCGAGCACGTGCTCCGCCACTATCGCTTCCGGACTTCGGATTGCAAGAAGCTCTTGTTGGATCGGACCAGTTCCAGTCGTCGACTCCGCGACCTGGCCCGTTCCAGGGCCTCCGACAGCGATATCTGGCGGGCGCTGTCCGGGATGCCCCTGGAGGCCTGTCTGTACCTGGCAGCGCGCTCTCGCTCCGAGCGGGTCCGCAGCAACGTCGGGCGTTACTTGCGGTCCCTGCGCTTCGTCGAAGCGCCGCTCTCCGGCGAGGACCTGCGTGGCATGGGTTATCCGTCGGGGCCCCTCTACCGTGAGATCCTGGATTGGTTGCGCGACGAGAGGTTGGACGGACGGATCATGACCCCCGGGGCGGCCCGGGAGGCAGTGCTGGCTCGCTGGCCGTTGCCCACCTCCCCGGGCTGAGGCTGGCCTGCCGTCGTATCCCTGCGTATGAGGCCGACTCTACCACGGGCCCGACCCGTGCCGGCAGAGGACTCCTGGAATCCGGTGTGGAAGCCCGCGCCCCCATGTTCACTACCCTGGTCTGGTTCCTGTTGCTCTTCCTGTCCATCCTGGTGGCCTTCTCGGCGCACGAGTACGCCCACGGACGCATGGCCTACTGGTTGGGTGATCCCACTCCCAAGTATGAGGGGCGCCTGACCCTAAATCCCCTGCTGCACCTGGACCTGGTCGGCGCGGTGGTGCTCTTCTTCAGCCTGGCGACCACCGGCGGGCGCGTCGTGGTGGGCTGGGGCAAGCCCGTCCAGTTCAACTCGGACGCCCTACGCGACCCCATCCGGGACGGGGCCCTGATCGCCTTCGCCGGACCGGGAGCGAATCTGGTCCTGGCCATTCTGGCCGGGCTACCGGTGAAGCTGGGCCTGCTCCAGGCCCTGCCCTTGGCCGAGGACGCCCTGACCATCCTGACCGCCGTCAACATCGCCCTGTTCATCTTCAACCTGATCCCCTTCCCGCCTCTGGACGGTTGGAAGATCCTGCAGGCCTTCATGCCTCGCGAGTTCGCCTGGGAAATGAAGCGCTTCGAAACCCGGGTCGGTATGATTCCCCTGCTCTGCCTGATGGGCATCATCTTCTTCTTCGGCACCTACATCCTGGGGCCGCCCTACGCCTTCCTGATGGAGATGCTGGCGGGACGGATGCCCCTGCGGTGAAGCCGCTGCGGGCACCTGCTTCGACCTGGCAGGTCTACCTCGACCAGTTTGAGGGCCCCCTGGACCTGCTGCTGCATCTGGTCCGGGACGCGCAGTTGGATATCACCGAGATCGCCTTGGCGGCGGTGGCTCAGCAATACTTCTCCTACCTCGAGACCATGCATAGGCTGGACGTGGAGATCGAGAGTTCCTACCTGGTGGTCTTCGCCCAGTTGTTGGAGTTGAAGTCCAGGTTGCTTCTGCCCGAGGACCCGGGCGGCGACGAACAGCTCGACCTGGATTTCGGCGAGGAGGAAAGCGACGCGGCCCCGCGCGAGAGCGATCCCCTGGTGGACCGGCTGGCTGCCTACGCCCTGGTCAAGGAGGCGGCCGACTGGCTGGCCTCCCGGGAGGCGACCAGTTTCGCCCGCTACCCTCGCCCCAGCGGTCTGCCCTTCCCCGATGAGCCTGAACTGGAGGTCTCGGTCGAGGCCCTGGCGGCGGCCATGCGCCGACTGGAATCCTCGCCGCGGGCTCCTCGCGATCCGGTCGCCGTCGAGAAGATGGTCCTCTCGGTTCCCGAGCGGATTCGCGAGCTCTGGAGCCTCTTCATCCGGCAACCTTTGACCTGTTTTCGGGACCTCCTGGGAGCCCGGCCCACCCGCTCACTGGTGGTGGTTACCTTCCTGGCCCTCTTGGAACTGGCTCGGCGGCGTAAGGTGACCCTGCGTCAGCAGACCACCGTCGGCGACATCGAAGTGAAACGCCTGGAGGAGCCATGAACGGCGGCAACGGCAGACCGGAACCTGCAGATCGGGTTGCCGAGGATCTGGCTCAAGGCCTTTCCCTGCCCCTGGCGGACGAGACCTTGGACGTGGAAGACTGGGAGGAGGCCTTGCAGGCCGGGGCCTTGGATTCCGCGTTCGGGACCATGGCCGAACCAGGAGAATCCGCCTCGCCGGCTGCTGGTCCGGAGCCGGAGGGTGCCGGCCCCCTGCCGGAGGGGCCAGAGGCCTCGGAACCCCCTCCTCCCGGCCGACGGATGGCGATTCTGGAAGCCTTGCTCTTCGCCTCGGCGGTACCGGTTCGGACCGTAGACCTGCAGGAGGCCTGTGGCTGGCCCCTCCAGATGCTGAATCACGACCTGGATCGTCTGGGCCGGGAACTCGCGGGTCGGGGTCTGGAACTGCATAGGGTGGCCGGCGCCTGGCTGCTGCTCACCTCCGCTGCGACCAGCCCCTGGGTGGAACGCTTCCTGAAGGTTCAAAGCCGCAAGCAGCTCTCGCGGGCCCAGTTGGAGACCTTGGCCGTGGTGGCCTACCGCCAACCCGTCACTCGGGCCGAGGTGGACGCCTATCGGGGCGTCCGCAGCGATCGCAGCCTGCGTCAGTTGGAGGACCTGCGACTGATCCGTGAGGTGGGGCGGGCCGAGCTTCCCGGGCGGCCGATCCAGTTCGGGACCACCTTGGATTTCCTGCGCTACTTCTCGCTGGATCGGCTGGAGGATCTCCCGCCCGTCGCGCGGGGTTCGGTGCATCTGCGTCGACTCCATCCCCCGCTGGCGCCTCGACCCCAACGGGAGGACCCTCCTCCCGCCCCCCTCCCGGAACCGTCCCCCCAGGCCGGACCTGGGGTTCAGCCAGAACCAGCTCTGGAGGAACCGTTGGCTTCCTCCCAGGGCCTGCGCCGGCTCCTGGACCGGATCCGCCGGCGCACCCATCGGGAATCCCAGGAATCCGAGTCCCCGGGCGGATAGGAGGAAGGGACACTCCGGTGTCGTGAAACGCTCCATGCGCTGCTCGGTCCGGATACCCACGCAGGCTGCTCGCCAGAGTAGAGATGGGAACGGACCCGGCACAAGACTGTAACAGTTCATCTACAGGATATTCACAACGGCCGGCTCCTGTAACATCACGGTAACAAGCCGTCTGAAAGTTTGGAGCATTCTCAGAACAGGGGAAATACTCGTCCAGGAGGATCCGATGTCCGAACCGATTCGCGCCATCAGCAACCAGCAGACCAACCGGACCGTCCAAGCTGCCCAGGCGCCCTCGACCGCCAGAGCGGCGACGGCGGCTCAGGCGACTGAGAAGCCGGTCAAAGGACCCAGCGACGGGGCCATCCTCTCCGAAGAGGCCGCCGCCGGTGCCGCCGAAGAGGCCGAAGACAGCCCGCTCGTGGCTGCCATGAAGGGTTCGGACGAGGCGGAGGGTTCGGATAAGGCGAAGGAGTCGCCCAAATCCAAGCTCGACGAAGCCGGAGAGAAGAAGAAGACGGAGGATCCTGCCAAGACCGAGGCCGAGAAGAAGCAGGAAGAGATCAAGAAACTCCAGGAAGAGATCCGCCAGACCGAGGCCGAGCTGCAGAAGGCCTTGGACAAGGGTGATGAGGCGGCCGCCAACGCCGCGGCGGGCAGGCTTTCCACCCTGGTCTCGGACCTTCAGCGCCTGATGGGTGACAAGAGCACAACGGCTCCTGACGTGGGTGTCCAGCCTGCCGCAGTCGATGCGGGCGGAGCGGCAGCCCCGGCGGATGGCGGTGGAGCTGCGGCGCCGATGGGTGGTGGAGAACCTGCCGGAGGAGGGGCCCCGATGGAAGGCGGTGGAGCCCCTGCGGGCGGAGCAGCCCCGGTGGGAGGCGAAGCTCCGGCTGCAGCCGCAGGCGAAGCAGGCCCGGCCGCCGAGACCCAGGTGGTCCCCCCCGAGCTCTCCCAGGACGACCAGAAGCTGGCCGAGTTCATCGAGACCCAGTTGGCAGGCAGCCCGGCCGCCGGGCAGGGTCTGGGAGCCCACTTCGTGGCCGCCGGACGCCAGAACGAGGTCGATCCCCTGGTCCTGTTGGCCATTGCCAAGCACGAGACGGGCTACGGCAAGCTGGGCGTGGGTCTGACCAAGATGTTGGGGGTCGGGGCCTATGACTCCAACCCCAACGGCAAGACCCCCTTTGACGGTGCCGTCAACCAGATCTACTCGGGCGCCAAGACCTTCGCCAACCTGCGCGCCAAGGGCGGCTCCAACGCCCAGGACTCGTTGGGCAACCAGCTCTCGGCCGTGAACAAGGCCGGCTGGGCTACCGACCAGAGCTGGCACACCAAGGTCGCCTCCCACTACAACACCATCGCCGGCAACGCCAACCGAGCCGTTTCCTAGGCTTCACCTGGCACCCTCCCCCCGAAGGCCGTCGGGCTCAGACCCTGCGGCCTTCGGCCATTTCTGGCCTCCCACCGTTTCGTTTCAAGGGGGCTTCGAGACCGATTTCGGGATCAGCCGTCCGGGAAGCGCTTCAGCTCGCGTTCGTGGGGCATGTAAAGTCCCTCGACAATGCTCGGTCGCGGTTTCCGGCAGACCCTGGGACTAGACCTCTGGGACCGGTGTCGTGATATCCCCCATGCCTCCATTCATATTAATGATGAGGCGATCCCGGGGCCCGAAGGTCCCGCTCGAGGAGCGTCATATGTCGAATCCGATCAGCTCATCCGGTGGTGCCGGAGCCAGCGAGTACCTTCGGCTTACGGGAAACCGAAGCGCGGGTCAGCCGCCCGCAGAGGCCGGAGCCGCCGCTGCTGGAACCCAACAGGCGACTTCCAATTCAGACGTGCTGAGCGTCGACCCCGCGGCTGCAACCGAGGAGTCGGGTGCTTCCAACCTGCCCAACTTCGGTGCCTGGGATCAGTCGGCGGCCGGGAAGAACCCGGTCGACTCGGCCAACAAACAGGCCGACCAGGCCAAAGCTGCCACGGAAAACCATCAGGACACCGTGGGCCAGCAAGAGGACGCCACGCAGCAGGCTAAAGACAAGAGCCAGCAGGCCAGCCAGCAGACCCAGGCCAATCAGGCTCAACAGGCCAACCAGGTGGCCAACCGCTTGAATCTCAAGAACCAACAGGCCAAGAACCCCATGGGAGCCAATGCCATGGGCACCATGCCCGGGACCATGCCGGGTGGAATGTGCTCTGGAGGGGCGCCTTGTGGAATGGGCGGGATGGGCGGTGCTCCGGGCAGCATCAGCCCGCAGCTCGGAGACATGGGGGACATGCTCAGCAGCCTGGACGTCAAGAAGGACCGGGAAGGCCAGCAGAAACTGCAGGATGCAGCGCGCAGCGCCAATCAGACCGCCCAGAGCCAGCAGTCGGCTGGCCAGCAGAACCAGGCCCAGGCCGCTCAGCAGGCCCAGCAGGTCAAAGAGAACCTGAATGCCCAGGCCGGCCAGCAGCAGCAGGCCCAGAACCTCAACTCCCAGGCCAACCAGCAGGGGCAGGTGGCCCAGGCCGAGCAGGGCCAGGCCAACCAGGCCAACCAGGCCGCCAATCAGGCCCGTATGCAGGCCCAGGCCGAAAAACAGAAGGCCGCTCAGGGCCAGCAGATGGAGCAGACCGGCAAGGCTACCGAGCAGACCGGCAAGGCTACTGAGCAGACCGGTAAGGGCGTCGAGCAGACCGGTAAGGCCACCGAGCAGGCCGGCAAAGGCACCGAGCAGGCCGGTCAGGGGGTGTCGCAAGCCGGGTCGGCCACGCGTCAGACCGGACAGGCCCTGCTGAGCAATCCCTACACGGCGGCGGCCGGAGCGGCCATGGTGTCCACTGGAACGGCCATGGAAGCCAGCGGCAAGGCCATGGAAGCCAGCGGCAAGGCCATGCAGGCTGCCGGTAAGGGCCAGCAGCAAGCCGGTAAGGGACAGCAGCAGGCCGGCAAGACCCAGCAGCAGCAGGGCAAGACCCAGGCTCAGCAGGGCAAGACCCAGGCCCAACAGGCCAAGGCCGCCGAACAAAAGCACAACCAGACCAACCAGCAGAAGACCCAGGAAGCCCAGCAGCACTCCGACAAGGCTGAGCAGGCCACGACCCAGAAGGACCAGCATCTGCAGGATGCCGATCGGGCCAACCAGGAAGCCCAACAACGAGGCCAGGACGCCCAGACCGGGATGCAGAACCAGAACCAGTTGTCCAACGCCGCGCAGACCAACGCCGATAACGCCTCGCGCGCCTCGAGCAATGCCGACAAGATCGGTCAGGCCCAGCAGGAAGCCTTCAAGGATGGTGGCCAGCAGGCCAAGGCCGGCAGTCAGGCCGCCAGCCAGGCCAACGAAGGTACAGCTGGCCGCGCTACGGGCCAAGGCGCCTCCCAGCAGGCCGGTCAGGCCAACGCTGGTCAGCAGACCCGGCCGGTGAGCCAGGGCAAAGCCGGTCAGCAGGCCGGTCAGCAGGGCGGCCAGGGCGCCGGTCAGGGGAAGGGTAAGCCCGACCTCCTCCAGCAGATTCTGGGGGGTGAGGGCGGCAAGGGCAACCCGATGGCCGAGTTGGGCACCCAGCTCGTCATGGACGGGGTCGGTCAGGCGGTCCAGGGCGCCCAGGCGATGGGCCAGATGGCCAACATAAACAACCAGGTCGCCCAGTCCAATCAGATGCTGGGCAGCATGTCCAGTGGGGTAGACGCTTTGACGGGCGGAATGGCACCTCCGGTCGCTCCGGCAGCCCCGGCTGCTCCGGCGGCACCGATGGGGATGGGCGCTGCTCCCGGCCCGATGGCTGGAGCCACACCGGCCGCACCTGGAGGGGCCTCCCCGATGGGCGCCCCGGGATTCCCCGGAATGGGGAAGGCTGCTGCGCCGGGAATGGGGGCGGCGGCTCCGCGGATGGCCGCGCCGGCCTCCACGGCGGGTTCTCCCGTAGGTAGCGGTGTCGGGATGGGCGCGCCAGCAGCTCCTCCGGCGGCAGCTCCTCCTCCCGCTTCCAGCGGTGGCCAGGATGCCAGTTTCTCGGTGACCGAGGACCGGGTGACCGTCAACCTCAACACCCTGAAGAGCTAGAACCTGAGGCGCGAGCTTCTACATCAAGGGGCGGACCCGCGAGGGTCCGCCCTTTTCATGGTCTTCCTCCAGGCTTCCAGGGCCTTGCGCTGGAGGGGCTCAGAGCGTAGCCAGCACCCGGGCGTCCTTCTGCAGGTCGTGATAGATGGCCTCTAGTTGTTCCTTGCTGGTAGCATTCACGGTCATGACCACCGAGATATAGCGGCCTTCCCGACTGGGGCGGACCCGGATTCGCTCGGGCTCTAGGCCCGGTGCGTAGCGCCGCACGATCTCGGCGACGTGCTGGGGAAAATCCTCTTCGGTCTTTCCGAAGACCTTGATCTCGAAATCACAGGGGAAAACCAGGGGGCTCTCCTGGGCGGGTTCGGGGGGAGGCTGCTTGGAGGGGGGCATGGGACGCTCCTTCCGGGAGACTTTCCATGGTTCCGGTGGGTCCGGTCCCAGGCGCCATGGGAGTGGGCTTCAGGTCAAGGGTCAAGCCTGTGCAGGTCGTGCAGGTGGCCTGCTTTCGGGGGTGGACCGGGTTCTCCTGGCCTGACTCGGCCAGGAAGGGGCTGGAGGCTATGCCGATGGCCGGGGTATCAGTTCAGGAGATGGTTCTCGCCCAGCTCCCGAAGCCACTCACGGACCTGCTCGGCGGCCTTCTCCGGGGTCGCTTCCGATCCGGTGGGCGGAGTCTGCTCGGTGTGCCGGATCAGCTCGGCCACCGTCCGGGTCCCATCCAGAAGTTCGGCCAGCCCGATCGCACCCTGGCTGAGCCAGGCCGGCTGGTTCCAGGTCGGGTCGTGGAACTCGGCCTTGCCGTGACCGCTCAGCAGATCCCTCCACAGGCCGGCGACCTGGGACCCCAGGAACGGCCTGGACTCCATCTCTGGTCGCCAGGACGGGTCCCCGAAGCGCTCTTTGTCGTCCAGCCAGGGCCCGACCGTGGGCACGGCGCCGTGCAGGGGCATTCCGACCCGGCGTTCCTCCGACCAGCCTGGGTGGTCCGGTCTCAGACGCCGGGCCAAAGCTACCCCGATGGCCATCCCTTCGATGGCATGGGTCCGATAGGACTCCAGGTAACGCTCGAATTCGGAGGTATAGGCCTGGGGATCCCCGGTGAAGGGGAGGTGGCGGGTGATGAAGTAGCCCAGCGGGACATCCGAGAAGTGCAGCAGCGTCAGACCCCATCCCGAATTGGTGCCCAGCCATGAACGCATCCGTTCCAGGAAGGGGCGGTCAGCGATCCGGGGGTAGTTGGTGACCATCGCCAGGGTGCCCCCGACCACCAGGTGGGTCTCCAGGCCTTGGAAGATTTGGGCCACCACGTCCTCGCCGCTCTCGCCGCCGGTCCGGTAGATGGCCATGGTGCGGTCAGGGGTGGGCACGAAGGGCGGGTTTACGGTGATGAGATCGAAGGTCTCGCCAGCCACCGGCTCGTACAGGTTCCCTTCGCGGAACTCGACGCGCGACTCGCATCCCTTGAGGGCGGCGTTGAGCCGGGCGAAGCGCAGGGCCCGGGGGTTGAGGTCCACCCCCACCACCGACTCGGCGTGCTGCGAGGCCAGGATGGCGTGGATACCCGAACCGGTGCACAGGTCCAAGGCCCGACCGACGGGCGTGCGCGGAGTGGTGCGGGCCAGCATGTAGCTGTCCTCTCCGAGTTCGTACACATGGCTGGGGTACTTGACCTGGGCCATCACCCGGTCGGTGAAGACCCAGTTGTCTTGGCACGGATGCAGGTCGGCCCGGGCGATCAGCCCGTCGGGAACGGAGCTGAGCAGGCCGGCCTGCACCAGGGTTTCCACCCCGGCATCCGTCAAGGCCGCTTCGATGCGGTCCCGGGGCACCTTCTGGCCCAGGAGCCACAAAGCGGTAAGGTCGGCCCGAGCCGAACCTTCCTGCCGGCAACGCCACAGGTATCCGGGGATCTCGCGGAACTGCAGGAAGGGCAGGTCGGGGACCCCGAGCACCTCCAGGACGCCCTGCTCGGTGTAATCCGCTTCCCGCAGGCGGGGCGGCAGGAAGTCCAGGGGCGTTGGTAGGGGGCCGGCACTGTCGACGCGGTGGGTGACGAGGTTCTCGATGCGCATATCGCCAGCCTTTCGTCTGACCCGGTCCGCCCCCTGCCGCCAACCAGCCGGGAGAAGAGCAGGCGGGCCCGCACCTGGAGAGGCACGGGCCCGTCTGTGTCGTCGACTTATGGGTCTAGGGTTCGACGATCACCCGGTCGGTGGCCCCACGGCCGAAGGTCTCGGGATGGTACATCTCCTCGGCCTTGGGCGGGGGGACTACGAAGTGGCCGGGGGTGGTGGCGCGGGAAATGTAGGTGTATTCGTACACCCCCTCCCACAACAGCGAGGTGAAGGCTTCGGCCCGCTCATCCCGCAGGTTCTCGTGCTCATACCAGGGGCCCCACCACCAGAATCCCGGGCGATTGCGGTCTTTGGTGGCCTCCTCGGGCAGCTTTTCGGTTACGGCCAGCGTCGGGTTCAGCGGTTCCAGTCCTGCCGGCAGTGGGTCTACCAGGGCCACGTGGGTCCGACGGGCAGGCGCAACCATGCTGACCCGCGTCTGCACCCGGGCGCCGGCCCGGATCCGCCAAGTCCCGTCGGTGTCCCGACGCACATCCTTGGGGTCGTCGACTGCCTGGTAGGTGCGCTGCACCGTGAAGCCGTGATCAGCAGGCTCCAGGTGCAGGTCCTTGGGAGCGTAGCGCATCCCGATCCGGTAGTAGAGCCGGCCCGGGCCTTGCTTGCTCAGCGCCAGGTCCTGGCGACCCTTGCCGGCCAGCCAGGACATCGGGACCCCGGTGTGCTTGCGCTCGGCCGACCGGCCCTGGAATTTATGCTCTCCGGCGAAGGCCTGGCCCAACCACATGCGGGCCACGAAGTCGGGAGTGGTCTTCTCGTAGGTCTGGAAGTAGCGATCCAGGGCCAGCAGGATGAACACGTTCTCCTGGGTATTGTCCCAGCGCCCCCGGGTGCGGTGGTCCAGGAGTCCCCGGACCAGTTTGGGGATCAGGTCGCTTTGGGGCTGGTCCTGGATCAGGGCGGAGAGCAGGATTCCGTCGGTCCGGCGATCCGAGGCCAGCAGCAGATAGTCCTGGTCGGAGTAGGAGGTGGTGAAGTGGGCGGCGCCGGCCGTCTCCGAGACGCGATTGGCCAGATGCCGTTGGATGGAGGCTCGGGTCGAGCTCGAGCCGGGGTCCTTCGCGAGGGTCGGCAGGAGCCAGCCCAACGCTTCGAGCGAGAGGCCTTCCAGTCCGGCTTCCTGGAACAAGGCCTTGGCCTTGGCAGGGTCGGGATCCCCCATCCGCAGGCGGACATCCAGGGCATAGGCAGCGATGGCCCGGCGGCACTGCAGGCTGTAGTCGGAGGGGATGTATTTCTCGACAGTCCGCAGGTAGGACCTGGAGCGGTCCAGCATGTCCTGGGGCACCTGGAAGCCCTTCTCCTTGGCCCGGACCAGGGCGTGGGCGGAGTGGACGCTGACGTAGGGGAAGTCGCGGTCGGAGCGACGCCAGAAGCCGAAGCCCCCGTCGGGACGCTGCAGGTTGCGCAGGTGTTCGATGTCCCGGTCCACCGCGGCCACCATTTCCTTGGCCGAGGGCAGGCCTTCAGCCTGGAAGGCCGCCAGGACGTCCTTCAGGGCAGCTATGGCCAGGACTCGGGACGAGACCTGCTCGGAGCAATCGAAGGGGTAGGAAACCAGGTAGAGGACCGCGTCGGTCAGCTCCTGCAGGGCCGTCGAGGTCGTGGTGATCTCCAGGCCCCCGAACTGGGTCCAGACCTCGCCCGGAGCCGAGACCGGTTGGATCATGGCCCCTTCGTCGATCTGACCGTAGGTGGCAAAGGCCTCGGTGGTGGCCGGAGTCCAGACCGGCAGGCCCATCTCCGCAGCGTCGGCGAAGGCGCCGGAGGCCGCCCCCACCTGGAAGGCCGCTTGGCCCGCCTGCTCGGCGGAGGCGGGGAAGCGGACCTCTACCCGGTCCCCGGCCGGCACCGTGAGCTTGCGCCCGGCCCCGTCGGTGAGCTTCAGGTTGCGGGTGCGCAGCGCCACCTGGACGTCCAGGGGGCGGTCGGTCTGGTTCTGCACCACCACGGGCAGTTCCAGGCGATCCCCGAAGTTCAGGAAGCGGGGGGCCGAGGGGCGGACCATCAGCGGCAGGCGGGCTACCACGGTGGATTCGCCCTTCCCGAAGTGTTTCTCGCCGGCCACCGCCACGGCGGTGATCCGGTAACGGGTCAGGTTATCGGGCACTTTCAGGGTGACCTGGGCCCGACCGTTCTGGTCGGTCGGCAGGGCCGCCTTGAACAGGGCCAGGGGGTTGAAGTCGGTGCGCATGTGGATGGCCGGTCCGGGTTCGGCGCCGCCTCCAGCGTTGGTCATGGCGGCTTCAGGCGCGGCCTCCGCCATCATCATTATCGTGGGGCTGGGCATGCCGTCTTCCATGTCCAGGCCCGCGGACTTGCTGCGCAGTGCTCCTCGGGGACTCCCCCCCTCTTCGCGCAACTCGGCGTCGGAGGCCAGTTGCACGAACTCGCGCAGATGGAAGTCATGCATCTCGGGACTGCGGCTGATGTAGAAGGCCTCCAGGGGGTCGGCCACCTCGTAGCCGGTCAGGGCCAGGACGGCCTCGTCGGCTACCACCACCGCCACTTCTGCTCCGGGGACCGGTTGGCCGGCGCTGTCGCGCAAATCGATCTCCAGGGTTGTCGTGCCGCCGGGTTCCAGCCCCTTGTCCCGGGGCGTGGCCGACAGTTTCAGTGAGCGCTGCAGCGGGGGCACCGAGAGGTCCAGGCTGCCGCTGGCATAGGCCGGGCGCAGCGGCAGGTTCTTGTCGGGCGCGCCGCTGGCGTCGGTGCGGGGTGCGGCTCCGACCAGATCCACCTGGACGTGCACGTTGGGGATGTAGGATTCCTGGATGGGGATACGCAGGGTGTGGGTCCCCTTCTCGATGTGGAAGCGCTCTGAGAGGACCCGGCCGGAGCGGCGCAGGGTCAGGACGCCCTCCGCCGGAGAGAAGGGAGCTTGCACCAGGATCTCGGCGGTCTGGCCAGGGAGGTATTCCTTGCGATCGGGCACCAGTGGCACCTTCTCCAACTCGACCCCGCGGCCACGAGGCACGACGCCTCCGGCCACCCAGACGGTCATCCGGGTCTGGTTGGGGCGGCCCTGGGAATCCTGCACCGTGGCCGTGATCTGCCAGGTCCCGCCCTGCTTGGGCTGGACCGTGACCGGGATGGGCTGGTTGGAGCTCTTGAGGGTCTGCTCTTGGACGTCGAGCTCCACCTCGCGCCACTCACCGCCTCGGTTCTGGTAGTCCAGGCGGGCCGAGCGGACGTGGATCGGGAGCCCGGCCTGGGGCTTGCCGTCCAGGTCGCAGAGCACCGCCTCCAGGCGGATCGGCTGACCCGCCTCGACGAAGGTGCGCGGGGTCTTCATCCCGACGTAGTGCTCAGAGGGGTGGACCAGCATCCGGGTGCTGGCAGACCAGGTCTGGCGGTTGACATCCTGGACCGAGGCTGCAGCCTCCACCGAGGTGGCTGTCGCTGGCTCTACACCCAGGAAATCGATGGCCAGCCGGTGCCGCCCCGAGGAGTCGGTGCGGCCTTCCAGGGTCCGGACCGTGGTGGCCTCGCGATCAGGTAGGAATAACCCGTAGTTCCACCACGGCTTCCAGGTCCCGAAGGTGAATTCGTCCCAGCCCGGAGGGATGAAGTGGCCTGGGGTGGCCGTGACGGTCCAGTTGACTGCGGAGTCAGGAAGGCCTCCTCCGGCGTAGTAGGCGGCCGAGACCGTGGCCGTGGCCGAGCCCCCGACCAGGTGGATCCCGTCCGAGACCTCGGTCTGGACCTCGAATTCCGGCCGGCGGAACTCTTCGACCCCGAAGGTGTGGGACGTGTTCATCCCGGCCAGTCCGCCCGAGCCGCCGGTGGCCTCCAGGCGCACCATCGCCTTCCCCAGGTTCATGTTGTCGGGCAGGGTCAGGTTGAAGTCAAAGCCTCCCAGGGGACTCAGGGGTGCTTCGCCCTGGGCGAGCTGGTTGCGCCGGGAGTCCAGAAGGGTCCATTTCACCATCCGGGCCGACTCGCCCACACCCATCAGGTCTCCCCGGGGGCCGGCTCCGACGCGGCGGGCCCAGCCTTTCAGATGGACGGACTCGCCGGGTCGATACAGGCCCCGATCATCGAAGACGAACCAACGCAGGGAGTCCTGCTCGGCGCGGCGGGCCCAGCCCCGGCCTCCATAGCCGAACTGGGGCAGGAAGGCCACGTCGTTCCCCTGGCGGGCCAGCAGGACGTCGTACTGACCGGACTTGTGGCCGAGCTGCAGCGTGGCCGTGCCATCCGGACCGGTTCGACTCGAGCCTTCCTCAGCGGAGAGTTCGACCTGCACGTCGGAAAGCGGACGCCCGTCCAGAAGTGAACTGGCCCAGGCAACCATGCTCTGGGAGTCGAGGAAGGCATCCAGGCCGATTCCGGTCACCTGGACCCAGGCGGTCACCGGATCGCTATAGCGCTCGCCTTCGGGCAGTACCGTGGGTTCGACCATGACCAGGACGTGACCTTTGCCGTTGACCAGGGCAGCCGAGAGGTCTATCCCCGTCTCGGCATATTCGTCTGCGGGGGCCTTCACGGGGACCTGGCCGTCAAAGACCTTCTTGCCCGGAAGCTCGGGGCGCGGGTCGCGCCAGGACTCGCGGGCCCAGGTCATGTATGCCGGCCAGTCCTGGGGAGTGACCTGGCGCAGTTGCACTTTAAGGGCCGGCTGGTTCACGGTGAAGACCGAGTAGGTGGGCTTGCCCTGGGGATCGACCACCACCAGCGGACCGCCGACCGAGTGCAGTGCGGGCTCGGCGGGTCCGACCTCGAACTTCAGGGGGACATCCTTCCCCAGGGTCTGACCGAAGACATCCCGGACCGACGAGCGCACCGTGACGGTGTAGGTGGTGCGGCCCTTGGAACGCCCCATCAGGGTCAGGCGGTCTCCGTGCAGGGCGGTCTTCAGGCCGGGCAGCTCGGGAATGACCTGCAGGTGCTGGTCCTGGTCGAAGGTCTCGGGATCCAGCGCGTTGCTGAACTCGATCTGCCAGGGCGTGAGGGGAGGGCACTTACCGTCCCACCCACAGCGTTGGTCGACCACCCGCAGGGGGCCGTAGGTGTGGAATCTGAAACTCTCGGCCGTCGCGGTCTTCAGCGACCCCTCGGCCGAAGGCGTTCCGGGACCGAGCATGACCTGGACGCTCGAGTCGCCGGGCAGGGGCTGGACCGTTCGGGCCACCAGGAACCGCCCGGGCTGCTGGTCGGCAATCAGTTCCTGGATGCGCGCGTCGCTGGCTATCTCTTTTTCGGTGGCCAGACGGACGGCGTGCTCGGATTCACCCACGCTGACCTTCAAGGTGCTCAGCACGGCCTGGGGCTCGATGCGCTGGTCGAAGGCCAGGAAGATCAGGGGATGGAGGGGCTGGGACCCGCCTTGGGGGTGGCGCCAGGTCAGGCGCGGGGGTGGGGTGGTGAAGTTCCACGAAGCGGTCTGGGCCAGGGTCCCGCCGGTCTGGGACTTCGTCCCCGCCGGCACCTCGACGGTGAAGTGGGTGGCCATAGGCAGACGTTGCTCGGCGGGGTCGAAGACCACCGTCCGGGTGCCGATCCAGCGCCAGGCCCCCTCAGGCTGTGGAGACAGTTTGACGGGCACGGTCTTGGAAGCCTCGTCCTGGGAGCTGACTGCGACCATCGGCTGGGAGAAGCTGACCGAGACCTGGGGAACCAGGGGCACCTCGCCCTCGGGAGCGTGGCGCAGCACCTCCAAGGGACCTCCGGGGGCCGACGGGGCGTCGGTTGGGGCCGCCTCGACTGGGGGGAAAGGTTGTTGGACGGTGGCTCCGGTGCGAGGGGCGGGCAGTGACCCCTCGCGCAGCGCGAAGTCCGCCGGTTTTCCGGCATCTGTCTGAAACTCGGGCAGGCGGGCCAGCAGGGCCTGGACCTCGGCCGGAGTCATGGGGGTGGTGGCCGGAGTCGGCAGCCGGTCCGTGGGTCCGGCCTGGGCTTGGCCCTGCGAGAGCCGCATGTTCAGGCCGGGGGAGGGAGAGGCTTGGGGGCAGTTCATGCCGATGGGTTCCTCCGAAAAGGCGCCCTTCTCCCGGGCACAAGCCCAGGCCAGCAGAACCGTGAGGATCAGGAACGCGACGAGTTTGAAGTTCTTCATGGTCTCCCGACTGTCGCCAACCGGCCCGGGAATATTCTCCTCGAGACGGGCGCCAGGTGATCTCCGCACCCCGTGAGGCACGGGCCTGGCCGGATAATTCGGAGGTGACATCTGGGAAACCTACCCGACCGGCGGGAGCGGGGGAGCTTACGGGAGGTCTGGCCGGAACTCCAGCACGACCGAGTTGATGCAGTAGCGCAGGCCCGTGGGCGCCGGGCCGTCTTCGAAGAGGTGTCCCAGATGCCCGCCACAGCGTGCGCAGTGCACCTCGGTGCGCACCATCCCGTGGGAGGTGTCGATTCGGGTCCCGACGCTCTGGGGCGTCGCGGGCTGGAAGTAGCTGGGCCAGCCGGTCCCGGACTCGAACTTCTGGAGCGAGCGGAAAAGCAGATTCCCGCAGCCCACGCAGTGGTAGGTACCCTGGCCGTGGTGGTCGTAGAAGGCGCCGCTGCAGGCAGGTTCGGTGCCTGCCCCGCGCAGGACGCGGTACTGCTCGGGGGAGAGTTTCTGGAGCCACTCGGTCTCGGTGTGTTGGACCGGGAAGGTGGGCGGGGGCAGGTCGGAGCCGGGCAGGCAGGCGGCGCTCACCAGGCCCATCCCTGCCAGAAGTTTCTTGAGTCGTGGTTGCACGCGTCGATTCCCTTCGACCAGATCTCCAGGCCTTCGCGGCTGCTTTCCGGGACGGCCCTCATGTCGGGTTCAACCCGGTCTGGAATCGGGAGTTTCCCCGGCAGGAATCTCTCCTAATCGGGCGCACACTCCGCCGGGATGCCGATTCTGCGAACCGTCCATCGAGGGCGCGTCGAGTTGAGCCCTTCGCGGGCCCTGGTCTTGAGTTTCCTGCTGTTGATCCTGGCCGGCACGGCGCTCCTGAGCTTCCCCGTGTGCTCGGTTCCCGGCCGCCAGACCTCGCTGGTGGACGCCCTCTTCACGGCCACTTCGGCCGTGTGTGTGACGGGGTTGTCCAGCCTGGACACCGAACAGCACTTCAGCCGGACCGGGCAGGTCGTCATCCTGCTCCTGATCCAGTTGGGGGGGCTGGGGATCCTCCTTTTCTCGTCCTCGCTGGTCATGGTCTTCGGCGGGCGGCTGGGTCTGAGGGGGCGCCTGTTGGTCAAGGAACACCTCCCCGGATTGAGTCTGGCCGGGGTAGCCCGCCTGACCCGCCACGTGCTCGGCTATATCTTCGGTTTTGAAGCGCTGGGAGCCCTGCTCCTGTGGGTTGCCTGGGCCCCCCGCCTGGGTGTGGCCCAGGGCCTGTACTGCGCCATCTTCCACTCGGTTTCGGCCTTCTGCAACGCCGGATTTTCGACCTGGTCGATGGGCCTGGTGGGCTCGCGTGAGGACGTCCTGGTCAACCTGGTCGTGATGGGCCTGATCACTGTGGGCGGATTCGGCTTCCTGGCAACCGCGGAGCTGCGTGACCATTTGCTGAAGCGGGACTCGCGCGGGCGACTCTCAGTCCACACCCGGGCCGTGCTTTTCACCAGCCTGGGGCTGGTGCTGGGAGGAGCCTTGGCCATCGCCTTCTTCGAGTGGGACAATCCCCGGACCCTGGGGGCCCTGAGTGGGACGGGTCGGATCCTGGCCTCTTTCTTCCAGTCGGTCACCTGCCGGACAGCCGGCTTCAACACCGTGGATATCTCGGCGCTTCACGACGAGACCCACCAACTGATGATGATCCTGATGTTCGTGGGAGGGGCGCCGGGCTCCACCGCCGGCGGCATCAAGGTGACCACTTTCGCCATCCTGATGCTGGCCACGTGGGCTCAGTTGACCGGGGCCCCCGACGTGGAGATTTCCGGGCGCCGGATTGCCCCTCGCCGGATTCTCCAGGCCCTGGCCATGACGGTGGTGGCCCTCCTCAGCGTGCTGACGTGCACGACGATCCTCAACACCCTGGAGGCCAAACCCTATAGCGCCCTACTCTTCGAGACGATTTCGGCGCTGGGGACGGTAGGCTTGAGCA
>JAAZKF010000209.1 GCA_012799975.1 Burkholderiales bacterium
ACCGGTCAGTTGGAATACAAGAGCAACCTCGAGAAGGAGCTGCGCAACAAGGTCGAGCAGCAGCTCGCCACCGTGCTGGGCAGCCAGCGCTTCGCCGCCCAGGTGACTGCCGAGGTCGACTTCTCCCAGATCGAGACCTCCCGCGAAGTGGTCGGTGGACCCTCCGACCAGGGCAAGGTCAAGGTCGGCGGCCAGGTCCGGACCGAGCAGTACAACAAGCCCACCACCGAAGACTCTGATAACGGTGCCGTGCAGATGTCCTCGAGCAACCAGTCCTCGGGCAAGGGCAACTACGTCAAGTCCGAGTCCTCCGAGAAGTATGAAGTCAACAAGACCGTCTCTCGCACTGTGGACACCTCCCCGCGCATCCAGCGCCTGACCGTCTCGGTGGCCGTGGACAACCTCAAGGACGACCAGGTGGCTGCCATCGCCGGGCTGGTGAAGGACGCCATCGGAATCAACGAGAGCCGCGGCGACTCCATCTCGGTCAAGAGCGTTCCCTTCGCCCAGGCTTCCCTGGACAACATCTACAGTGAGATGGCACAAGGAATGGCCAATGGCACCGCCCCCACGGCTCCCGCAGCCTACGGTGGGATGGACCCGCGCGCGATGGCTGCCCTGGCCTTCGTCCCCGCCGTCATCCTGCTGGCCCTGATCGCGGTCTTCGTGACCCGCCAGCGCCAGGTGCAGGCCGGCCAGTCCCAGCTGATTCTGGGTTCCACCACCGGTTCCACCTCCTCGGATATCGCCGACCTGCTCAACGAGAAGTCGGGCAAGTCCAAGATGATGGGTGAGACCCGCGTCAATACCAGCGACCAGCTCGAGAAGCTCGCCAAGGAACGCCCCACGAAGGTGGCCGAGCTCCTCAAGAACACCTGGCTCAACGGAGAACGCTGAGCGATGCCCTGCCCCTCGGGGTGCACCTGAATGAGAGCGCCTCGGAGCTATGCCCCGAGGCGCTCTCATTCACACCGATAAAAATTCTGCCAACCAACACGGATTCGCCAGGATCAGGCCAGCAATCCCACGGCCCGACAAGGCCAGCCAAGGAGTAAACACCATCTCTTCGGTCAATCTCCCCCCCAAACAGAAGACGGCGATCCTGCTGATGTCGCTGCCTCCAGAGCTCTCGGCCCAGGTCTTCAAGGAACTGGGGCCCGAAGAGGTCCAGGCCATCACCATGGAGATCTCCAAACTGCCCCAGATCTCTCCCGAGGCCCGGGCCCAGGTCATCCAGGAATTCCTCGAACAGACCAACCATCCCGGGATGCGCGAAGCCCTGGGCGGAGGAGCCCCGCTGAGCGGTTCGGTCATGACCGAACCTGGCGGAGCCACCTCCCATTCGATGGCCCCGACATTGCCGGGTGCTAGCGGCGGGGCCAAGCGCCCTCTGGGTTTCATGCGCCGGGTGGACCCACGCCAGCTCCTGCAACTGATACGCCGGGAACACCCCCAGACCATCGCCGTAGTCCTGTCCTATCTCCAGCGCAACCAGGCCTCGACGGTGCTCGGCGATTTGACTCCTCAGGTCCAGACCGAGGTGGCCAGACGCCTGGCCGAGCTGCGGAAGGTCTCGCCGGAGATTCTCGCCGAGTTGGAAAAAGTTTTGGAAATCCGGCTGC
>JAAZKF010000210.1 GCA_012799975.1 Burkholderiales bacterium
CCGGGCGACTACCGGGTCCTGGAAGACTACAAGTATTCGTGCCTCTTGATCGGGGTCTTCCTGCAGTTGGCGGTGATGCTGTTCGGAATCGAGATCAACGGCGCCCGTCTGTGGTTCGAGATCGGTCCGCTGCTCTTCCAGCCGGTCGAAGTCGTCAAGATCCTGCTGGTCGTGTTCCTGGCAGCCTTTCTGCGCCAGTTCCGCCACTGGATCCGGTTGGGCCTGCTCTCCCCCGAAGGGCGGCTTCCGCGCAAGGCGTTGTTGTTGCTGGGGCTGGGCTGGGCCTGTGCGGAAGGCGTGCTGGTCCTGCAGAAGGATCTGGGCATGGCCCTGCTCCTCTTCGGCATCTTCTTGTCCATGTTCTTCCTGTCCACCGGCCGGCGCGACCTGGTGGCACTGTCTGCGGTGCTGGCCGGCCTGGGGTCGTGGGCCTGCTATCACCTCTTCAGCCACGTGCGTGTTCGCGTCGGGGCCTGGTTGAACCCCTTCGCAGACCCTCATGGTCAGGGCTATCAGATGTCCCAAGCCCTCTATGCGCTGGCTTCAGGAGGGTTGGATGGCTCGGGGTTGGGCATGGGACGCCCGTTCCTGGTCCCTGAGGCCTACACCGACTTCATCTTCGTGGCGGTGGCGGAGGAGTGGGGGATGCTGGGAGCGCTGGGGGTGTTGATCGTCTACATGATGCTGATCACCCGGGCTTTCCGGATATCCCTGTGGGCTGGAGACGAGTTCGGGACCCTGCTGGCGGCCGGGCTGGCCACGCTGCTGGCCTGGCAGACCCTGATCCTGGTGGGGGGGACCGTGCAGTTGGCGCCCATGACGGGGATCACCCTTCCATTCATGAGCTACGGGGGAAGTTCCATGCTGGCCAACTTCCTGATTCTTGGCATCCTCTGGCGTATCTCTGCCGTAGGGGAGGTGTCTGGTGGCGATTAAGGCACGCGTGCGCGTGGTTGCCTTGTTCCTGCTGGTGCTCTTCCTGGCCCCGGTGGTGAACCTGACCCGTCTGCAGGTCCTGCGCTCCGAGGAACTCTCGAAACGGCCCGACAACTCCCGGACCATGGAGGATCTCTCGCTGAGAGGGAGCCTGTTGGATCGCACCGGCCAACCCCTGGCACACTCCCGGAAAGGCAGTCGCGTCTATCCACTGGGCCCTATCACCGGACCCTTGTTGGGCTACATGACCGGGAGGCTCGGCTCGGCGGGTCTGGAGGCCAGCCTGGAGGAGCAAACCGCCGGCTACGCCGTCCCCCGGACGCCCATGCAGGCCTGGAACCTGCTGGCTCGCGGGGAACGGCGCGGAGACGACGTCGTCCTCACCCTGGATCGGGGTCTGCAGAAGTTGGCCTGGGAACTCTTGGAGGGATTCCACGGGGCCGCCCTGCTCCTGGACATCCCTACGGGAGAGATCCTGGCGGTGGCCAGTCGCCCCTCTTTCGATCCGGAAACCCTGGAGGACGACTGGGAAAGGCTTCGCGTGGACCCTGCGGCCCCCCTTATCGAGCGCGGGACCCAGGGGCTGTACCCACCTGGTTCGACCTTCAAGATCCTGACGATGGCGGGCGCCCTGGCGGATGGTCGGACGACCGCCGACGAGGTCTTCGCCTGCACGGGGAGCATGGATGCCGGGAACTTCATCCTGCACGATAACGCCGTCCACGGTCCGGTCCGCCTGGAAGAGGCCCTGGTGGTCTCCTGCAACGTGACCTTCGCGACCCTGGGTCAGCGCCTGGGGGTCGAGGGGTTGCGCCGTTGGATGGACGAGTTCGGCATCTTGGATGAGCTGCCCCTGGTTCCCAACACCTCCGCGGCTCGCCCGGCCCAATCCGAGGCTCCTTCGGCCGCCGCCGAGGCCGGGATCGGTCAGGCCGATCTGTTGCTCTCGCCACTGGCCATGGCCCGGGTCACCGCCGCCCTGGCGCGCGGGGGAGTCGACCTGGAACCCCGACTGATCCGGGCCCAGACCCGTCGGGGGAAGGAGACCTGGCGCCCCCCTGCACCCCGTCCCCATCGGGTCCTCCAGCGGTCCGTGGCCGAAGAGGTTGGCCGAGCCATGACGGCGGTGGTGGCCCGGGGAACCGGGGGAGCGGCAGCCGTGTCGGGGGTGGCCGTGGCTGGCAAGACGGGCACGGCCGAGAATCCTCACGGGGCCCCACACGCCTGGTTCGTCGGCTACGCGCCGGCAGACAAGCCCGAAGTAGCGGTGGCGATCCTGCTGGAAAATGCCGGAGGGGGAGGAGCCTACGCCGCGCCCCTGGCCTCGCGCCTTCTTCAAGAAGCCCTTTCGCCCTGAGCGGTCGGTTCTTTTCCAAATCCTCGCCGGTAAAGGGCCCCGGGTGGGGCAGGCTTTCCTTTGGGATCGGAGAACCCAGGCGGCGTGAAGGCGTTGGCCAGCATTGTGTGAGAGGCTCCCTTGATGGACGAGCCCGCCAAGAGCCAGACGCTCGACAAGGAGGATTCTCGGAATGACAGTCTCGACCTCCCAGCGGATTTTCAACTTCTCCGCCGGCCCTGCCGTCCTGCCTCTTCCTGCCCTACAGGAAGCCCAGCGTGACCTGGTTTGTTACCCCGATGCGGGCGCCTCGGTCATGGAGATGTCCCATCGAGGCAAGGTGATCGACGGCATCATCAAACAGACGGAGGCCCGCCTGCGTCGCATCCTGGGGGTTCCCGAGAACTACCACGTCCTGTTCCTGCAGGGAGGCGCCAGCCTACAGTTCTCGATGGTTCCCATCAACTTCCTGGGATCTGGAGGAGCCGACTACCTGGAACTAGGAGCCTGGTCGAAGAAGGCCATGGCAGAGGCTCGGAAGGTGGGCCAGGTGCAGGTGCCCTGGTCGGGCAAGGCCGAAGGCTTCAAGCGGATGCCGGGCGACGGCGACTTCAAGGTGAGCCCCGAGGCCTCCTATCTGCATATAACGTCCAACGAGACCATCGAGGGAATCCAGTTCCACCGCGACCCCGATTCCCAGGGCCTGCCGCTGGTCTGTGACGCCTCCTCGGACTTCCTGTGCCGTCCCTTGGATATTTCACGCTATGCGATGATCTATGCCGGTGCCCAGAAGAACGTGGGACCTGCGGGCGTCACGCTGGTGGTGATGTCGGATGAGTTCTACTCTAAGACCCTGCCGGACGAGAAGCGTCCGACCATGCTGGGCTACAAGGTGCACGTGGAGAATAAGTCCCTGTACAACACGGCTCCGGTTTTCGCGATCTACATGGTGGGCCTGGTCCTGAAGTGGCTCGAGGAGGAGATGGGGGGGGTCTCCGGGATCTACGCCCACAACCAGAAGAAGGCTGCCTTGCTCTACCAGGCGATCGACCAGAGCGACGGGTACTATCGCGGCCACGCCGAGGTCGCCAGCCGTTCGCTGATGAACGTGACCTGGCGGCTCTCGTCCGAGGAACTGGAGAAGAAGTTCATCCAGGAAGCCCAGGCTCGTGGTCTGGACGGCCTGAAGGGACACCGCTCGGTGGGAGGCATCCGGGCTTCCATCTACAACGCCTTCCCCTACGAGGGCGTCGAGTCCCTGGTCTCCTTCATGGAGGAGTTCCGGCGCAAGAATTAGCCGGATCTGCTGGTCACCCCGGGTGGGTCCGCTCAAGCGGCCTGCCCGCAGGGGTCGTCTCCCTCAGGGGACGGCCCCTTTCCTGTTTGATTCAGGTTCAGCATTCGGAGCAGGTCCTGGTTCAGGGAAATCGGCGCCAACCCTCAGCCTAGCAGGCGGGCCCGCAGGCCAAGCCGACCCTGCCGGGCCAGCTTTTCCTTCAAGCGGGTCCGGTTCTCGCGCCCGATCCCGCTGGACAGGGCGCGGTTGAGGGCTTTCCAGTCCTGGTTTCGCGTGATGCCCCGATTCCAGTGCACCAGGGCCCAGCCCAGGGCTTCGCGGCGGACCGGGTCCTTCTCGCTGTGGAGCTGGTCCACCAGGTCGGCCGGATCGTAGCGGCGCTCCAAAACCCGAAGGATCCGGTCGCGAACCCGGTCGTCGGTCTCTCGGGCCAGCCACGAAAGCCAGTCCGCCGGGTTTTCGAAGAGGTCGGCCAGGCGCAGTCGGACCTGCGGATTGGGGTGTCGGCTCAGCTCCCAGGCCTCTTCCGGCGAATCCTGGACTGCTGAGCGGGCCATGGCTACCAGTCCGGGCTGGAGGTTCCAGTCCGGTTGAGCCAGGAGCCAGGCCAGCACGTCCACACCGGGACGAAGGCGGCCCTGCAGGCCTGCATGTTGGACCTCCTGACGCAGCGATTCGGCGGCGTGTTGGTCCAGGAATAGTTGCAGCGTCTCGACCCGTTCGATGCCCTCGCAGCGTTCCAAAGCCGCTCCGGCGTCCTGCCACCCGCCTCCGAAGCGGACCAGTTCCTGTCGGTGCTGCGTGGAGAGGAGGTCCCATTGCTGATAGCCGACCGGGAAGAGCCTGAGCAGCACTCGCTGGCGGACCACGTCGAGCTGCGCCGGGGTCGGGTTCTCCAGGCGTTGGAATTCGTAGATCTCGTCGACGATAGTGTCATTCGGCCGCTGGCGCAGGTTCCTCTGCCCTTCCAGGCGACACAGGTGAAGCCATCCATCGCTGCCCAGCATGAGTGTCTCGCGACGGGGGTTGGTGGGGGTAAGTGGCAGGAAGGACTCGGTGGTCCAACGACGGGCTTCGGCCCGGGCTCCCATGACGTTGTGCGAGCGGCGGATCACGGAGGGCTGGGGCCGGAAGCCTTCCAGGTTGCGTACCGCCACTTCCAGCCAGCAGGACACCTCCTCACGGTTGCCTTCGGAGGGAGGCAGGATCAGCAAACAGACCAGGTCTTCCAGGTGTGGTACCACGCCCCGGCCGTTCGTGGACGGTCTGCGGAATCCTATCCGCTTCAGGATGGCCGGGTTTCCGGTTTGGGAAGCAGGGGCGACCCGGAGCCGGATAGAACTGGCAGAAAGCCAAGGAGCGATCCCCCACTCAGGCGGCGCCCCGACATGCGGGTCCCGACCGAAGACCTGGATCGCAGGGAGATCGAATGGATAACTCACCCCCCCGGGAAGTCAGCCTTCTGGAAACCGGCGAACTGACAATCGATGATCTGCTCCACACCATGGTGGAGCGCGGTGCTTCCGACCTGCACATCAAGGTCGGAAGTGCGCCGATGATTCGGGTTGATGGCGAGTTGACCCCCGCCACCTATGAAATCCTGACCCCGGAGTCGGTGCGGCATATGTGCGAGAGCATACTGACCGACGAGCAGAAGGCCAAGTTCATCGCCGACAAGGAACTGGACCTGGCCTACAGCATTCCGGGTATCTCCCGTTTCCGGGTCAACATCTACCTGCAGCGCGGAACCTGGGGCGCGGCCATCCGGGTCATCCCTTCGCGGCCCCTGACGCTGGACGAGCTCAAGATGCCACCTATCGTCAAGGACCTGGCCATGCGTCCCCGCGGTCTGGTCCTGGTGACCGGACCGACAGGATCCGGCAAGTCCACCACGCTGGCCGCGATGATCAACCACATCAACGAGAACAGGCGTTGCCACATAGTGACCTGCGAGGATCCCATCGAGTTCCTCCACAAGGACAAGAACTCGGTGCTGAGCCAGCGCGAGGTCGGTTCGGATACCCACAGTTTCGCGATGGCCTTGAAGCACGTTTTGCGCCAGGACCCCGACGTGATCCTGATCGGCGAGATGCGCGACTACGAGACGACCTCCATCGCGATCTCGGCCGCTGAAACCGGTCATATGGTCTTCGCCACCCTGCATACCAATTCGGCTGCCGCCACCGTAGACCGGGTGATCGACATCTTTCCCCCTCACCAGCAGCAGCAGATCCGCATGCAGCTCTCCATCTGCCTGGAGGGGATCATGTGTCAGAACCTGATTCCCAAAGCCCGCGGAGGCGGTCGGGTTATGGCCATGGAGATCATGCCGATGATCCCCGGCATCCGAAACATCATCCGGGAAGGCAAGTCCCACCAGATCCCCAGCGCCATCCAGACCGGAGCGCAATTTGGGATGCAGGCTTTTGACATGTCTTTGCGCAATTTGTATCAGCAGGGCCTGATCACCTATGAGGATGCCCTTTCCAAAGCCCACAGCCCGGACGAATTCAACCGATTGATCGGCAAGTGATTCTCGGTATCTGAACCTCCTGGAGGAATATCGCGCCCATGAACGTCGAAGAACTCTTCACCAGCATGGTAGAGCGGAGGGCCTCTCACCTGCATCTGGTGCCGGGTAGTCCGATCATGATGCGGATCAACAATCAGCTCCATGGTCTGGACGGGCAACTGCTCTCACCACAGGACACGCGGGCCTTCAGCGACGCGATCATGAACGAGCAGCTCCGGGAGGAGTTCGAAGAACGCCTCGAGGTAGACTTCTCCTTCTCGGTACCCGGTCTTTCCCGCTTCCGGGTCAATATCTTCCGACAGCGTGGTTCCGTGGCAGTCGTGATCTCCACGAACCCTCCGGCTCCTCCGACTATCGAAGAGCTGGGCATGCCCGAGTTGATCAAGAATCTGGCCCTGGAGGCCTCCAGCGGTCTGATCATCGTGTGTGGACCAAAGCAGTCGGGGAAGTCCCATACCCTGGCGGCGCTGGTGAACTACATCCTGGAGATGCGCACCTGCCAGATCATCTCCCTGGAGAATCCCATCGACTTCCTGCACAAGAACAAGCGGGGCATCATCTGCCAGCGTGAGATCGGCACCGACACGATGAGCTACGAGACGGCCTTTGCCTCGCTTCGCCATCAGAGCGCCGACATCGTCATCGTCACGGGCCTGGAGACCTATGAGGTGGTCAACCAGGCCTTGAACCTGGCGGCCGGAGGGACCTTGGTCCTGGCCACGGCGACGGCGGTCAGTTGTCAGGTCATGCTGGAGAAAATTATCGATCTCTACCCCCCTCACCTCAACCAGGCCGCCCGCAGCCTGTTGGCGGTGTCTCTGGAGGCGATTATCGGACAAACGCTGCTGACCAAGGCTTCAGGAGATGGCCTGATGCCGGCCTTCGAACTGCTTATCGGCACCTCTCATGTCAAGTCGTTGCTGCGCGAGAACAAGCTCTTCCAGATCCAGAACCTGATGAGCACCGTCGGGCGGGACTCCGGGATGCAGACCCAGGAGATGGCTCTGCGCTTCCTGGTCAAGAAGAATCTGGTCACCATGGAGGAAGCGGTTCGCAAGGCGGTCCGCCCCGAGGAGTTCAAGAAGATCATGTCCTTGCCCTACTGAGCTTCTCAGCCTTCTGTCATCCAGAGCCCAGGGGCGTTCCCTTGGGCTCTGTGCTTGTTTCGGGGCCTTTCGGACAGGTCTCGCAGGTCGGGCGCCGAACGGGCCCCAGCAAATCCCTGTCCCTGGAGTTGCCATGTTGGATATCAGGCAGATCCGTCGTGAACCAGAAACAGTCAAGACCGCCCTGGCCCGCCGAGGCGTCCAGGAGGAGGTCGTGGATCGCCTGGTCGCCCTAGATGCCCGCCGCCGGGAGTGGATCACCCGCAGCGACGACCTGAAGAAGAAGCGAAACGAGGTCTCGGCCGAGTTGGGGCGTCGCCGTAAGGCGGGGGAGGACATCTCGGAGGCTTCCGCCCACATGCGCGAAGTCGGCGCCGAGATCGCCTCCCTGGATGCCCAGCGTGCGGCTGCCGAGGAGGAACAGCAGCAGATTCTGGACGGGATCCCCAACCTGCCCGACGCCAGCGTTCCGGACGGGAGAGATGCCCAGGACAACGTGGTGGTCCGAACCTGGGGCGAGCCCAAGGTCCCATCCCATCCCGCTCGGCCCCATTGGGAAGTGGGCGAAGAACTCGGGATCCTGGACTTCAAGCGTTCGGCCAAGCTCTCGGGTTCCAGGTTCTGGCTTTTGAAGGCAGACGGCGCGCGCCTGGAGCGAGCCCTGATCTCCTTCATGTTGGAACTGCATACCAGCGAGCACGGTTACACCGAGATCCTGCCTCCCTCCCTGGTCACCCGCGACACGATGTACGCTACCGGGCAGCTCCCCAAGTTCGAGGAGGATCTGTTCCGCTGCACTCCCAACGACTTGTTCTTGATCCCGACCTCCGAAGTTCCCCTGACCAACCTGCACCGCGAAGAGATCCTGGAAGCCTCCCAGCTTCCACTGTGTTACACGGGTTTCAGCCCATGCTTCCGCTCCGAGGCCGGTGCCGCTGGTCGGGATACTCGGGGATTGGTGCGTGTGCATCAGTTTCACAAAGTCGAACTGGTCAAGTTCGCCCACCCCGACCATTCCTTCGAGGAACTTGAGAAAATGGTCGCGAACGCCGAAAGGGTCCTGCAGATCCTGGAGATTCCCTACCGGGTCGTGCATCTGTGCGCAGGCGATATGGGGTTCTCGGCGGCCTCCACCTATGACTTGGAGTTCTGGTCTCCGGCCCAGGAACGTTGGCTGGAGATTTCGTCTTGCTCCAACTGCACCGACTTCCAGGCCCGCCGTGCAGGGATCCGCTTCCGCCGTGAGCCGGGAGCACCCACTGAGCTGGCGCACACCTTGAATGGCTCCGGCCTGGCCGTGGGGCGGACCATGGTGGCGATTTTGGAGAACTTCCAGCAGGAGGACGGTTCGATCCTGATTCCCCAGGTCTTGCGGCCCTACATGGGAGGTCGCGAGCGGATCGTCCGCTCGTGAACTCGGCTTGCTGGCCCCTGGAAGGCTCTTTCCCCGAAGGCACGCTGCCTGAAGGAAAATCCCAGGTGCAGGTCCTGGTCCTGGGAGCAGGTCCTGCGGCCCTGGCAGCCGCAGAAGGCCTGGCCGGGAAGGGGTTGCAGGTGGCCTTGCTGCCTCCTGTACCCTGGAGCCAGGCCCCGGTCCTGAACCGCGCGGGCCTGGCCTTGCCCCTGCCGGGACCTTCCCATCCGTTTCTGGAACGTCGACTGGGCAGATCGGCAGCACGCCGTTTGTGGGCCGTGGCGGCGAGGGGTGCAGCGGATCTGCGCACGCGGCTGGCCGGGGTGGATTGCGACCTGGAGCGCGGAGGCGTCATGGTCCTGGCCGGCGGGCAGGCAGAGTCGGATGAGATGGTAGCCAGCCTGGCGGATCTGCTGGAAGGCGGAGTGGAGGCGCGCATGATGGGCCCGTCGGCCGCTACGGGCTATCTTCCCGCCGAGACCGAATATCCTGCGATGTACCTGGGCGGGGCGGCCGCTTTCCATCCCTCTCGGGCTCTGGCGGCCCTGGCTGCTCAGGTGGCCCGGGAGGGGGTCACCTTCCTGCAGTCCGTCTCGGAGCTGCACTGGACCGAGACCCGCCTGGGGGTCGAGGTGGCCGGGCAGGGTTTCCACCTCCACGCCGACCTCCTGATCCTGGCCGAGGCCTTTGGAACAGAGGTTCCGGGCTTGATCCGAGGTGAAGCCGGCCTCTTGTGGACAGCCCCCCTGCGCCAGGGATTGAGTCGTACTACTATGGCCGCGCTGGCCGACGGAGGCCGGGAGGTCTACCGCTCGGGTCCCGAGGGAGGGCTGGTGGCCAATATTTCGCCGGAGTCGGGGGATCCCGTGTCCTGTCTTCACCGGCGTTTTCCCGAGGCCCGAAAGACCGCCATCCGGCAGTTCTGGAGCGCGCCTTGGGCCCAGGGGCAGGATGGACTACCCCTGGTGGGAAACCTGCCCGGGGCGAGACGGGTGCGCCTCCTGGCGGGGTTCGGCAACCAACCTTGGAGCCTGGCCTGGGGAGCCGGCCAGGACCTGGCCCTCTCGCCGGAAGGGCCGGACCTGGCCCCACCCGGACGCTTCCGATGAACCGCCGTCTGGTGGTGGGGATCAGCGGGGCCAGCGGCATCCTGTATGGGGTGCGCCTTTTGGAGGTCCTGCGCGATGTGCCCGGCTGGGAGAGCCATCTGGTGATCAGCCGGGCCGCGGTCCGCACCCTGGCCCTGGAGTTGCCGGAGTGGCCCCTGGAGGATGTCCAGGGCCTGGCCGATTTCGTGCATGACGTCGAGGATCTGTCGGCCCCCCTGGCTTCCGGGACATTCCGGACCCATGGGATGGCGGTGGTTCCCTGCTCGATGAAGACGCTCTCGGCAGTGGCGCAGGGGTATGGGGGGAACCTGCTGACCCGGGCGGCCGACGTGGCGCTGAAGGAACGGCGGCGGTTGGTCCTGGTCCCCCGCGAGAGCCCCTTGCATCTGGGCCACCTGAAGAACATGCTCTCCGTCACCGAGATGGGTGCCATCTTGGTGCCGCCGGTAGTCTCGTTCTACCTGCGCCCACAGAGCGTCCTGGAGGTGGTGGACCACACGGTCGGCAAGGTCCTCGAACTCTTCGGCCTGGAACATGCCCTCTTCCGGCACTGGGGATGAGGTCCGCTCAGGTGGTTGCTTTTATTTCGAATCTGGCATCCTGGGAGATGACCCTGCCGAGAAGTTCCAACAGTTCGGGGTCGTGCCGGCCGCAGGAACGGCTCAGGAAGTCGAGCAGGAACTCAGGAAGCTCCTGCTCGGGAGGGCGATCCATCCAGGATTCATCATAATCCTCGGCCAGTGCCAGGATTCTCGCCGCTTGCGGTGTCTGTTCGCCGACCAGGTGGTCGGGAAAGCCCGACCCGTCCCAGCGCTCGTGGTGGTGGCGCACGAGGGGGGCGGTTTTCTCCAGGACCTTGATGCGCTCCAGCAGATCGCTGCCGATTACCGGGTGGCGCTTGTCGTTGCGGGCCACGACCGAGGTCTCCAGCATCAGCTTGCCGATGTCGTGGAAGTAGGCCGCGTAGTAGAGGGTCTCGTAGTCCTTGCCCAGGATTCCCAGTTCGCGGGCCAGACGGCTGGTCGTTCGGGAGACCCGGATGACGTGGCCCTGGCTTCCGGGTTCGATGGATTCCAGGGCGGCGATCAGGATCTCGATGGTGTGGACGAAGAAGTTCTGCAACTGCTCGATAAGACCGACGTTGTATAACACCACCGCGGCATGGTTGGCCAGGACCGTCAGGACCTCTTGATCGGCCTCGGTGAAACCTCCATCTAGTTTGTTGATAGATTCCAGGACGCCGAAGATCCGCTCACCCCAGATGATCGGGACGGCCAGGACCGAGCGGGTGGGGATGGCGGTGACCCGGTCCACGCCCTTGAAGTGACGGGGATCCTCGGTGGCTTTGTTGCTGATCGTCGGGCGTCGGTTGTTGAAGGCGATCCCCGCGATGCTGGCGGTGTCCAGGGGGACCCGGACCTTCTTGATCGTTTCCCCGAGTTCGCCCAGGGTCTCCTTGAAGTAGAGATCCCCGTGTTCCTCGTCCAGCAACAGGATGGAGGCGGATTCGGAGTCGGTGATCTCGCGGGCGCAGGCCGTGATCCGACCCAGAAGCTGGTCGGTGTCGGTGCTGGCTGCGATGTCCTGCTCCATCTCGCACAAGCGCGAGTAGAGGAGGGCGCGCTCGCTCTGGCTCTGCATCCTGGTGAGGCCCTTTCCTTTTAGTGGCTGGCCGTGACGCGCAGCAGTTCCTCGTAGGAGGTGACGCCGTTGTAGACCTTGCGCAGGCCGTCCTCGTACAGGAACTTCATACCGTTGGCGATGGCGGCTTCCTTGATCTCGTGTTCTTGAGCCTGGCGGACGATCATCTGGCGGATCGGCTCGGTGGCTTCGAAGAGTTCGTAGATGCCCACCCGACCCTTGTAGCCCAACTGGTTGCAGGCAGCACAACCGCGACCGCGCATCATCCGGCTGGCATCGGGATCCATTTCATACTTCTCGAAGATCTTCTTCAGGGGGGGCTCCGGAACGATGGGTTCGGCGCAGTTGGAACAGACCTTGCGCACCAGGCGCTGGGCCAGGATCCCATTCAGGGTGGAGGAAACCAGGAAGGGCTCGATCCCCATATCGGTCATGCGTATGATCGAGGCGATGGCCGAGTTGGTGTGCAGCGTGGACAGGACCAGGTGTCCGGTCAGCGCAGCTTCCACCGCGATGGTGCCTGTCTCCTCGTCGCGGATCTCACCCAGCATGATTATATCGGGGTCCTGTCGAAGGAAGCACTTCAGGGCCCGGGCGAAGGTCAGTCCGGCTTTGTTGTTGGTCTGGACCTGTACGATGCCCCGCATGTTGTACTCGACCGGGTCCTCGACGGTCAGCATCTTGCGATCGGGCTGGTTCAGCACGTTCAGGGTGGCGTACAGGGTGGTGGACTTTCCTGAACCGGTCGGTCCAGTCACTAGGATGATCCCGTGAGGGCGTGAGTAGAGTTTCCTCCACAGGAGCAGATCCTGCTCGAAGAAGCCCAGTTGGGTCAGCTCGACCTTGGTGTTGCCCCGGTCCAGGATACGCATTACGACGCTCTCGCCCATGACCGAGGGCAGCGTCGAGACGCGCAGGTCCAGGTCTCGCCCGCCCACCGAGAGTTGGATTCGTCCGTCCTGGGGAACGCGCTTCTCGTCGATGCGCAATTGGGCCATGATCTTGATGCGGGCCACGATGGCGGACAGCAGGTTGCGAGGGATGTTCATCTCCTCGTGAAGGATGCCGTCGATGCGGTAGCGGACCACGACTTCGTGTTCGAAGGGTTCGATGTGGATGTCCGAGGCCTTGCGTTCTATCCCCTTGACGATGACCATGTTGGCCAGTTTGATGACGGGCTGATCGATCTTTTCCTCGTCGTTTCCCTCGTCTTCCTCTTCCTGGATGACGTCCACGTGGGCGTCGGTAGCCTGGTCGACCAGTTCCTTCCAGCGGTTGTCTCCGCCATAAACCCTTTCGATCGACTGGGCGATGTCCGCGGGCCGCGACAGCACGGCCTCGACATCCAGGCCGGTGCGGAACTTGATGTCGTCGATGGCGAAGACGTCAAGAGGGTCGACCATGGCCAGGGTCACCCTCTTCTCCAGTTTGCCGATGCAGACCAGGTTGTAGCGGCGGGCCATGGCTTCGGGGATGATCTGCCCGACCTCGGGGTCGATCTCCAGTCCGCCCAGGTTGACGAACTTGACCCGCATCCGCTTGGCCTTCTCCTGGAGCTGCTCGTCGGTCTCCTGGCCGGCGCCGGTGACCACCAGTTCGGTGGGTTCCATCTGTGCTATTCTCCCATATCTTGAACTGGCCCTGAACCTTGGCACAGGGTCGGTCGTTTCCGGGCGACGGCCTACACCGAGTTCTCCTCGTCCCAGACGCAGCTCTCGCCGCGCTCGATCATGCCGCGCACGATCTCTTGGAAGAAGGGAAAGATCTCCGGGTCGAAATGCCCGTCGGCCATCTCTTCTATTATAGACAAAGCCTTTTCAGGGGTGAATGCCTTGCTCTTCCCCGCAGAATCTACGCGGTAGACCCGGGGCGTGGTCAGGGCGCTCCACACATCGGCGATGGCCATGACTCGGGCCAGGTAGGGAATCTCCTCGCCGATGAGTCCGTCCGGGTAGCCTTGGCCGTTGTATTTCTCGTGGTGGGCCCGGACGATGGCAGTCAGCTCGTCCATGCCCAGGATGTCGGCAAAGAAGTCCGCCGAGCGGGCGGCGTGGGTCTTCATGACCTCGAATTCTTCGGGAGTGAGCTTACGCGGGGCATTGAGGATCTTCTCGTCGATGAAGATCTTCCCCACGTCGTGCAGTTCGGCTCCGATCCGCATGTACTCTTGTTCCTTGCGTCCCAGGCCCAGGGCCCGGGACAGGCGCAGGCCCATGTTGCGGACGTCCATCGAGTGGCGCCAGGTATAGTTGTCCTTTCGGTCCAGCGCGATCACCATCATGCGCATGACGTTGAGCTGCGCTTCGACCCGCAGGTCCTTGTATTTCCCGACGTTCTTCTCCAGGGCAGCGATGGCCCGGGGATGGTATAGGCTTCCGGCCCCGGCATGGATCTGGGCCAGGGCCTCCTCCTCGCTGAGGTTGCGGTAATTCGGAGAGCGTCGCTCGAGGTAGTCGTCGGCGACCTTCAGGATCTGGGCTTCCAGAGGCATGTCGTGGTAATTCTTGCGGCCCAGGAAACGCAGGAAGCCGATGCTCTCGTGGAGCGCATTGTTGGGGGCCAGGATGTCCACGGCCATCTCGAAGATGTGCTCGAATTTTTCGCGCTCTTCCGGAGTCAGGGGTAGGCCTTGACGCTCTTTGAGGATCAGCTCGCGGGGCAACGAGACTTTCCCTATCTCGTGGAGATAACCCGCGAAGAGGATCTCCTCGGAGACCATCGGGCACAGCATCTTGCTCATCTCGCGAGCCAACTGGCCGACTTCCTTGCAGTGTTCCACCTGCTCGTGACCGCCGGCAGCCTCGTTGAGCTTCATCAGCAGGTCCAGATAGGAATAGTCCAGCTCCAGCCGACGCCCGGAGGTGAATTTCTCCTGGTCGCGCCCCTGCCTTTCCTCGGACTCGAGCAGCGAGACCCGCTGCTCGAGGAGTTTGTTCATCTGCACGGCCAGATCGGGAAGACGGCGGTACAGGACGGAGAAATCGTCCCGCATCAGGACCAGGGTCTCGACCGGATCCAGGGCCTTGATGGTAGCCGAACGGGGCTGGTCGATAAGCAGGGCCATCTCGCCGAAGCCCTCACCCAGGCCCAGCTCGGCCAGGACCAGCTCGCGTCCGTCGGAGTATTTCACGACGTGCACGTGCCCTTCGCGGATCAGGTAGAAGGAGTCCCCGGGTTCGCCTTCGCGGACGATGACCTCTTCGGGTTCGAAGCGGCGCACCTGGAACTTCTCGGCGATGGACTGCACCACCGGGCGGGGAAGCGAGTAAAAGAGGGGATTGCCGGCGATGAAGTCGGCAATCTCCTCGTGCGAGAGCCCGGTTGTCCTGGTCATACCCTACCTCTTGTCAGTTCGGCCATACCCCGGGCATCCACTCCGTAAACCTGCAATGGTTCCTTCTTTCCCTTCACCCGGACTGATTCGAGGTAGGTAGCCACGATCTCCTCGCCCGCGGCCTCGAATGTGCTCTGGGTGATCAGTATCGGGCTTCCCAGTTCCTTGGATTTACCCTGCATCCTGGCAGCCGTGTTGGTGGCATCCCCGATGGCAGCATACTGCTTGCGTTGCGCTGAACCCAGGACCCCGATGGCGACGGGCCCAGTACAGATGCCGATTCCCGTCTCAAAGACGGGGCGTCCCTGGGCTTTCCAGGTGGCGCCGAGTTCCTCCAGGCGCAGGACCATGCCTGCGGCAGCTCGGCAGGCGGCGGCTGCGTGGTTGGGTTGCGATTCCGGCACCAGTCCGAAGACCACCATCTGGGCATCTCCCTGATAGTCGAAGACGATACCGCCGTGGCGTTCGAAGACCTCGCCCATGGCCGAATGGTAGGTGTTGAGCATTTCGGTGACGGTCACCGGAGAAAGCCCTTCCGAGAGGTCAGTATAACCCCGGATATCCGAGAACAGGATGGTGAGGACTCGTTCTTCTGAGCCCACTTTGAGGCCATCCCGGCCCAGCAAAGCCTCCAGATCGGGTATCGGGGCCACCTCCTGGAGGATGCGCGCAAAGCGATCTCGCGCCACTTTCTGGGCTCGCACGTTGTAGAGGGTGACGCTGCCGAAGCTGGCCAGGGCGCCCAACCAGGGGAGGAAGACGGGGAGTTTGGTCCCTCCGGTGGTCCAATAACCATCGTACATCAGACGATAGCCCATCCACCAGTAGCCGGCCAGAATCCCCAGGAAGACCAGGCCAGCGACCCGCACGTCCAAGAATACTCCCACCAGGGTGGCCAGGGCTGCCAGGCCGAAGACCAGTGCCAGACCTTGCGCAAAGGTAGGCTCGTGCAGGAAATTGCCTTGGATCAGGTTCCACATGACGTTGGCGTGGATGCCGACCCCCGAGATCGCGCCTACCTCAGAGCCCTTGACATCGTGCCCGCCCAAGATGGTGACTCCGACCATGGCGATCACCTGGTTGGGTGTCTCCTTCCCGGTTACAGGGTCGACGGTATGCCCGAAGAGCCCCTCGAGCTGGTCTTCAGGCACGTTCAGGATGTCCTGGATGGAATAGACCTGGATGAAGTCCGAGATGGAGGGGACGTCGACGCGGGCCACGCGGGCCTGCTGGTCTGGGAGTACCTGGATCTGGCCTTCCTGGTAGTGGGAGTCGGGGGGCTCCATAGTCGAGGTCGTGGTGGAGACATCCGAGCCGAAGAAGGCGATCCGGCCCGTGCGGGCGGTGAAAAGGTAGGGTGAACCGGGCAGGGACAGGTCCACATTGAAGAGGCGCTCCCGGCAGCGTTCCATGACCTCGGCGGGAGAGATCCCTTCGAAGTGGGCCAGGGCCACGATGTCCAGGGCATAGTTCGAGGGACCAGGTTGGCTGGGGATGGGGAGAACTTCGAGGACGGCGTAGCGGACCCGCAGGTCGGGGTCGGTCAGCTCTTTGGTGAAGCCGAAGCGGGTGGCATAATCGTGCTCGGTCCAATCGTCCAGAAGCCCCTCGTATATGCCGCTCCGGACCATCTGGTCGCCGTGAGCGGCCAGGACGTAGGGGACCACCACGCTGGGCCGGGCCAGGGCCTGGCGCAGCAGTTCGTCCTGCTGGGGGTCGGGGCCCCGGGCCCCAAAGAGGATGTCCAGGGCGATCGTACGGGCTCCGGCTTTCTCCAGGCGCTGGACCAGGTCCAGGTAGAGCCCGCGGCGGATGGGCCATTCCAATCCGGCAGCTAGCGAGCTGTCATCGAAGACCACCAGGACCAGTTTCTCGGCGAAGACAGGGTCCATGAAGGCGGCTCCGGAGTGGACGTAGCGCCCGCTGGCCCCGTAGGTCTCGAAGGTCCTGTCCATCCAGGTGCGCTGGATCAGGTTCTCCATGAAGCGGATCCAGGTCCGTTCCTGGACCAGGTAGGACACCCCGCAGACCAGGAAGGCGACCGCCAGTCCCAGGCCCAATGACAGGATTTTCTGGTGGCGGCTATAGTCGCTGGTCAGGCGCAGCAACGTCGGAAGCTCCCTTCGACGGCGGCGCCCGGTCCCGAGAACCGGGCGCCGACCCGCGATTCGGTCGGGTTTCCCCTCCTGATCCAGGCGCGGGAGGCGATCAGGGCGGAGAGGGATAGGAACCGAAGGAAGACTGCACGTCCAGGATCAAGGTTCCGGTGCTGGTCGAACGCGGCCCGAAAAACGCCGGATCCCCACCGATGGCCCCGTCGTCGCCCTGACCGGTGCTGGTGGACCTGGAGTCCGAGTAGAGGCCCGTGGGTACCGTACCGAAGTTGTTGAACAACGTGCCCCGGGTTCCCGAATCGAAGGGGGCGAATTGGGAACCGGGCCCTTCACCGTAGTCGGGAAGGTCCAGGCCAGGGGTGTCCTGGGTGAAGCCCCGAGCCCGCTCGGACGAGAAGTTTGGAGGGTTGGATTCCGGAAGCCCGTCACCCTGGACCTGGCCGGTGTCCCCAGCATGAAGAGTCCGGGTCACTCCATCGCGGTTGGTCATCGAGACCGTTCCGTTAAAGACTGCCAATCTGGTGAGGGTTTGCCTTCCTCCCTGAGCCTGGACCCAGCCGTCCTCTGAAGCCATCTCTTCAGGGTTGATGACGGTGACCAGGAAGTCTGTGCCCTGGGCAGCCAGGACTGCGTTCGGCGTGGTCACCTCAAAGCGGCTCTGGCGACCGCGAAATCTCGAGACCTGGGCTCGGAGCGAACCATTGTTTATTTTCAGCGCGGCGTCCCGGCTTCTGGAATCCAGGGTGAATCTCTCCATCTGGACCTGGGTGGAGGGCCCGACGGCGACCAGGCTGTTGTCCGCCAGGCGCAGGTGGGCCACGCCGTTGTCCAGGGTTCGGGCCCAGTCCTGGGCCCCCAGGCGCCGGTTGGTCAGGACCCGCAGCCAGGTCTGGCTTCCGGCCAGGCGGCTTTCGACCTCTCCCTGCTTGCGCATGACCGTGATCCAACTCCCCCCTTGTGCCAGGGTGGGGAGGGTCAGGAGAATCAGCAGAGCGATGAAGGCCACCGGGGCCCCAAGCCCCTTGAGTCGAGTCCAATAATTCATCAAATCCCCTCGCTTCCCGAGCTCCAAGTCCGCCCGCCTCCCCCCGTTCAGGGGATGACGTTTCAGCCTCATTGGGTTCGATTTCCGCTGAACGGGCGTGGAATCCTGCCTTTTTCCCAGAGGGGCATGGAGGGGCGGGTTCAGGAACCCACCGGCAACTTTCGGATCACGCCCACCACCCGGCCCAACAGGCGCTCGGGGCAGCCGGCCTCCGTTGGCCTGGGAGTGGTCTTGAAGGTGCTCAGTTGGGCCGGACCGTCCATCCCCGTGCTGGTCAACACCATGTCGCCCTCCCGGGGGCCGTGGTCGGGGTTCACGATCAGCAGGTCGCCCGGCATGATCGCTTCCTGGAGGTAGTTCTCAGAATCGACGCGGTAGAGGAATGAGCCTGCGGTTCCCACCAGTTCGATGGGCAGCGAGAGGACCTCCGGAAGTTCTTCTTCCTCGGGCATCCCGGCGCGCACGGGTACGTCCACCAGACGGCTCTGGGGGTGGCGGGGCCAGTCTACGATTTCGATGGATCGCGGTTTGGAGGGGTTGCGCCGGATATAGCGCTTCTCTTCCAGGGTTCGCAGGTGGCTGTGCACCGTGGAACTGGAGGATAGGCCCACGGCCTCGCCGATCTCGCGGATCGAGGGGGGAAAACCCCGAGAGCGAACCGAGCGGCAGATGAAGTCCAGGATTTCGGACTGGCGACGCGTCAAGCGCGCTCTGCTCTGGGGGGTTCCTGCCATGCCGTTCCGACCTCCTGAAGAAAATGGACTGACGCGAATCGAGTCTGGGACAGGTATCCTGGATTCGGGTTGGCTCGTCCTGCTCCTGCCCGTCCCGGTTCCTCAGGGAGATTGACCCCGACCGGGGTCAATCTCCACCAGGGCCTGTTTCATGCGCTCCAGCGAGCGTTGCTGCAGCCGGGAGACGTGCATCTGGCTTATGTCCAGGATCCGGGCTATGTCGCTCTGGGAACGGTTTTCGAAGTAGCGCAGGAACATCAAGTGTTGTTCCCGAGGGGGGAGGGAGGCGAAGGCCCGGCGCAAGGCCAGCCGGTCTTCGACTCGTTCCAGGTTGAGGTCTTCCTGACCCAGGTAGTCCAGCAGGCTTGCCGACTTGCCCTCGTTCTCTCCGTCTATTTCGGAATTCAACGAGACCATGTTGTAGGCTCGGCCCAGTTCCTGGGCCTGCAGCACCTCGTCGGCAGCGACCTCCAGGCGTTCAGCGATCTCCTGTACGGTCGGGGCTCGACCCAACTCCGAGGCCATCTGCTCGGAGGTCCGGTTCACCGACTGGTTGAGCTCTTGCAGGCGGCGGGGGATCTTCATCGCCCATCCCTTGTCCCGGAAGTGGCGCTTGATCTCCCCTACGATGGTCGGGGTGGCATAGGTGGTGAACTCGTTGCCCCGTTCGGGGTCGTAGCGATCCAGTGCCTTGACCAGCCCCAGAGAACCGACCTGTACCAGGTCTTCCAGGCTCTCGCCGCGCCCGGCGAACTTGCCTGCCAGGTAGCGGACCAGGTTCAGGTGCAGGGCGGCCAGCTCGGCCTTGGTCTGGGGATCCCGGGTCCGAGCGTAATCCTTTAGCAACTCCCGGACGCGATCCCGATCTCGCCAGAGGTCCATCACGGCACCCCCGACAGGTTCACGGTCAACTGCAGACCGGCAGGTTTCTCGAGCCGTTCCACGGTGTCGACCAGGGCTTCCATGAGAATCAGGCCCAGGGGGGGCGATTCTTCTGAGGACACCAAGGGGCCCGGGGTCGGTTGCGGGAGGAGTCGGACACACAGGCGGTCGGGGGCCATCTCGAAGCGGATCGCGATCCGTTCCAGGGCAGGAAGAGTTTGAATGCAGTAGCTACAGGCCTCGTCCACGGCCATCTTGAGGTCTTCACCCCGGTCCGGCGGTATGTCCAGGCGATGGCACAAGCCTGCCACCGCCAGTCGGACGACTCCCAGGAATTCCGCCTGGGCCGGGATGGTCAGGCCCAGGCGGAAAGGGCCTGTCTGGAGTGACGGACCGGGTTCAGGCAAGGGCTTTGAGGGCCTCTTCCTCGTCCTTGTAGATTTCGAAGATCTTCACCAGGCCTGTGATGTTGAAGATTTTCTTTATCTGGGGGTTGGTGCAGATCAGCAGGATCCGCCCCTCGTGCTCACGGACCTTCTTGAGGGCTCCGATGAGGACCCCCAGGCCGGTGCTGTCGATGTAGCGGACGCCCTCCAGGTCGATGATCAGGTTGAAGCGCCCTTTTTCGATCAGCTCGTTGATCATCTCTTTGACGCGGGGCGAGGTGTATACGTCTATCTCGCCCTGCACCTCGACCACATGAGCTTTGTCCAGGACCGAGCGGGTGTTCACCTTGATATCCAAGATTCTCGACCTCCTCGTGGGGTCTTGTCGGGAGAGATGTAGCCGGGCAGCCTCCCCCCCATTGGTGCGGCCCGGGCACAAAACCCGGCCGCCTGCAGGCAGGCGGCCAGGCTGGTTCGACCGGTCCGGGGAGTTCAGGCCTCGGTGGTCGGCGGGGGCTCTGGGGTGGGAACAGGGGGGGAGACCCGCTGCTTGTAGTAGTTCCTGCTCTTCTCCAGCAACTCGTGGGCGTCCTCACGCAGTTCCGTGGCGAAATCGGCCGCACGCTCCTTGTACTCCAGGGCACGGTCTCGCAGGACCTCACGGGTGCGTTCCCCCGACTGCGGAGCCAGGATGATGGCGACAGAAGCCCCCACCAGCGCTCCCACCATCAGGCCGAAAACAAAGCTCAGGCCTTCCTTGCGGTTCTCCATCAGTTTGATACCTTTCACGTGGATTTTAGTCTGAACGCTGCTTTCGAGCGGCTGGGAGTGAATCCTTCCCTTCGCTTGGGGCGTCAGCGGCGGAGGACCTCGGCAGGAGACAGGCGGGAGGCCCGGCGGGCCGGGAGGAAACCCGCGGCCAGACAGGTTCCGACCCCGAAAATCACAAAGCCTGAGGTGGTCAGCAGGTCCGGCTGGAAGATCTGCAGTAGCGCTCCCGAGCCCTCTCCGGAGAGGGAGGCGATTCCGCGGCCCACCCAGGCGCCGGCCAGCAGGCCGAAAGCCAGGCCCGTCACCGACCCGACCAGCCCCAATATTCCGGCCCGGACCAGGAAGAGAGCCAGCAGGTCCCGCCCCGAAGCTCCCAGGGCGCGGTACAGGCCCAGGGTGGACTCCTCTTCGCGAACCTGAAGCGACAGACCGGCGTACAGACTCATCGCCGCGACCAGCAGCAAGGCTGCTCCAAAGGCCGCCAGGACGGCTCGAACCCAGAATATCCCGGCGCCGATCTGGCGGGCCAGGTTCATCCCGGGAGCCTCCAGTCCCATCTCCCGGAGTCGGGCTTCGATCTCGGGGGCCCGTTGGGCCGAATCCAGTTCCAGGGTGGCGGCGTGGCAGCGTAGCGGCGTCGGGCTGAAATCCTGCAGGACGTCCAGCGGGATCGTGGGACCTCCCAGGCCGACCTGGTCGGAGATGCCCACGATTTCGCAGCGGATCTGCTGGACCGGACCGGCTGCGGCTCCGAAGCTGGACTGGCCGATCAGAAGGGTGAAGTGGCGACCGATCAGCATCTCCGGGGCGATCGTGGGCAGGTCGGTGTGGATCGAGACGCCTGCAGACAGCACGTCCATCATCACCCGGGGAAGGACGGCCGGTACCGGGCCCTCTTCCCTCCTTTCAAAGGAACGGCCCCTGGCGAGCTGCGGTTCGACCAGGCCCGGGTCGGCACCCTCCAGGACCACGTCGCTCCAGAAACTCTGCTCCCCATAGGTGGCGCGAAGCTGCACCGGCCTGGAGAGCCGGGCCTGCTCATGGACCGCGTGGACTCCGGGCAGGGCCCGCAAACGGACGAGCTTCGGTTCGTCCAGTCCATCGACCAGTCGCATCGGACCCAGGTGGAAGGAGGCTGGTTGGACCTTCATCCGGTCGGGAAGGGTTCCCAGCAGCCTCTCCCGCAGGGCGTCTTCCACGCCGCGGGCCAAGCCGAAGAGCATGACCAGGGTGGCGATGGCCAGGGCCACGCCCAAGGCCAGGTTGAGGTGCCCCCAGGGAGAGGACCTGGCCGGCCCCAGAGCCAGACGCAGGAGGCGTTCAGGACGCATGACGCGAGGGAGCCTCGGCGATCCGGTCGGCCATGAGTCGGCCAGCCGAGAGTTCCAGAACGCGGCCGGCGTGGCCCATCAGGCGGTCGTCATGGGCGGTGGCCACCATGGTCAGGCCCTGCTCGCGGTGGAGTTCGATCAGCAGTTCCGTGACCGATTCGGCCGTAGCGTCGTCCAGGTGGCCCACCGGTTCGTCTGCCAGCAGCAGTTCAGGCTGGCAGATCAGGGCCCGGGCCACGGCCACCCGTTGGCGCTGACCTCCGGAGAGGCGCTGGACGGAGCGGTGGCAGAGCTCCCCCAGGCCTACCCGCTGGAGAAGCGCTCGGGCCCGTTCGCGCCCGCGGGCCAAGGATGCCTGCCCGAAACAGAGTGGGAGGATCACGTTTTCCAGGGCGGACCGCCGGCCATCCAGATGGAAGGACTGGAAGACGAAGCCGACCCGTTGATTCCGGTAGCGGGCCAGCTCGAGGTCCGAGGCGCCGACCAGGTCCAGGCCGCCGACCCGAAGGGTTCCCCGGCTGGGGCGCTCCAACCCTCCCAGCAGGTTCAACAGGCTGGTCTTGCCGGATCCCGAGGGCCCCAGCAGCACCACGCACTCGCCCGGGGCGATGTCGAGGTCGATCCCGGTCAGGGCCTGGACCCGTTCGGAGCCCGAGGGATAGTCCAGACCGAGATCCCGGACCTGGATCACGAGCCTGACCAGAGATACATCATCCTGGGACCTTGCAGGGTTGCGCGCTCCAGGACCCGCAGGGGAGTGCTCCACTTCCCGGTTGAGAATCCGGCCCCCCCCAGCAGGTCCAACAGGGTCTCGCGATGCTGCAAGCGCACGACCTTGGCCTGGGGAGCATTGCCCAGTTCGCGAGCCCGCCGGAAGGCATCCTCCTGGTAGCCCAAGGCGTCGATCAGCTTCAGGTCCAGGGCTTGCTTACCGGTGAAGATGCGCCCGTCCGCCAGGGCGCGTACCTGGGTCGGTTTGAGGTGTCCCTTGCGGCCTTCGGCCACGACCTGGACGAAACGCTCCCACATCTGGGTGACCAGCCCCTGCAGGATCTTGCGTTCCTCGGGCCTCATCTCGCGAAACGGAGAGCCCATGTCCTTGAAGGAGGGTTGGCCTTTTTCGTCCAGGGACTTGATGGTCAGGATCTCCACGCCGATCTTGTCCATCAGGTTCCGGACCTGGGGGATTTGGCTGATCACGCCGATGGACCCGGTGATGGTCGTCGTATGGGCCAGGATTTCATCCGCGGCCATGGCCACGTAGTATCCTCCCGAGGCTGCCACGTCGCCGAAGAGGGCCACGATGGGAATCTCCGTTTCCTGGCGGAACCGGGACAGCTCGTGGTAGATCTGGTCGGAGGCGGTGACTCCGCCTCCCGGGCTGTCGATGTCCAGGACGACGGCTTTGACCGACTTGTCCTGGCGGACGGCGTGGAGCATCGAGCGGATCCGGCTCACCGAGCGCAGGCTCCCGGGGCCGTCGCCCTCCTCCATGATCACACCCTGGATCGGCAGGACTACCACCTTCTCGCGGGCGTAGTGCTCGCCGTCGAGCAGCGTTTCGTCGAAGCGGGCCCGAATCCCGGGGTCCAGGTTATTCCCCAGCGCCGCCAGTCCCAGCAGTATGTTGAGCAGCACACTGCCGGTGAGGGCCAGGGCCAGGAAGAGCGCCAGCCAGAAGGACCAGGGACGACGGGGAGCCGGGGAGGAGACGGAGGTGGGTTGCATCCCGCCCCATTATGCGGCGGCAGGGCATATCCTGCCGCCTTGTCAGACCGCTCAGCCCCGGATCAGCGCGGTGAGGAAGAAGAGCAGATTGGCCGGGCGTTCGGCCAGGCGGCGCATGAAGTAGGGATACCAGTCCGACCCGAAAGGCAGGTATACCCTCATCCGGAAGCCCTCCCGGTGCAGCCGCAACTGACGCTCCTTGCGGATCCCGCACAGCATCTGGAACTCATAGGCTTCGGGCGGGATGCCGTGGCGCCGGGCGCACTCCAGGGTCGCCTGGATCATGGCCTCGTCATGGGTGGCCAGGGACGGGTTGTTGCCGGCCAGCATGAGGTCTTCCATCAAGGTGATGTAGTTGGCGTTCACCTCGGACCTCTTCTGGAAGGCCACGGTCGGTGGCTCGGAGTAGGCTCCCTTGCACAGACGGACGGGGATCTTCTTGCTGTTCATGCGGGCCACATCCTCGCGACTGCGGCGCAGGTAGGCCTGGATCACGATGCCGATATTGGAGTGGCGCTGGGCGGCGGCCTCGACCAGACGGCAGGTCAGTTCGGTGTACTGGCTCCCCTCCATATCCACCCGGACGAAGGTATTGCTGCGGGCCGCCTCGGCGAGGACCCGCTCGAGGTTGGCCAGGCAGATTTCCTCGCCAAGGTCCATGCCGATCTGGGTCAGTTTCAACGAGACGTACCAGTTCTCGCCTCGTTCATGGAGCTTGTGCAGGACCTGGAGGTAGGCTTCGGTAGCCTGATGGGCCTCTTCCGGGGTGTGGACGTTCTCACCCAGGAAGTCCAGGGCGATGTCCATCCCTTCGCCCATCAGCCGGTCCATGGCCAGGCTGGCGTCCTCCCAGGTCTCTCCGGCTACGAAGCGCCTGGCCACGCGGCGGGCGAGGAAGTTGCTCGTCACCAGGCGCTTCATGAAGGCGTTGCGGGATAAGGCGATGAGGAAGTTGCGCAAGAACGACATAATGGACATGATGGGTCATTCTGGGATGAAAAATTCATTCCTTCTACCCGAGACTGCCCCTTTTCAAACTCGGTTTTCGACCCCTTGGAGACCTCGCAGCCTGTGTGGATATCGCGTCGGTCAGACTCTCAGTCGTCCTGCGACCTCCCCAGCAGGAGCACGGTGTGCGCGACCAGGGCAGCCAGTCCCAGGTCTCGCACCAGGCGGATCCAGGCCAACCCTTCCTCGTGACCTGAGCGCCAGTAGTCCAGGCCGAAGGCCTCGGCGATGTTGGCCAGTTCCAGCAGGCTGGCCACACCTGCGAAAGGATAGCCCGTTCCCAGGGTTGCGAAGGGGAGGAGCCAGAAGAAGTACTGCGGACTGAAGACGTTCTTGGTGAAGATGAACAACCCGACCAGCAGCAGGCTGGCCCGGGCCAACCAGCGGGGTGAATCCAAAGGAACTGCGGGTGCTCTTCGCCAGACGAAGGCCACCATCCCCAGGGCCAGCGAGGCCATCGTCAACAGGGCCGGGCCCTTTCCCAGCCAATTGGACAGGGTGTAGAGGAATCGTCCCGTCTGCTCTGTCTGGTCGAAGCCCATCTGCCAGTGATAGGGGAACCACCAGGCTTGGGGATTCAACCACAGGAATGGCAGGTTCAGGGCTGCCAGGGCTCCCAGGAACCAGCAGATCGCTTCCAGTCGGTGCTCGCGGGGAACTCCCAGAAGGTAGAGGGGCATCAGGACCGCCGGGTAGATCTTGACTCCGGTTCCGATCCCCAACAGCAGGAAGCTCCCCACCACATCGCGACGCAGCAGGGCCAGAAGCGAGGCCGTGCAGCACAGGACCGGCAGGGCATCGTAATTGAAAAGGTTGAAGAAGACGAAGGAGGGCGTCCACACGAAGGCCCAGAGCAATCGCCCTCGCCGGAGGTGGAAGAACTCTGCGTCCAGACGGTGCATGCACCAGGAGATGCCGACTCCTGCCAGCCCCAGCGCTACCGAGTTCACGAGCAGCCAGTCTTCATATCGATAAAGCAGACCGCCGTGGCGATGGGGTTCGGTCATGGGGAAGAGGTGCTGACATACCACCGACAGGGCCTTGACGAAGGCGAACAAGCCGGCGGGGTACTCCATCTCGAAGAACCCACGGTGCACCAGGAACCACGAGTAGTTGATGTGCATGTACCAGATGTCGGAGGGATAGGATCCGCAGAGTCCATGCAGTGGTTGCCAGAAGGCGCGCAGGAGGTAGGAGACCAGGATGGCGACCAGGGTGGCCGGCAGGAGTTTTCGCCAGAAAGGACCGTCGTCGATCGGCCTGGCGGTTCCTTGGGAAGGCATTTCAGGCACTGGGACGGGGCAGAAAAGGCAGGGGCTCGAGGATGGCGCGTTCCTCTTCGGGGATGCGATGCAAGGGGAGCCGGATCCGGAAGAGGCTCCCCCGGTCTACCTCGCTGTTCAATTCGATGCAGCCGCCGTGCAGGTCCACCAACTGTCGGGTGATGGTCAGGCCCAGGCCGCTGCCCTCCGCCTTTCGGCTGGAACTGGTCACCCGCCTGAATAGATCGAAGATCGCCTCCTGGTGTTCGGGCTTGATTCCGACCCCGTTGTCGCGGACCTCGAGGACGGCTTCCTGTTCCTCCTGTCTCCAGCTCACCTCGACCCGGCCACCCGGACGGTTGTATTTGATCGCGTTGGAGACCAGATTGGAAAGGACCTGCCGAAGCCGGATCGGGTCGGCTTCCAGGAACAGGGAGGGCTCCTGCTCTGGCCGGGCCAGATGGACCTTTTCTTCACGGGCGAATTCAGCGTGCTGGTCCAGGACCGATAAGGCCAGATTCTTGAGGTCCAGCCGCGTCGGGTGCAGGCGGATGGCTCGCATGCCCAGGCGGGCCAGGTCGTGCAGATCCGTGATCAGGGTCTTCATTCCGCTGCTGGCGCTGGCCAGGTCGGCGACCAGTTCAGCCAGCACCGGATCTTCTCCGGCCCGTACGGCCAGGATCCCGATATAGGCCAACACCCCTTGCAGCGCGTTGCGCAGGTCGTGGGTGGCCACAGCCAGGAACTCGTCCTGGATACGGTTGACCTCGCGCAGCTCCTCGACCAGGCGCTGCTCGCGCTCGACCCGGCGCGCGCTCTGGATGGCCGCCGAGATGTGGCCGGCGATGAGCTCCACCAGCTCCAGGTCGGAATCCAGGTAGGCGTGCGGTCGGTGGCACCAGAAGTTCAGCACCCCCAGGCACTCGTCACGGAAGAGCAGGGGGGCCGAGACCAGTGAGCGCATGCGTCCGGAGAAGCGCTCGGGCGAGTCGTGGAAGCGCGCCTCTTGATCCAGGTCGTCGATCCTCAGGCTCCGCCGCTGCAGGGTCACCCATCCGCTCAGGGTCCCCTCCAGGGGGAGCTCCTCCAGGGGAGGGTGTCCATCCTCCTGGATCGAGTACAGGGAATGGACAGTCAGAATCGGCGAGTCCTTGACGGGGAGCAGCAGAAGAGCCGATTGGTCGATGGGCAGGGCGGCCACGGCATGACGCGTGATTTCCTGCAGGATTGTGGCCAATTCAAGGGAGCGGGAGGATTCCCTGGCCACCCGCAACAGGACGTCGAGCTGATTGCTGGATCTCGAGGAGGATCGTCGAGCCGATCCCCCTGTCCAGCGCTCGACCAGGAATCCGGCCAGGTCCCCTTCTGAAAGGGTGCCGATCAGCCGCTCGCCCTCGACCACGCAGAGCATCGCGACGCCGGCGGCCCGCATCCGGTGCAGGGCCTCGACCTCGGTCAGGTCGGCAGGGACGCAGACCGCGTCGGAGAGGAAATCGGCGACGGGAAGGCGGGCCATCGCCTGCAGGTCCACCGAGTCACCCTCGGTCATCGCCCGGTGTAACAGGTCCGTGCAGCGCACCAGCCCCAGGACACTTCCACCCAGGGTTACCGGCAGGACGTCCACCCGGTGGCGGTGCATCCGTTGCAGGACCTCCCGGATGGTCTCCGAGGGGCCTGCGGTGAGGGGATCCGAGGTCATCCAGCGGCGCAAGGGCATGATAACGGGCGGAGGTTCCACGAAGACCACCTGCAGTCCTCCGGAAGGGTGTCCGTCCGCCCCTTCAGGTCTTTGCAGGCAGGCCCAGAAGGGCCCGAATGGGCGGACAGCCCGGGCGCAGGGGCCACCACGACTCGCCGAAGTCCCGCGTGAAGTAGAGCGTCCCGTTGTCGGTTCCGAAGATGAAGAAGCCTGGCAAGGAGGTCATGGCGGTGAGGCACTGACCCTTGAGGGAGGGAAGACCGTTGGAGGTAACCTGCCAGGTTCGGCCCCCATCCCGCGAGCGGGCTACCAATGAAGATCCCCCTTCGCGTTGCTGGCTGATTCCCACCATCAGCTTCTCGGGATCCTCCGGATCCAGAGCCAGGGCCTGAGTGAACAGATAGGGAAGCCCCTGGTGGGCTTCCTGCCAGGTGGAGGCCAGGTCATCCGAGCGGAAGAACCCGCCTCCGGTGGCGGCGTAGACTCGGGCGGGGCGTGCGGGATGCAGGGCCAGATCATTTACCTCCCGGCTCAGGCCCTGGTGTCTCTCGGACCAGGTCAGACCTCCGTCCAAGCTGGCTATCATTCCTCCCATGGCCACGGCTACCAGGAGAGCGCGCGGGTGCTGGGGATGCTGGCGTATGGCCTTTACCTTGGCTCGGTAGGGAGGGATCGGATAGCTCCATTTTCCGGCGCTGGGCACGGAGATGAAGGTGGCCATTCTCTCCCAGTGGGCGGCTCCATCCTGGCTGCAGAAGAGGCCTGCCGGTTGTGTGCCGGCGAAGACCATCTCGGGTTCGGACGGGTGCAGGCTCAGCGAGTGGATGTTGCTGGAGGCCAGGCCTTCCGCGAAGGTCTGCCAGTTTTCACCATCCCGGGTCCGGCTGACCAGCCCCTGGTCGGAGGCCGCCAGGAGATCTCCTTCCGGGAATTGGGCCAGAGCCTGGATCCGACGGGTGCTCAGACCATGGCTGACCAAGGTCCAGGGGAATTCCGGCATTTCCCCAGGCTTGAGGACCATCACACCCTGGTCTGTCCCCACGGCAACCCTCATGGAATCCCTCCGCATCCGGTCATCGCGATATCGATCTGCTGATCTACGGGATCACTCCACCGGCTCCTGCCCCGTCGGCAGGGAAGGGACCAGGGGAGGGGAATTTCTCGGGTGATGGTAAGAAGAACATTCCTGCTATTGATGTTTTTCTGGCTTGCCCTGCCGGCGACAGCCGGAAACGAGGCCAGCTTCCAGGCCGGTACCCGGGCCTTCGAACAGGGGGATTATCAGGCCGCGACGCGCCATTTCCAACGGGCCGTCCAGCAGGAACCCGGAGACGCCCTGAGCCATCTCTGGCTGGGCATGGCCCTGCAGCGTTCCGGCCAGCTGGACCATGCCCGTGCTTCGCTGTCCAAAGCGCTTCGCCTGGGGGGGGACTCCCAGGTAGCCGAGCATGCCCGCGCAGCCCTTCAGGCCCTGGATAGGCTTCGCCCGGTACGCCAGGAGGCGGCCCTCGGACCCTCCTCATGGCGTCGCGTCGGCGCGGTCCAGGGCCTGCTGGGTGAGGATTGGTATGTGCGCAGCACGCGATACAGCCGGGTCTGGGCTCGCCACGCGGATCGTGAGTATGTCAAGGAATTCGTCGACAACCTGGACCGCGCGTATGAGATCAATGTGGATTTCATGGGGACCCGGGCGGGAACACCCATCAACTTCTACTGTTTCTCGATGGACAGTCCCGCCCATCGTCAGCCCCGCTTCGCCGGGCTGGGGGTGACCCGCTATCTGGGAATGGCCGTGGATCGGGACACATGCCTCATGAACCTCAGCAACTGGCGAACATCTCAACACATCGAGCCCTGGGAGTTGACCAGGGTGGCCTGCCACGAGCTGAACCACATATTTCTGCACAATTTGAACCTGCGCAGCACCTTCGACAACCTGACCTGGTTCGCCGAGGCCCTGGCCTACTCGATCGAGGATCGGGTTCTACCGGTCTCCCAGCAAAGAAGCCTGGAGACCATGCGGCTGGCTTTGCGTGGCTATACCTCTGTTGACGAGGATTGGCGTGCGCTGGTGGCCGAGAGGGATACCGACGAGTACGAGCAGTATCGCACCTACGACGTCCTGCTGGCCTCCATCATCAGCTTCCTCCAGGCCTCCTACGGTCCGGACGCCGTGCCCCGGATCCTGCGCGCGGCCCGGAACTCGACCCTGGAGGAGGGCTTCCAGGCTGCCCTGGGCCGGGATGTACCCACACTGCACCGGGAATGGAAGACCTTCTACAGGATCCGCTGAGGGTTTGGCTCGGGAGTTCGAGCGGGGTCGATGGTCGCTTCGCCTGCGAAGTCACACCTCGGAGACCTTCATACACGGCCATCCTGAACCGTGAGTTCCTTGACCCCAACCGCTCAATACCCGGAAATCTCAGCATCTCATGGGCTTGATCCAATGCAGATGCGGGAATTTGCTACACCAGAGCGGGAGATCCTGGCAAAGCGCGACGCAATCACCGTGGACTCCGGATGATTTTGCACCGTCGGCGAAGAACAGATTGCTTCGGTATCCTCTTGACCGGCGATCCCGCCAGTGATACGATTCAAAATAGGGGAATGAATCACTCCGGTCAGGATGTACAGGGGAAAAATCCCCACAACCAAGGTTTTCTTTGTTGTCATACAGGAATACCAAATCTACTGGAATCAAGGAGCCATTTACATGCCCACCTCTTCAGGCGCTTCTCGAGGACATTCCTCGCCCCGACGGCTGTCACCCGATCTGGCCGCTCTCGACCGGCGTATCCAGCAGCGATTCCGGCAGCTTCGGGAAGCGATCTCTGTTGTCGAACCCACGCGGTTGAAGGTGGCCGAGCTCCGGACCGCCCAACGGACCATTTTGGGAGACGTCCTGGGCTTGACTCCTGGCGAGGTGGCAGCCATCGAATCCTCGCGAGACGGAGTCCCCTCCTCGGTCCTGCTGAGCCTGATGCAGCACTATGGGCTGTCGGCGCAGTTTTTCATGGTCGAAGACATGCCTCCCTCTCCTTCATTCCTGTATGAGCAACAACAACGTGAAATACAGGGGCTGTTGGTGGAACTCCGCGCCGCCGCAGCGGCTATTCCCAAGTCCTCCTCTGCGAGCCAGGCAGAACCTCGCAAGGGCGGTTGGCTGAAGGGATTGCCCCGAAATCCCAGGACCCCCGAACAACAGGCATTGCGTGACCTCTGGCAGCAGGCTCGGGACCAGGGGTTCGTCCCCAGTTCCCTCGAAAACCTCCTCGAATGGGGGCGGCAACACGGCTTCGATATCCCCGAGCCTACACCGGTCAAATCGAAGCGGAGCCGCGCTCGCAAAGGCACGCAGTTGCGAGGCCCTCGTCGCTACTCGCCGGTCCGCAAGGGTGGCTGGCTGAAGGGATTGCCCCGGAATCCCAAGACCCCTGAGCAGATCCAGACCCGGCGCATCTGGGAGGAGGCCCGCAACCTTGGCCTTCGCTTCTCCAGCATGGAAGACCTGAAAGCCTGGTGGGACCAGAACCAGCCAGATTCAGAGGACCAGCATTAGCCGAGATTCCTGTCTCCTGCTACGCCCTCAGGAAGGGCCGGTAACAACCGTTCTCCCAGGCTCAATGCCCCAGAATCGACGGAATACGCGAATTCGAGCTTGCCCCCCTGGGAATGAATCCTTCGGAGGCCGCGGGGGAGTCGCCGGGCCCCTGAATCCGGCGCTGGCAGGTTGCATCAAGGGGCGCCCCGCCGGTGATGTAGTTGCCTTCACCATCAAGAGGTTCCTGGTAACCACGAGACCGCGTTGGTGGCCTGTCAGGTGGTGCGCGAAGAGACGGCGAGGTTCGGGTAGGGGATAGAGGAAACGCCAAAGGCCCCGTTCCGTGGAACGGAGCTGCAGGCTCAGTTCTTCCGGCTCAGCGGTTGTTGTAAACCAGCCGATAGGTCCCCGGTGGTTCGATCTTCACAAACATTCCCGGCCGGAGTGACAGGATGGGAATCCGGTTGCTGTAGCCCAGGTCGGCTATGGAGGTGCGGGTGTGGGCCCGCTGCTCGATCATAGCGATCTGGCCGTCCAGACTCAGGGTGACCCGGTCGCGGAGCCAAGGGCTCTTGAAGTCGGCACCAAGGAGGGGGACGCTATCGTGATCGGTCCCGATGCCCTGAACGCCCGTTGGTGCAGCGCTACCTACCTGCTGCTGCGGGTCATACGGGTTGTAGCCAATCTGGACGTTGTCGCGACCGCGACGGGCCCGGATCTGCTCGATTTTATCCCGATGGTCCTCTGGCATCGCGTTCCCCTTTCATCGTGTCGGACGAAGTTCGGACGGTGCGTAGAGCTTCGTCTGAAGTTCATGCACCCTGTTCATGTTATCACAGGCCATGGATTCAGGTTTCGAACCGCTTGTTACAAGAGTGTTGCCGGGAAGTGAACCGCCGTTTCCCGATTCAAGCTACGCATATCAGCGTTAGAGCTCCCCGGCCTGAATCCGGTCGGTTCTGCTCGATGATGCCATGGCCTTCTGAACCAGACGATGTAAGTCCTGCAGATGGCGCTTTCCGGCTTGAAATAAAATCAAAGAGTATAAGGATATCATTCAAGATGAAGGAGGGCGAGAAGCGTCCTGGTTTCTGAATCCGCCGCCTGGCGTGAGAACCGAGGCCATCGAGGCGGGTCTGGATGCCAGGAAGGCGTGTGTTCTGAGGAGCGGAGCGTAGTTGGAAACTACGTGAGCACCGCAGAGGTGCGCCTGACGACGCAGACGGGCCCGCCTCGACGGCCGAATGCCACGCCAGGCGGCGGATTCAGGTGGGTACCCGGAAAAAATCAGGGAGCGCGCTGCCTGACCTGCCGGGCTTCTGGACAACGACCAGGCTCCTATAGCGGGGCAGGGGGGTCAGAGAAGGGAGAGGGCCCAGAAGCCGCTCAGGATGGAACCCAACAGGAAGAGGAACCCGATGGACTGACCGGCCATCTGTAGGATTTCGGAAAGAGGACCGGCCAGTTCCTCTCGGAATGACAGGTGCCAGGGAGTGCGGGGCCGGCCCGGGCAGGCCGGGGGGACCGCGACCAGGCGGGTGGGTCTGGGGGGGAGGGTGCGGCAACCCCAGGGATGCTCTTCGAGGCGCCAGGCGGGCTGGTTCATGATTTCCTCCATCTAGGATCCCGATTCCCGGGGTTTGTCAGCGTTCGGACCGGGGGGCAGGGTAGTGGGCGACGACCTCGCTGCTGGGGAATAATTCCAGGGCGGCCCGAACGAATCGGGTGTGGGGGGAACGGCCCTGCCTGGATGAAGGGCGGGGACGTCGGGAGGTCGAGGGGCACCTCAGGGGGGCGGGTGGGGCCCATCCTGAAGGGTGGGGAGCCGGCAGAGCGCACATGTCTTGGGCCTCCTTAGCGATACTTACGAACCAGCGCAGACACCCGTCCCACGACCCGGAAGTCACGGGACACAATGATATCTTCATAGATGGGGTTGTCTGATCGCAGGACGACCCGATCCGCCTCCGGGTAGAAGCGCTTGACCGTGGCTTCGTCCTCGATTATGGCGACTACGATCTCGGCGCGGTGCACGCGCACATCCGGCTCTACCAGGACCAGGTCGCCGGCCTGAATCCCTTCAGCCATGCTGTCTCCCCGGACCCTGAGAAAGAAGGAACTCTCGTCTACAGGCAGCCAGTCCTGGCGAATCGGCAGGTGCTCTTCGATGTCTTCTACAGCCAGGATTGGCCGTCCGGCCGCGACCTCGCCGAGCAGGGGAACCATCCGGACGTGTTCCGTAGAGTCGGGCTCTTCCAAGAGCCCGCTGGCCAGACGGATGGTGCGAGCCCCCGATTCCCGCTGGATGCAACCCTTCTTTTCCAGCGCTTCCAGGTGGCGGCTCACGGCCTGGGTGGACCGGAAGCCGCAATGCTCGGCAATCTCGCGGAAGGTAGGTGGGAAGCCCCTCTCTCGGATGGTCCGGACCAGGAAGTCCAGGATTTCCCTTTGGCGCTTGTTGAGTTCCGGGTGCATGGCTTTCTCCGGGCGATCTGTGAACATATGTTCACTTCTATTTGAATTTTAGTGAACGCCCGTTCACATGTCAAGTCTTGCTCCCCCCCTGAATCCGCCGCCTACCGTGGCATTCGGCCGTCGATCCGTTGAGACCCCACCCACACCAGGGTGTGGGTGGGAGGGGCCCGTCTGCGTCGTCAGGCGCACCTCTGCGGTGCTCACGTAGTTTCC
>JAAZKF010000211.1 GCA_012799975.1 Burkholderiales bacterium
AGCCCAGGGCCACGTCCAGGACCATCATCAGCACGAATCCCAGGGCCACTCCGATGACCCCGATATCCGAGTGTCCTCCGGCCTGAAGCTCGGGGATCAATTCCTCGACCACCACGTAGATCATCGCTCCGGCCGCGAAGGCCAGCAGATAGGGAATCGCCGGCCCGAGCAGACTGGCCAGCAGGATGGTAACCCCGGCTGCGATGGGTTCCACCGCCCCGGAGAGGGTCCCCCACATGAAGGCCTTGAGACGCGAGGTCCCCTCCATCTTCAGGGGGATCGAGACTATGGCCCCCTCCGGGATGTTCTGGAGGGCGATTCCCACCGACAGGGCCATGGCGGCGGGCAGGGAGAGCCCCTCCAGGCCGGCCATGACTCCGGCGAAGACGATCCCCACGGCCATGCCCTCAGGGATGTTGTGGATCGTCACCGCCAACAGCAGCATCGTGTTGCGCCGAGCGCGGACGGGCAACCCCTCGGGTTCCTCCGCCTCCAGGTGCTGGTGGGGGACCAGGTTGTCCAGGAGCAGAAGGAAGCCCATCCCCAGCAGGAAGCCCAAAGCTGCCGGGCCCCAGGCCAGGGTTCCCTGCTCGCGGGCCATGTCGATCGAGGGGATCAAGAGCGACCAGACCGAGGCGGCCATCATGACCCCCGAGGCGAAGCCCAGGAGGACCTTCTGGGTATTCGGGTGGATCCGGCCTTTCATCAGGAGCACCACGGCGGCCCCCAGGGCGGTCCCCAGGAACGGGATCAGGAGTCCCCAAGCGACTTTCGCAATCAAACCGAACGCTCCCAGCCCCCTGTGGGGCACAAGGTTTCCCTATTCTACAGAAGGCGGGGGTCTACTGGCAACGGCGAAATCCTGAATCCGCCGCCAGTGACCTGCATGGATGCCTCCGGGCTATTCTGGGAATCATGGACCCATGACCCGACCCGGAGGAAGCGATGGCGCGCACCCGACTCAGCATCCCTGACATGAGTTGCGGGCACTGCGAGGTCCGCATCCGCAAAGCCCTGCTGACTTTGCCGGGCATCCGCGACCTCTTCGTGGACCTGGAGACACGAAAGGTCGAGCTGGACTATGACGACTCACTCCTGAGCGCAGATCGGATCCGCCAGATCCTGGCCGAGGAGGACTATCCCGTAGCGGATATCTTCCCACTTTGATATAGAAATTTCCCGGCAGAACAGAGGGGGGTCTTTTTGGTATTTCCTGAAGGAGACTGGCGATTCCCGGCGCATCCCCTGAAACAGGGGGAATAGCCTTCCAAAGCCCATGCACGGTCTGGCAGACAGGGGGTCCGGCGTGACGCAGTCGTCCAAAGGTCAGGAGTGGGGGACCAAGCTCGGAGTCATCCTGGCGGTCTCGGGTTCGGCCGTCGGACTGGGGAACTTCCTGCGCTTCCCGGGCCAGGCTGCCGATAACGGCGGCGGCGCTTTCATGATCCCCTACTTCGTCGCCCTGATCCTGCTGGGGATCCCGATCGGCTGGGCGGAGTGGACCATGGGGCGCTACGGGGGCAAGAAGGGGCTGCACTCGACCCCCGCCATCATGGGGGCCATCACCTCCAGCCGCCTGATGCGCTACCTCGGGGTGGTCGGCGTGCTGATCCCCCTGTCCATCAGCTTCTACTACACCTATATCGAAGCCTGGTGCCTGTCTTATGCCTTCCACTTCGCCACCGGTGGCATCGGGGTGGAAGCCGACACCTCCATCGCCCAGCAGACCGCCGCCGCGAAGTCCTTCTTCACCAACGCGACAGGTGCGGGCAACAACGGGGTCCTCAGCGAAGGTTCGGCCAAGACCTTCCTGTTCTGGCTGACCGCCTTCTGCATCAACATCTGGCTGGTGTACCGCGGCATCTCGGCGGGCATCGAGAAGTTCTGCTCGATCGCCATGCCGGCCATGGCCCTGTGCGCCATGATCGTCCTGGCCCGCGTGCTGACCCTGGGCACCCCGGATCCCAACCTGCCCGACCAGAACGTGATCAACGGCCTGGGATACATGTGGAATCCGAACTGGGAATACCTGACCCGGGCCAAGACCTGGATGGCGGCAGCCGGCCAGATCTTCTTCAGCCTCTCGGTCGGCTTCGGAGTGATCATCAACTACGCGTCCTACATGAAGCGCAACAGCGACGTGGTCCTTTCGGCCCTGACAGCCACCGCCACCAACGAGGTCTTCGAAGTGAGCTTCGGCGGCCTTATCACCCTGACGGCCTCGTTCGTATTCCTGGGCCTGCACGGCACCATCACCGCCGTCCAGGGAGGGACCTTCGGCCTGGGCTTCACCACCCTCCCGGTGGTCTTCGCTCATATGGGAGCCCTGGGTGACTTCATCGGGGTGGTGTGGTTCTTCATGCTCTTCCTGGCGGCCATCACCAGCTCGATCTCGATGTATCAACCCGCCCTGGCCTTCTTCGAAGAGGCCCTGGGCTGGAGCCGACGCCGCTGCACGGCGCTGATGGTCGGCATCTGCCTGGTCGGTTCTGCTATGGTGATGTACTTCAGCAAGGACGCGGTCTTCCTGAACACCCTGGACAACTGGGTGGGCACCTTCCTGGTCTTCACCCTGGGCGCCCTGCAGTTGATCGCCTTCAGTTGGTTCTTCGGGGTCGACCGGGGTTGGGAGGAGGCCCACCAAGGAGCCCGCATCCGAATCCCCGGCTTCTACAAGGTGGTCATGAAGTACGTGGCCCCTTTCTTCCTGATCGCCGTCTTCGTCAGCTTCTGCTGGCAGAACCTGGGGGACTGGACCCGGGAGGTCCTGGCCGACCCCGTCCAGATGCTGGCCATCGGTCTTGTCATAGTCCTCACCGGATTCCTGATGGCGTGCACCCGGGCTGGGGAGATCCGCTGGCGCGGGCTGGGCCTGGATATCGATGGAAAGGAGATGGAAGTGGAATGAACCTCCTGGGCTGGATCTGCATGATCGCCTCGTTGAGCTTCGTCTGGGGGCTGGCCGGGACTTGCTATTACCTGATGCTCAATGACCCCGAGACCCCAATCGAAGAGGTCCCCCGCCTCCACAGCGACTGAACGTCCACTCTTTTTTCCAACGCCCCGGCTGCCCGCGAGGCCCTGCGCCGAGCCCTGAAAAGCGCCTTCCAGGCCCGCGACCTTGCCGACCCGCTGCTGCCACTGGAAGCCACTCTGCCGACCTCCGAAGCCCGGCGCATCCTGCAGGAGCGAAATCGCCTGGTGGCCGGGGTGGTTCGAGCCGGAGACTGGCTGGGTTGGGTGGGTCTGGAGGATCTCCAGGACGAGGGCACCTGTGGGGAACGGGCGCGCCCGTTCGATTCCCAGCCGCTACTCTCCGAGGAGTCCTCGCTTCGCGAAGTCATCCTGGCCCTGGGACAATCGGATCCGGTCTTCGTCCGCTCCCTGGGGGAGGTGACGGCGGTTCTCACCCCTGCCGACCTCCAGGAAGCCCCCATGCGGATGTGGCTCTTCGGCCTGGTCACCCTCTCGGAATTCCTGATGACCCGGATGTTGGAGCGCCAATTCCCCGAGGACCGCTGGATGGAGTTTCTTTCCGAAGGCCGCCTGGAGCAGGCCCGGGCCCTGCAGGCCGAGCGTCTGCGCCGAGGTCAGCAGGTCCCGCTCCGCGAGTGCCTGCAGTTCGGCGACAAGGCCGACATCCTGCTCAAACAGGAACACATCCGCGTCCACTTGGGCCTGGGATCCCGCCGCAAGGGTCAGGAGTTCTTCCGTCGCATGGAAGCGCTGCGCAACTGCCTGGCCCACACCCAATTGCTGCCGACCGAGGACCTGACGGTCCTGGTCGTCCTGGCCCAGGCCCTGGAGGACCTGCTGGACATGGCTGCCAACCCCCTGCCTCGGGGCTACCACCAGAAGCTAAAGGACGCCGACCGACCGCCTCAGCCCTCCTCGCGATAGCGCAGGCCCCGGCGCTTCTGTTCGGCCAGATAGGCCGAGCGCAGGATCTCGCGTACCTCCAGGGGATCCCGGACGTTCTCGAGGCGAAACTCGGGCGTCGACGAGTCGGAGGTAAAGAGGTGGATGTCCCCCAGATTGAGGCTGCGCTCGCCCAGATTCTGGGTGACCTTGCTGTCGCGGACCCGCACCAGGTCTATCTCCTCCATCGTCCGGCTGAAGAGCCCATGGGTGATCCGCAGGCGCTGCGAGGTCAACTCGTAGCGGGTGCTGAGCGAGAGGTAGGGCTTGCCGGTCCAGAGGACCTGCTCGACACCTTCGGCGGCCACGTTCCCCTCTGCGGTGGAATCCCCGCCTGAGGGAGGTGCCGACTCCGCCTCGACGGCGTCCAGCACCGCGAAAATCCCATCGGCGCTGGCCCGCACCAGGGCCTGGAGCTGGGCTGCCGGGATGGCCTCCAGGCGAACCCCGCTCTCATCCAGGGAGCGGTAGAAGTGCTCGGTGAAATGGCTGCGCAGACGGTCTCGGTCCATATATGCCTCCCTTGGAAGATAACTCTCGGGGACTTCGTCTCTTCAGGCCTCCCCCCTGGGATCCGCAGCGTGGGTCAACTGATCACGCCCTGGGCCAGGCCTCCTCGACCCAGGATCTCCTCAGGCGAGCCATCTCCCAGGATCTGACCGTCGCGGAACAGCACCACCCGACGACAACGAGCCGCCACATCCGGCTCGTGGGTCACCATCACCAGGGTCATGCCTTCATCCTGGTTCAAGGCCCGAAAGAGGTCCATCACATCATCAGAAGTCCTGGTGTCCAGGTTTCCGGTGGGCTCGTCGGCCAGGATCAGGGAGGGAGCTCCCACCAAGGCGCGGGCGATGGCCACGCGTTGCTGCTCGCCCCCGGAAAGTTGGGTGGGGACGTGGTCTACCCGCTTCCCCAAACCGACATGCTCGAGCGCCCGGACCGCCATTCGATGGCGCTCTCGTCCGTCGGAAATTCCCCGGTAGAGCAGGGGCAGTTCTACGTTCTCCAAGGCGGAGGTCCGGGCCAGCAGGTTGAACCCCTGGAAGACGAAGCCGATGCGCCGGTTGCGGATCAAGGCCCGCTGGTCCTGGCTGAGGTCCGCCACCTCCTGTCCGTCCAACAGGTAGGAGCCAGAGGTCGGCTGATCCAGGCAGCCCAGGATGTTCATCATGGTGGACTTGCCCGAGCCGGAAGGGCCCATGATGGCCACGAACTCCCCAGCCTCGATGTCCAGGTCGATCCCGCGCAAGGCGTGGACCTCGACTCCCCCCTCCGTGCGATAGACCCGGGTCAGCCCCCGAACCGAAATCACCGCCATGATTTGCTCCTAGTCTGCCAGATCGCCAGATAATCGTCCCCCCAACGGGGATTCAACACCAGATGCCAGTTCCCGGCAGCCCGTCGGAGATAGACCCGATCCATCACGAAATCGGAACGCACCAGATCTTCCAAAGCCCGCGCATGGACTGGAGACAGTTCGTCTGGCACCAGATCTACCGCCACCCCGCGCAGATGGGTAGCGTTGTCGCCCGAGGGACAGGCCTTGTACGGTGGAGCCAGGGCCCAGGCTCCAGAGAGACGGGCGATGGGTAAGGCCACCTTGGGATGACCCGTCGCCTGACGCAGGCGAATCGTGAGATCGGCAAGATATCCCGCCATCTCAGGCGTGACGTAGTAGGAAAAGGTCTCTCCCCGCGTCCCCTTCGGGGCCTTTCCGGCCACGCCCAGATCCCGGATCGGCCCGGTCCAGCGGACCAGATGCCCTTGTTCCGCGAGAATCTCGAAGTCCCTGAATGAGGCGGGTTCCGGGAGCCCTCGCACCTCGACCAGTTCCCAGCGATCCCGATAACGGGCCGCCATCCGGGCGGTGTACTCGGGCCCTTCCAGCAAGGCCGCCAGCGAAGCCAGAATCTTCCAGGGATAAAGATCCGACTCGTCCCCCAAGGCCAGATGAGAATTGGCAGCGACCGTCAGCTCGCCGTACACCGTGCGCTGTCCATTGAGCATCTGGCGACTGCGGCGATCCCGCCACAAATCCAACCAGGTGACATCGTGGCGGCTCAGGGCCTGGATGAAGTCGCTGCGGTCGGCGCCTGGGACGCGAACCCCTTCGCCGCGCCGGCGCAGGAAGTCCACCAGGATGTCGTCGTTGTTCTGCACACCGTTGTGGTAGGCCGAGATCGCCAGGTCCTCGCGCTCGCCGTAGGCCCACAGGAGGTATTTGAAGAAGAGGATCGTGTCCTCCAGGTTGGCCTCGACCACCATCCGCTCGTCCTTCACGCCCATATCCTTGGCCATCTGCGCGTGACGCTCGGCCACGTCCAGCGTACGGGCCCGCGCTTCGAGTTCCCGCGCCCGGCTCTCGGCCTGGGAATCGCCCTCCGCCCGTAGGCGATCCGCCTGGGCCCGCAACCGGGCGGCCTCCTGAGCTGCGAAGGCGTGGGCCTGCTCCACGGCCCCCCAGGTCATCTGCCCCAACCCGGCGGCATCGGCCCAGGAGACCTTGCTCGAGCCGCCGGAGTTCTCCCAGGAGACGATGCCCCAGACTGGTAGGAAGGGAACCTCGTGACGGGAGGCCAACTCGCGGAGCAGACCCTCCACCCGACGGGCCACGGCATGGTTCTTCTCCAGGTCGTGGCGCAAGGTGCGATGGAAGACCAGGTGGTGGAAGGCCAGGATCTCAGGGATGGCCTGCTCGACTTGGTCCGGGGACCAATCGGGGAAGACCTGCCCGAGCGCGCGGCGGACCGCCTCTTGTTCGGCGAGGAGGTGCTTGTGCTGGTGATATTCCTGCAAGGATAGCCGCTGCATCCGACGGCTTGGGGGAACCGCCACCAGGACGGCCTCACCAGAAGGAGACGACAGGACGGCCTCTCCGGAAGGAGACGACAGGACGGCAGGCGAGGGATCGGGCGCCTCGACCTGCGGAGCGGTGCGGCACCCCGGGGCCAGCAGGATCAGGAGAGCTAAGAGCCAGACAGTGCGATGCATCGAGGAGTGGAATCCGACCCCAAGGGCTGAGGTTCCTGCGAGAAAGTTGTCCATTCCGGTCCAGAAACCCGGTCGAATCCGGATCGGGGTTGCCTCGGGTCGACCGCCCGGCCATTCATGGCACAAGCGAAAACGTGGTAATCAAACCTGGGCCGACTCGAGTTCGAAGCCCACCACCACCACGTCGTCCTCCAGGCCTTCCCGGCGGACCTCAGCCACCTCGGTGCGCAGAGCCTCGACAGTGGACTGGAGGTCCAACCCTCGTAAGGGCTCCAGAAAGCGGACCAGTTCGCTGACCGGAGCGGGCAGTCCGTCCCGGCCCAGGACCCGCAGCAGACCGTCGCTATAGAAGAAGACCTTCTCACCAGGACGCAGGACGTGCACGGCGGGCTGGATCTCCAGATCACCATCCGGCAGCACTCCCAGGGGAGGAGCCAGAGGGATCCGCAGGGGATGGACCCCGTCCCCTCCCAGCCGAATCGGCGGCGGCTGCCCCGCGCGGATCGCCGTGAGCTGCCCCGAGCGGGCATCCAGGATGCCATAGAGGAGACTGAAGTACTGCTCGGATCGGGACATGACGGGGAAGCGTCGGTTCAGACAACGGGCCACTTCGTCCGGAGGAGTCGGAATAATCCCAGCGTCGCTCGCAGTGGTCAGCAAGCCGGCTGGGCGCAGGACCCAGCCGATCCCCACGGCCAGGAGGGCGGCATGGGCTCCCGTTCCGCAGACATCCATGACGTAAGTGCCAATCCGGCCCCCACCAAGGTCCAGCACTCCGAACATATCCCCCCCCACCAAACCGGAGGACTCGAATGCCCAAGCGAAACGAACCCCGGGGATCGCCGGGGGTTCCTGCGGCAGCATCGAGCGCTGGACCCGACCAGCCGCCTCCAGGTCCAGCTCCAGTTTCCGCCGGGCCTCGAGCAGGGCTTCCATCTTCTGCCGGGCCTGTTCCTGCAGGTCGATGATCCGACGGGCCACGGTCATCTGGGCCTGGAGCTCCGCCAGGTCCACCGGCTTGTGGACAAAGGCATCTGCCCCGGCCTGCAGGGCGGTCAGCAGGTCCTCCCGCTGGGTGCGCGCGGTGAAGACCAGGATGTGCAGGTACTGGTCCCGGTCCAGGGCGCGTGCCTGGCGGCAGAGTTCCATGCCGTCCAAGCGGGGCATCATCCAATCGGTCAGGACGATGCGGATGTCCGGGTGGGCCTTGAGAAGCTCCAGGGCTTCCAGTCCATCCGCGGCCGAAAGGACCTGTTCGTAGTGCTGCTCCAGCCACAGAACCATCAGCTCGCGAGAATAGGGGTGGTCTTCGACCAGCAGGATTTTCAGGGGAAAAAGCACGCGTTCCCGCTTCCTCCCCGTCCGACCCTTCCCTCCAGGTAGCTGACGAAGTGCCTGCCAGGAGTTCTGGGTTCCAGACTGAATCCCACGCAGGTGGGGTGGTTTGCGAGTATTTTCCTGGCGGCATGCCTGGCGGCCTGTACGGGCCTGAGGGCCTTCCTCCCGGTCCTGGAGGTGGCCCTGGCTTCGCGCTTTGGCCTGCTCGGAGCCTTTCGGGTCCCCGCCGACCTGAATTGGATGGAGTCCGACCGCTTCCTGGTGGTGGTGGGCCTGCTGACGCTTCTCGAGGTTGTCGCGGACAAAATCCCCTGGGTGGCGCGGGTCTTCGAAGTGCCCATGGTAATCCTGCGCCCGTTCGCAGGGGTGCTGGCCTGCTTCGCCGTCCTGCAGATGCCGACCGCCGCCTGGAACTTCATCTTGGCACTGGCCGTCGGATTGCTTTTCAGCCAGCCGCTCCTGCGCCTGAAGACCGAGTTCCGGTTGATCCGCTGGCAATGGAATCGTGCCTGGGTTAATCCCGGGTTGAGCCTGGCCGAAGACCTCCTGGCAGGCAGTGCGACAGTGCTGGCCTTCTTCCACCCCGTCCCTGTCCTGCTGGCCCTGCTGGGGCTGGCCTTCTGGCTTCTGACCAGGGTCCGCCTGGATCTCTATCGGCGCTCGATGGAACCGGAAGCCCTGCCCGAGCAACCGGCCGAACCGCTGACCGGATACGGACCGCGCCCCCAGGAGCCCGACACCAGGTCTTCGAGGTAGACCGCAGGTGACCGAGTGGGTGTGGCGACTCCTGCCCGGGGTCCGAGAGCGCGAGCGCACGCGCTTCCTGTTCTTCGCCTCCCTTTTCGGTTTGATCCAGGTGGCCCAGATGCTGGGCCTGGCCGGTTCCGAAGCCCTCTTCCTGTCTCGTGTCGGCGTTTCGCAATTGCCGCTGGCCTTCATCCTGGCCTCGAGCCTGACGGTTGCCGGCTCCCTGCTATACGCAATGGGAGTCGACGAACGCCGCAACGACGTCTACTTCGCCCAGATGCTGGCGGGAGCCGGGCTGCTGCTGCTCCCGGCCACCTGGCTGGCGGCCCATTGGCGCTGGCCACTGTGGGTGCTCTTCTGTCTGTATTACCTGACCTTCGCGGTCTTCCAGAACCACTGTTGGACCTTCACCGGCTACTATTTCGACACCCTCAGTTCCAAGCGACTATTCCCTCTTTTCACGGTGGGCTCCAGCCTGGGAGGCTTCGTCGGCGGACTCCTGGCCACGGTTCTCAGCAGCGTGCTGCCCCCCGAGGCCCTGATCGCGGGCTGGGGGGTGGGCCTGCTGACCTCAGCCGGCCTGCTGGTCGCGGCGCGTCGACGCCTGCGCCGTTGGAAGCCGATGAGCCAGATGGAGTCCGACGAGACCTCGATGAAGGGCATGCGCGGTGCGGCCCGCTACATGAAGCGCTCTCCCCTGAGCCGCTGGCTCCTGGTCTCGGCCGCCAGCATGGTCCTGGCCTTGTTCGTCAGCCAGTACATCTACTCGGAAATCCTGGTCCAAGCCTTCCCCAGCGCCGAATCGTTGGCGACCTTCCTGGGGTTCTACCTGATGGTGACCAATCTGCTGGAGGTGGTGATCGAGGTCGCCTTCACCCCGCGCCTGATTCAGAACGTCGGAGTGGCCAGCGCCAATCTGGTCCACCCGGGACTGACAGTCCTATCCTTCATCGGACTGGGGCTGGCCCCGGGCTTGACCAGCGCGGTGGGTGCCCGGGTCAACCGGGAGCTGCTGGAGAACGCCGTGTCGGCCCCCATCCGAAACCTGATCTACAACGCCCTGCCCGCCCGCTTCCGGGGGAGGATGCGGGCCTTCCTGGAAGGCATAGTGGTCTACTCGGGGATGACGGCCGCCGGGGTGGTCCTGGCGTTGGGTGCCGGCGGTCTGTCCGTCGCACACCTGTCGCTGGCAGGCGGCTTGATGGCCCTGCTCTACCTCCTGGCCAACCTCAAGGTCCGCCAGGAGTATCTGCAAGCCCTGGTCACCGAGTTGAGGGCGGGCCGGCTGGACCTGGACGAGGTGGGCGACGAAATCGGAAAGTGGGAGGTCCAGCGCCTGGCCTCCTTGTGGGGCAATTTACTGAAAGAAGACCCCGGCTCCTCGACCACTGCGGCCCAGCAACTGGCACCCAAACTAGCCCGTAGAGGCGTCATCAAACCCCTGCTCGCGGCTTTGGAACATCCCTCACCCGACCTGCGACGAGCCGTCCTGCAAGCCCTGGCCCAGGCTCCACGCCGAGACTCCCTGGTGCCGCCCATCCTGGCCTGCCTGAAAGACCCGTTCGTCGAGGCCCGCCGAACGGCCCTGGAGGCCCTGGCCGCTCAGTTGCCGGAGCTGGCCCGGCCCACCACCTCCTCGGACGCCTCGCTGGCCCCGGCCCGGAAAGCCCTGGCATCCTTGGTGGCCGACCCCGTTCCCGAGGTCCGGGCCCGGGCCGCGCGACTACTCGGGTTGGAAGGTCGTCCGACCCTGGAGGAGATGGTCCGGGACGATTCGGCGCCCACCGTGCTGGCAGCCCTGGCCGTACTGGAAGCGGACCAGGTGGACCTTCTTGTCGCCCGCTCGGCCGACTCCTATGCCGAGTTCCGAGCGGCGGCCCTGGAACGTCTGGCCGACCTTTTCCGCCCCGTGCCCCTGGACCTGGAATCGCTGGCGCAGAACCTGCGTCACCCCAATTGGCGAGTGCGCCGAGGAACCGTCCGCTGCCTGGGCACCTTCCAGAGTCCCCAGGCCCTGACCCTGCTGGCCAGCGGACTGGGTGACCCGGCTCGCGAGGTCCGCCTGCGAGCCGCCGCAGAGCTGGAGACTTCCGGAGAGGAGGGAATCCTGGCTGCGGAAGCCTACCTCCAGGCGGACGCATTCTCGACGGTAGAAGCGGCCTTGGCTGCCATGGCCACGGGAAGCTCGCCGCGGGTCCGCAAGGTCCTGTCGGAAGCCTTCCAACAGCGGGTGCGCGAAGCCTGGAAGAGCCTGATGGCCCTGAACTCCGTGCCCCAGAACGGAGATGTGCCCTTGCGCTTCCTGCGCGCCGCCCTGAAGGACACGGCCACCCGCAGCCGTCGGCTGGCCTTCCGAATCCTGGCCGTGCTGGAAGACCCCTCGGTCGTGCGCAGCGTCGAGAAGGTCCTGCGCTTCGAGTCAACCCGCTCTCGAGCCGATGCCCTGGAAATCCTTTCCAACCTGGGAGAACGCGAGAGTGCCGGACACCTGGTGCTGATGCTGGAGGATTCCCCGTTGGACGAGAAGATCTCGCTTCTCAGCAACACCATCCCACCGCCTTCCAGCCTCGAGGCCGTCCTGGAGGAGGCGCGAGCCTCTTCTGATCGCTGGCTGACCATGGCTGCGGCCTGCTACGGAGCAAAGTTACCTGAAGGCGACCAGCGGGAGGAGAAGATGGAAAGACTCCTGATTCTGCGGAGGGTGCCCCTCTTCGCCCAGATGAACCTCGAGCAGCTCGAGGCGATCAACCAGATCGTCAAAGAAGTCGAGTACCTGAACGGCGAAGCCATCTTCCGGGAGGGCGACGTGGGTTCGGAGCTCTTCCTGCTGGTCGAAGGCGAAGTCCGCATCGTCAAGAACTGGGGGACTCCCCAGGAGCTGCTGCTCACGACCTGCCAAGGACCCGACTATTTCGGCGAGATGGCGATCCTGGACGACGAACCGCGCAGCGCGACGGTGCTGGTTTCGAAGGATGCCCGGCTGCTCTCGCTGGAGGGCGACCGGCTCAAGGAACTGATCCTGCAGATGCCCGAGATCGCCTTCAAGATCTTCCGAGTCCTGACCCAACGCGTGCGCCTGGGCGACCAGAGACTCCAGGACCTGATGCAATCGCCTCACCCGGAGTCTAGCAAAGACTGCGGCTACCCCCCATCCTGAGAGGAGGACGAACATGACCAGAAGTTGCCGATTTGCCCTGGTAGCCCTGGTGGCCACCTGGCTCATCCTGTTGTCGACCCCAGCCCGAGCCGCCTTGATCTCCGAGAAGCAGGAAATAGCCATCGGCAAGCAGACGGCGGCCGAGGTCGAGAGGGAGTATCGGGTCGACACCGACCTGACGAGGAACGAACGCCTCAAGCGGGTCGCCGCGCCGCTCCTGAGAGTGGCGGAGCGCAAGCTGGATTGGCAGCTCCGCATCCTGGACATCCCCCAGGTTAACGCCCTGGCCGTCCCCGGCGGCTTCATCTACACCACCCGGGGCCTGATGGAGAAGATGCCCGACCGCGAGCTGGCCTTCGTGCTGGCCCACGAACTCCAGCACGTCGAGAGGAGGCACTCGATCCGTCAGTTGGAATCCTCCCTGTACCGTCAGTTGGGCGTGCTCGCCGCGATCCAACTGCTGTCCAAAGGCCGTGTCAGCCAGGGCACCTCCAACACCATCGCGCTGGCCAACATGGTGGTATCCAACCGCTATACCCAGGACATGGAGCGCGAAGCGGACTCGGAGGGCATCCGCATGATGGCCCGCGCCGGCCTCGATCCCCACGGAGCCGTGGAAGCCCTGCGAACCCTGCAGAGCAACAACAAGTCCAGCATGCCGAAATTCCTCAACTCGCTGGTGGGCACCCACCCGCTGACCAAGGACCGGATTCGCCATGCCGAGGAACTGGCCGGCTCGCTGGCCTTCACCGCGGCCCCGGTTCCCGACGTGCAGGCTCCCGTCACGGACTCGGTGCGGGAAGCGCAGGTAATGCTGGCTTTGGAGAGCGGCCCGTCGCCCCTGAGCCCGGACCCAGACCTGATGCGCCTGGCGCTGGACCTGCAGACCCCCCCGCTCTCCGAGAGTCGGCTGGAGGGAAACCAGGGCCTGGTGGTCTGGACCTTCCCCGAGAACCTGACGGAGAGCCAGGTCAACCACGGACTGATGAATCAGGAGATACCCCGCGTCCTGGGTTCGCGGACCTTCCAGCGCTATGGGGTCTCGATTGTCCAGCTTCCGGAAAGCCAGCGGCGCGTCGTGCTCGTGGTGCGCTGAGCCTGAATTCGCCGAGGCCACCTTTCAAGTCGAACTCGGGTTCGCCAGGAGGCCAGCAGGACGAGCAGAAGGTTGTTTCCCGACGGGCGGACCAATTGCCCGAATCCTGACGATCCCGGGGTCGACCATGGCCAAGCTCTATTTCCGGCACGGTGCCATGGGCAGTGCCAAGACTCTCAACCTCCTGGCGGTCCGCCACAACTACGTCCAACAGGGCAAGAAGGTCATGCTGATCAAGCCGGCCATGGACGAGCGCTTCGGCAACCACACGATCCGCTCCCGAGCTGGTCTGGAGTATCCGGCAGACCTCGTGGTGGATGCCGAGACCCGGCTGGAACCCGAACGATTCCAGGGGCTCTCCTGCGTGCTGGTGGATGAGTGCCAGTTTCTCAGCGCCTCGATGGTCGAGCAGTTGCGCGAGCTGACCCGCACCATGGACATCCCGGTCATCGCCTACGGCCTGCGAACCGACTTCCGAACCCGCCTCTTCGAAGGTTCCAGGCGCTTGATGGAGTTGGCCGACGCCATCGAGGAGGTCAAGACCACCTGCCGCTTCTGCAACCGCAAGGCCGTCTTCAACCTGCGACACGACTCCGAAGGCCGCGCCCTGGTAGATGGTCCCACGGTGCTTCTGGGCACCGAGGAGTGCTACTCGCCCACCTGTTTCAAGTGTTACCAGTCACGGATCGACGAAGCCAAGGCCGCGGCCGCCGCCGAGTTCACGCCGCAGTAACATTCCGCCCTTAACCACTGGAGCTGTTGCTGGCATAATTCCGAATGAGGATGGTGGCGCCGGCTGGTTGCCCCCTATAAACTGAGGAGGGTCTTTTCGTGCTCAACTCCCCCATCGGAGGGTTCCAGCCCCCAAAAACCGAGCTTCCCAATGCCAGCTCGCCAGAGGTGTCCTCCAATCCGTTCTTCGGCCTGGAGGACAAGGTGAACCTGGGTTCCCGCGACTCCTCGCCGGGGATCTACAAGAACGCACGCTTCGCGGGTTCCAGTGACCGCTACGAGCCCTGGCCCAAGGACCCCAAGGACGACTTCGAAAAACAGAAGCGCAAGGAGTGGCTGAAGGGCGAGATCGACAAACTGCGCGACTTCATCAAAAATGCCGAAGCCCACAAGCGCGACAAAGAAAGCGCGATTTACAGCCTGGCCAACGAGATCGACTCGTTGAAAAACGAGAACCGACGCCTGGGCGAGGAATACAACCGTGAGGACGAGCGACGTGCCAGCCTGGAAATCGAGTTCGGCCGCACCAAACGGGAGCACCGCCGAGCCCAGGAACAGGACCGGTCCGACGAAGCCTGGCGCCTGATGGAGAAGATGCAACGTCTGCAGGACGAGATTTCCAGGGCCAAGGACCGCCTGTCCAACCTGAACTCCAAGCGCAACGACCTGGAATCCAGGATCAACGACCGGACCAGGCAGCGCGAAAACCTGCAGAACGAAGTCTACCGGCTCAACGAAGCCATCAGCCGCGAAAGCTGGACCCTGCGCGAGCGAGAACAGGAGTACCGGAACCTGGGCGGTTGATGACCTCAAGCCACCCCCCATCTCCTGAATCCGCCGCCTACCGTGGCAATTCAGCCCTCGACCCTCACGCCAGACGGCGGATTAGGGCCCATGCTCGGACATTGCCCCCAGACCAGGACAGACCTGCGCTCCTCTCGAGGTTGCCGGTTCAACATAGGACCCTTCAGGCCTAACGAGAAGCTCCTCGGATGCAACTGGCCCAATTCGAGGTCAACGACCGTCTGGAGCGGACCCACTGGTGGTTCACGGCTCGCCGGAAGATCCTGCGGGACCTCATCGCTGAGGTCCTGCCTCCGGGATCCGGGGTGGTGGACATAGGATGTGGCACCGGAGCCAACCTGGCCAGCCTGCTGGATGTCTATCGCTGCACGGGCTACGAGCCTTCCGATGATGCCTTGCGCCTGGCCCGCGAGCGTCACCCCGCCGCCAACTTCGTGGGGGGGGGCGATATCCGCTGCGTACTCTCCGAGGCGGGCACCACCGATATGTTCCTGCTGGCCGACGTCCTGGAGCACGTCGAGGAAGATCGCCGTCTCCTGGCCGACCTGGTCCGGGAATCCCGACCGGGGACCTTCTTCCTGCTCACCGTCCCGGCCGACCCTGCCCTGTGGAGTCCCCACGACGTCTCTCACGGCCACTTCCGCCGTTACACTTCCAGGACCTTCCGGAAGCTCTGGCAAGGTCTGCCGGTTTCCAGCCTGCTGGTCTCCCCCTTCAACGCCCGGCTCTATCCACTGGTATGGCTGCAGCGGCATGTCAACCGCCTCCGCGGTCGGGCCAGCGGCCTGGCGGACACCGACGTCTCGCTGCCCTGGGCTCCGCTGAACAAGCTGTTATTCCTCATCTTCGCCGATGAGAGCCGGATTTTGTTGGAACTGCTGCGGGGTGCCCGCAAGCGCGGCTATCGCCGGGGCGTCAGCCTGGTCGCCCTGCTGCGCCGGACTCAGTGAGCTGATGCGAACCTGCGTGGTGGTCCCTTGCTACAACGAGGCCTGCCGGCTGGATGTCGGAATCTTCTCAGATTTCCTCCGAACGGCACCCTGGGACCTGAATCTCCTGTTCGTGGACGACGGCAGCCGGGACCAGACCCGATCCATCCTGGAAGACCTGGTGGCCCGAAACCGGGGAGGGGCCAGTCTGCTGGGGCTGCCCTGCAACCAGGGCAAGGCCGAGGCCGTCCGCCGGGGTCTTCAGGAAGCCCTGGCTGCTGACGCCGAACTGGTAGGCTACTGGGACGCAGACCTGGCCACCCCCCTATCCACGGTCCCGCTCTTCATCGAACTTCTGGAGGCAGAACCCGCCATCGACGCCGTCCTGGGCTCCAGGATTCGCCTGCTGGGGCGAAGGGTGACCCGCCGAGCCGGTCGCCACTACCTGGGTCGGTGCTTTGCCACGGTGGTTTCGCTGGCCCTGCGCTTGCCGGTGTACGACACCCAATGTGGGGCCAAGATGTTCCGCCGTACCGAGGCCCTGGAGCAGGCCCTGCAAAAGCCCTTCGGCTCGCGCTGGATCTTCGACGTAGAGTTGCTGGGCCGACTGCTGGACTGGTATCGCCGTCACGACTCGAAGGCCGAAGCCCGAGCCCTCTACGAGTTCCCCCTGCCGCAATGGCGCGAGGTGGCCGGCTCCCGGATCACCCCCCAGGACTTCCTGCGCGCAGCCAGGGAGATGTTGGATCTGTACCTGCGGGAACTCCGCCACCTGCCTCCACCTGAGCCCGGGACCTACTCGGACTGAAGACGCCTACCTTGAATCCGCTGCCTACGGTGGCATTTGTCCCCCGGTTCTCACGCCAGAAGGCGGATTCAGGCTCGAGGCCATGACATCTCCTGTCAGGGGTGGTCTGCCATGCTCAAAGTGCCAAAAAACCGGGAAACCCACTGGAGGGGGAATGGACGACCTGTTGACACAGTTGAAGACCCTGGCCCAGACCTGTCGGGACAGCGAGGATTTCCGCAAACGCGCCCGGGAACGATTCGGGATTGAAGCCCTGGTGGGCTTGCTGGGCTCCGAGTTACGAGAGGCGGAAGCCTTCTTCCAGCAGGTCCGGAGAGACCCGGCCGCTGAAGGAGCCTTGGAACTACATCCCCAGGCGGCCCGGCTACGCGAAGAGTGCCGCGACCTGGCCGCGGAGCTGGCCAACCTGGTTGTTCAGCACGACTCGCTGGTCACCGAGCTGATCCCGTCCTTGGAGGCCGAGTATCTGACGAAGCTCGGTCCCGGGCGCACCAAATTGTTGGAACTGCAACTGGAGAACCGACGGTTGCAGCGCCGCATCGAGGCCATCCAGGCCTGCCTGAACCGCGGCCGCGTACCGGATCTGGAGCGGATCGACCAGGCCCTGGAAGAGGAGCTGCGTTCCTGGATCGAGGAAGTGACCCGGCTGCGCCGCGAGGTGGAAAAGGCCCGCCAGATGCTTAGCGAACCGATACCCTACACCGAGCTCCGCCAGCTCCGCTCGCTGTACCGCGAACTGGTCAAGCTACTCCATCCCGACCTGAACCCGGCGACCCCCGAACGGGCCCGGCTCTGGCTGCAGGTCCAGCAGGCCTGGCAAGAAGGAGACATCCAGGGGCTGGAGCTCCTGGCTGACCTGGCCCGACGCCTGGAGGGCCGGGCTTCCTGGGAAGAAACCAGCGCCCTGGACCGGCTCACCGCCGAGCGGGATCGTCTGAAGGGCCACGTCCAGCGCATAGCGACCCGTCTGCAGGAACTGAGGAACTCCTTCCCATGCGACCACCAACATCTCCTTTCGGACCCTGTCTGGCTCGAGGAGCAGGACCGTCAGACCCGAAAGGCCCTGGAGTTGGAGTTGCGGAGCAGGGAGGCCCTGCAAGCTCGGCTCCGCCTCCTGTTGGAGGAGAGCTGTGTCTGAATCCCTGGTTCCGCTGGATTCCAAATCCCTGGCCATCCTGGGCAGTGCATCCGGAGCAGGCCTCTCTCTCCCCTTCGCCCGCGAAATCTTCCTGATGGAGTGCCGCGTGGCTGGAACCTCGCATCTGGACCTGCAGGATCTGGAAGCCGAACTCGAGCCCGGCAACCGACTGGAATGCCGGCGCGAGCCAGAGAATCCCCACGACTCCCTGGCCATCCTGCTGCAGGATGCCAAGGGGCGCAAACTCGGCTACGTGCCCCGGGAGCGCAACGAGGTCCTGGCCCGCCTGCTGGATGCCGGCAAGGTGGTCTTCGGGCGCCTGGAAGCCAAGAAATGGGTGGGAAACTGGCTGAAGCTGGAGATCCGGGTCTTCCTGCAGGACTGAGCAGGGCGGCTTCCCCGACCCGGGCAGGACTGTTCACGACCCTCGGTCCGGCCCCGGGACCTGGTAAAGGACTTCGCTGAGAATCATCCGAAATCGACCTGGATGGCTTTGCTGCAGCGGCGCCCCTGGCTCGTTCCCCTCCAGGCGATTCTTGTAGCCCTGGGGGTCCTGCTCCTGCTCAATCAGCTCGCCGAAACCCAGGCTCCTCCTCGGAATCCCGAACTGATGCCCTACCGCAAAGAGTGGCCTCTGAGGATGATGGGACCAGATAAGTCCGGTCTGACCATGACCGCCATGGGCGATC
>JAAZKF010000212.1 GCA_012799975.1 Burkholderiales bacterium
ACCCCACCCACACCAGGGTGTGGGTGGGAGGGGCCCGTCTGCGTCGTCAGGCGCACCTCTGCGGTGCTCACGTAGTTTCCAACTACGCTCCGCTCCTCGATGCACGCCTTCCTGGCATCCAGACCCACCTCGATGGCCTCGGTCCTCACGCCAGGCGGCGGATTCAGGCTTGAAGAACCGTCTTGCGGAGGGCCATGCTTTTCGTCTGCACTCGCTCCGGGTTCCAGTTGGCAGGTTGGCGCGCTCACGATATAATGAGCTTCCCAACAGGGCCAGTGAGGCAAGGTGTTTCAAGAGGAAGGACGCAAAGAGGTAGTGGAAGACGGAACTCCGCCCCTGGAGGATCCGGGTCCCCAACCACAATCCAATCCATCCGTCCAGGCTGAAGTCCCCGCACCCCAGCCTGCCACGCCTTCCCCACCACAAGTCGCGATGCCGGACCTTCAACACCTGATCAGCGAGGTTTCGCTCCATCTAGACCCTCCCGAGCGGGAGACCGTGCACAGGGCATTCGAGGTGGCCCAGGCCCGGCATGAAGGGCAGTTCCGGACCTCTGGAGAGCCTTATATCATCCATCCGGTCGAGGTGGCTCGTATCCTGTCCGCCTATCGTCTGGATGCCCCTACCCTGGCCGCCGCCCTCCTGCATGACGTCGTGGAGGACACTGGGGCCACGCTCGAGGAAATCAGCGAAGACTTCGGAGAAGAGGTCGCCATGCTGGTGGACGGGGTCACCAAGCTGACCTCCATCTCCTCGCGTCAGACCCGGGATGCCCCCCAGCCTCTCTCCAAGAAGGCGGCCCAGGCCGAAAATCTGCGCAAGATCTTTCTGGCCATGGCTCGCGACCTGCGGGTCATCCTGATCAAGCTGGCCGACCGCCTGCACAACATGCGCACCCTGGGAGCCTTGCGCCCCGACAAGAAGGCCCGGATCGCCCAGGAAACCCTGGAAATCTTCGCACCCATCGCCTCGCGCCTGGGTGTGTGGGAATTCAAGAGCGAGCTGGAGGACCTTTCGTTCCGCTATACCATGCCCTCCGAATACGCCGAGTTGGAGAAGGAGGTCCTGGAGAATCAGGCCCGTCGGCAGCAGACCGCCATCGAGGCAGTGGAGGCCATTCGTCAGAAGCTTCTGAATCTGGGAATCGATGCCCGGATCGAGTGGCGCCCCAAGCACCTCTACAGCATCTATCGAAAGATGCAGCGAACCGGCCGCACGATCGAGGAGATCTACGATCTGCTGGCGGTCCGGGTCATCGTCCACAGCGTCGAGGAATGCTATAGTGCCCTGGGGGCCGTGCATGCCTTGTGGATTCCCCTCAACGACCGCATCAAGGACTATATCGCCAAACCGAAGTCCAACAACTATCGCTCGCTGCACACCACCGTGTATGGACCTGGAGACCAGCCCATCGAAATCCAGATCCGCACCTGGGAAATGCACAAGGTCAATGAGGCCGGCATCGCAGCCCACTGGGCCTACAAGGAAGGGCGTCGGGCCCCGGCGGGCGGATCCGAGTCACAGTTGTTCCGGGAGATCTACCCGTGGATTCGGGCCATCCTGGATTGGCAGGCCGATTCCCGGGATGCTCAGGAGTACATCGAGCACCTGAAGGTCGACCTTCTGGCCAATGAGGTCTTCGTCTTCACTCCCCGCGGGGACGTCATCGATCTCCCCAACGAATCGACCCCGGTGGACTTTGCCTATAGGATTCACACCGAGGTGGGGCATCGCTGCGTGGGGGCCCGGGTCAACGGCCGCATGGTCCCTCTGGACCATGCCCTGCAGAATGCTGACATCGTCGAGATCCAGACCTCCAAGAGCGGGACTCCCTCGTTGGATTGGTTGCGGCTGTGCAAGAGTTCGCAGGCCAAAGCCAAGATCCGCGCCTGGTTCAAGAAGGAGAGGCGCGAAGAGAATGTGGCCCGCGGCAAGGACCTGGTTCGCCGCGAGCTGGCCCGGAATCGGAGCGAGACACTGCTGGCCGACGAAGGCCTTATGCGGCAGGTGGCAGAGAAACTGAACTTCGTCTCGGTGGATGATCTCCTGGCCTCCCTGGGCTACGGAGAGACCACCCTGGCCCATATCCTGTCGCGGATCCAGAACCTTCTGCCAGAACCGGTCTCCCAGGAGATCCTGCCCGTTCCCCGCAAGACCTCGCGGCGCACCGGTCCTGGCCGCGAAGTCCTGGTTCGGGGGATGGATAATATCCTGACCCGACTTTCCAAGTGCTGTGCCCCTGTGCCCGGCGATCAGATTCTTGGATTCATCACCCTGGGCAAGGGTGTGTCGGTCCACCGCACGGATTGTCCGAATATCGGGGCCCTGACCTCGGCGCACCCTGAGCGGATGATAGAGGTGGAATGGACCACCCCGGGTTCCGACGAGCGGGTCGGTTACCTGGTCGATCTGGAGGTGACCGCCCTGGATCGCCACGCCCTTCTCTCCGATGTCATGTCGGTGATCAACGAGGCCCGTATCCCGCTCCGCTCGTGTCGTGCCTTCGCCAGGAAGGACCGGGCCTGCATCAAGTTGGGAGTCGAGACTCAGCATCGCAAACAGCTTGAAGAGCTGATGAAGAAGATCCGCAAGGTCAAAGGGGTCCTCGACGTGACCCGGCTTACCCATGTCACGTCTCCCTGAATCTTCGCCCATCGGACAGGAGATCGACTTCTTGTAACCAAACTTGTGTCCATGCGCGCTGTGGTCCAGAGGGTCAGTTCGGCCCGGGTCCTGGTGGACGGACAGATCACCGGGCAGATCGCCCGGGGCCTGTTGGTGCTGGTGGCCGTCCGACAGGGCGAGGAGCCCCGGGATGTCGCCTGGATGGCCGAGAAGATTCTCCACCTGCGCCTCTTCGAGGACGATTCGGGGAAGATGAACCGGTCGGTGTTGGAGGTGGGCGGGGGAATCCTGGCCGTCTCCCAGTTCACCCTCTACGGGGATTGTCGCAGAGGACGACGTCCCAGTTACAGCGAAGCAGCACCTCCTGACGAGGCTCAGTCCTTCTATGACGAGTTCGTCCGCAAGCTACGGGAATCGGGTCTGCTGGTCCAGGAGGGTGTCTTCCAGGCTAAGATGGATGTGCAACTCACAAACGACGGTCCTGTGACGGTCCTGTTGGACAGTCCGGAACGTCGGGGAGAGGGTGGTTTGCAGCATTGAGCTCTCGAATCCTCATCGTCGATGACTCCAAGTTCATGCGGATGCTGTTGGCAGATCTCCTGACCCGCAACGGGTTCGAGGTTCTCGAGGCCGAGAGCGGGGAGCAGGCCACCAGGATATTCATGGAAGAGTCTCCGGACCTGGTCACCCTGGACATCCTTATGCCCGGGCGGGACGGCATCGAGACTTTGCAGGACCTGCGAGCACACTTCCCCGAGGCCCGGGTGGTGATGGTCACCGCCCTGGGAATGGAGGACTACATCAAGAGGGCCCTGGATTCCGGAGCTGATGGCTTCATCCTCAAGCCTTTCTCGGCTGAAAAGGTCATCGAGACCGTCCAGGAGGTCCTGGAACGTCCCGTGTCCGGGGAGGGCTAGGCTGGACTAGGCCTCAGCCAGCAGGACCAGAACCTGCCCTGCGTGGACCTCGATCTGGGCCTGAAGGGAAGTCACCCGGTTGGAGAGCCCGCGAGTAGAGGCTCGGTACAGCCATTCCTCGTGCAGGGGGTAGGCCATGCCCTCCAGGCTCAGGCAGGCCCGGGGATCCAGGGGCAGGATCGAGCAGTGCCATCCCTTTTTCTTCGAGATCGGATGTACCCCGGGCCCTGCTGCAAAGACTTCCTGTCCGGGCGCCAGCAGGGTCACGCGAAAACCCATCTTCAGGGCCTTTTCCAAAAGCGACACCACGTTGAAGATGGTGTGGTCCAGTCGCCCCCCCAGGGCGCCCAGGACCAGCCCTTCCCGGGCCCCCCGTCGGAATGCTTCTTCCAGCGCCAGTTCCAGGTCGCTGGCATCTTTGTCCCGAGGGTGGCGCTGGACCGGAAATCTCCGCTCCAGTCCGGGTTGCAGCGAATCGAGATCGCCCACCACCAGGTCGGTGGGAACCCCGGCGGCCAACGCCAGATTCAGGCCGCTGTCGGCAGCCACGACCAGGTCTCCCGGCCTATGGAGGGCTCGGGCGAAGTCCGGAGGGGGGGGAAGTCCGCCCGCCAGGAGCAAGGCTCGTCGGCTCACCGTCGGCCTGCCCGGGCCAGGATCGGCACCAGGAACGCAGCCAGGAGACCTGCCGGCACCAGCCAGGTGGCGTTGTAGGCCAGGGAGTATACCAACGGGCTGGCGGGCATCTGGTCCACGGGGATGAAGAGGTGCAGGAAGTAGACGCCGGACAGGACGTGGGCCGTCAGGCGGGCTCCCACCCCCAGGATGACCCCGGGGATGTCCCAGCTCGCTTTCGGGGGCAGGACTCCGGCCAGACCCAGCAGGCTGAAGGCCAGGGGATAGTCCAGGAAGCCCTGGATGGGGTGCAGGATTATCGGTTCCTGGAGGGCGTGCAGGCTTCCGTAGAGGGCACCCGCCAGCAGGCCCGCGGTCGCCCCGCGCAGACGGGACAGAACCAGGAGCGGGACCAGGTCCAGCGAGACCTGCCCGCCCTGGGGGGCAGGGGCGAAGCTCCAGAAGCCCAGTACGAGCGAAAGGGCGACGGTGATGCCGAGTTCGGCAACGCGTCGCCCGGTGCACGCCGGTGAGCAGCACGTGTCGGTCGCAGGATTATTGTACCCTGACAGCACCTCCGCTCCCTCTCTCTGGGAGAACCCGGAGATCAGGCGTTCTCGGTCATCTTCCCCTTGTAGGAGCGCAGGCAGCGGGTGCAGATCTTCAGGGTCCTGGGAGCCCCGTTCACCAGCATGCTGACCTTCTGCAGATTCGGCAGCCAACGGCGCCGGGTCCGCCTGTTTGAGTGGCTGACCATGTTGCCACTGAGGGGGCCCTTGCCGCACGTTTCGCAAACTCTGGCCATGACTTGTATCCTCCTCGTGTGCCCGCGGGGACGGCTTTCCCCCGACAGGAGGGGGTATGGGAAACCGAGGGCTTCCTCCCAAGCCGCAAAAGCCTGGGTATCTTAGCATGCCCTTTCGCAGGTGTCCAGAGCGGACGAAGGCCTGAAGGCCTTGAATCCGCCGCCAAAATAGTCTGAGGCGAGCTCGAATCCTCTGCGCACTGGGTTCTGGCCTTTGGACTGTGGCCTCGGTTCGTTCACCCAACGGGTGAAGCGAAGCCGGTGAGGCGTGGGTGGCGGTCGTTGCCGGCTTCTCTCGTCGTCTTGACCCCAGACGATCGATGAAGCTGTTCCTCGCCGGCGAGCGGCCCGCCCGGCCCGGCGACCTGTGGGACAAGGACCTCGGTTGCCTG
>JAAZKF010000022.1 GCA_012799975.1 Burkholderiales bacterium
AGGCCTGCACCCATCTCCAGAGGGTCCTGTCCTCGATTCGCGAGGCCGGTATGAGGGCCGGAGTGGCCATGAACCCCCATACCAGCCCGGAGTTCCTGAAGTATGTCCTGGACGATGTGGACTACGTGCTGGTGATGAGCGTCAACCCTGGATTTTCGGGCCAGGCCTTCTTGCCTTCGGCCTTGGACAAGATCCGACGGGTTCGGGAGATCTTCGGCCCCCGACCCATCCGGGTGGGGGTCGACGGAGGCGTCAACCTCACTAACGCCGCCCAATGTGTGGTCGCGGGAGCCGACGTGCTGATCGCGGCCAGCGCCATCTTCGGAAAACCGGACTATGCTGCGGCCATCCGCGATCTGCGGGGCGCCTGAGTCCGTCCCCTCCCGAATCCTGGCCGGGCGCAGGCGCTGGGCTACGGTTGGGCGGCGCCTTTCCCTGTCTCTTCTCTGGAGCCTGGTCCTGGCCTGGGGTTGTGGTGTGCTGGGATCCTTTCCGTCCTCTCTGGAGGTCCACCTGGTCAACGACTCCAACCAGATCCTGGTCTTGGAGGGGACCGCCCGGCTGCCTGATTCTGCCCCTGTCTCTGCAGAGATCCGGGATGCGGACCGTAGCCTGGCCCACGCGAGTTCGCTGGTCAGCAGGGGACGCTTCTTCATGACCTTGGATATCGCCCTGATTCCGGGAAACAAGCCGTTGCTGTTGGAGGTGGTCTTCGACCCCCAGCAGGCATCTGACCAGGTCCTGGCCGAGGTCGGTCCCGACGGGCGTTGGATGGTGGGCGAGCAGGTCCACGAAGAGGAAGATGGCTCTTATCGGCTGGTCCAGGCCGTCCAGGTCGTGCTGCCGATGAGCCGGCGTGACGCCGCCATCCGTCAGGTGCAGGCCGGGGACCTGGCCGCCGGGATCGCTGGCCTGGAGCCGGTCGTGGCCCAGGAGCAGGAAGACCTCGAGGCTCGGGCCTGGCTGGCCCTGGCGCGACTTCAGAAGGATCCGGGCGAGCGCACTCCGGGGTCTACGTCGCATCAGGACCTGTCCGCAGCCGCCCGTACGCAGTCGCTGCCCGGCTTGCTGCACTCGCAGGTTTCCTCGTGGCTGGCGCGTCTGGATCGCGAGGCGGCCATCCTGGCCAACAAGCAGGCCTGGGAACGCGAACGGCGCCGTTTGCAGGAGCAACGCGAGCAGGAACGCTGGCGGGTCCGCCCGGGCCGCTCGCTGGCGGGTGTGGAACTGGGCTTGGAAGGGCACGTGCTCTTTGCGGCCCACCCGCCCGCTTCCCTGCCAGCCCCGGTGGACGGCCTGCGCAGAGTCCGCCTGCCAGATCTGGACCTGGAGGTGGACCTCGATACCCAGATCCAGCGGGTGGTCCGCATCCGGACCACCTCGGAGCGTTTCCTCCTTCCCGGCCAACTGGGTGTAGGGGCTCCTCTCCTGGCTTTTCGCGAGCATCACCCCGACATGGTGGCTGTCCTGGGCCCGATCGAACGCGGCCGGGACGGGCAACGGATCGCTCGTGGGGAGGCCTGGTTGCCCGAGGGCCTGATTCTGGAGTATGAGCGGACCTTCGCGGGCTCCGGCCTGGCCGTGGATGTGGTGATAGGCATGGTCGTGGTGCCCCCGGGACAGCCTCCTCCATCGGTGCTTCAGACCACGCCCTAGCAGCACGCACGCGACCTGACCCTCCTGGCGGCGCAGGTCCTGTCGCCAGGGCGCCGCTTTCAAGACTTGTGGATGGCGGGGTCGGAGCGGTCCATATACTTCCTGCGCAGGGCTTCTTCTAGATCCACGCCGTGCATGTTGGCCAGGGTGGCCAGCCACCCCAGGACGTCGGCGAATTCGTCGGCCAGGGCCTGCGGGTTCGGATGGGAAGCGTCCTTCTGAAGCGCGCTGGCCAACTCACCCACTTCTTCCATCAGCCACATGAAGGTGGCCGGGGTGCCGCGAGCCGAGTCGCGCGGATGGTAGTGCTGCCGGATGAAGTCCTGGAATTCTGCGAAGGAGAGGGGAGAGGCCATGCTCGGGCCGTTCTCGTCGCCGGGGGATGGCTCCTCTGTGGCAAGTTTCCCGGAACCTGGCTGGGATGGCAGAGGGCTCGGAGGGCCGGGCTGCGAAGTTCTCCTTCTTTCAATGATCCGGCTGGAGGCTTCGATGGCTCTGGACCTGTATGTGGGAACCTTGACGCGTTACTACTCGGGAGACTGGGAGCCGGCCCTGCTGAGCGGGGGAAGACCGGGTGAACTGCGCCGAGCTCGGCTGGGCCAGAACGGCATGGAAGGTGAGGATCCCGACGAAATCCGGGAGGCGGTCCTGGGCTGGATACAGTGGGCCAACGAGGAGGTAGACCTCCTGGAAGAGCGCCTGGACTGGTCCGAAGAACCCGAATTGCCCTACGCCACGGCGCGCCCTTCTGAGGAAGGGCTGGGAGCCTTGCAGCTCTGGGCTTCCTATGTCGAGCATCCGGATTTGCCGAGACCAGAAGAGATGCCCGAGGATTGGACCGAAGACCCCGTCCTGGTGAAGAGCCTGGATAACGATTTTCCCAGTCGCTTTCCGCAACTGCTCTTCGCTGTGGATATCTGGCTCCCAGCTCGGATCGGCGAGGTCTTCGATGCTCCCTCACCCTTGTGGTCCGAGGAACCCGGGGAGGAGGACGAGGAGGAGCAGACCCGCTTCGGTTCGATCCCGGCTCTGCTGGAAGAATTGCAACTCCTGAACGGGTTGACCTGGAAGGCGGACCCCTCCACCCTGGAGCGCTGGAGAAATGACGACTCGTCCCAGGGAAACCTGGAGGCCTTAGCCCGCCAGACCTTCGTCGCCTTCCTGGACCTGGCTCGGCAGGCTCAGGAACGGGGCATGCCGATGGTGCTTCATTGGACCTGAGCCGGTTCCATGAAGGTTGTGCCTAGGAACCCGGCCCCGGGACGCTAGAGCTTGGGTCCGCGTCTGCTCTTTTACGCCTGTGGAGGAGGGTTCGGCCACGGGGTGCGGGCCCTGGGGCTGGCTCGGGCCTGCCAGACCTTGGGGGCCTCGGTCCTGGTTCTGGCGCCTGGGCGGATGGAGCCTTTCGCCAGTTGGGCGGGAGTCCCCCATCACGCCCCCCCAGCTGAGCCGCCTGCTCCTTCGGCTCTTCGGGATTGGGTCCTGGGCGAGGCCCGGGCCTTCGGTCCCGACGGGGTGGTCTTGGATGTCTTCCCACGCGGAGTTCTAGGTGAATTGACGGGCGTGGTGGAGGGCATGGCACCCATGCGGACCCTGGTCACCCGCCATGTCCACCCTCGTTTCTACGAACTCCCCGGGATGAACGACGCTTTGCGGGTTTTTGATCTGGTCCTGGCCACCGAGCCACCCGCCCCCGCTCTTCGGGATCACCCCGGACTGCAGTGCGTTCCCCCGATCACCCTGGTGACGGGCCAGGACCTTTCCCGTTTTCCCGCGGCGCCCTCGCGCGGCGTCCTGGACCTGACCGGACGGCTGAGGCAAATTCCCGCGGCCCTGTCTATGTCGAGTCGCCGGGTCGTGGTGGCCCACGGAGGCTATGCCTCCTATTATGAGATCTACCAGGCTGGCGTTCCGGCTGTGCTCAGGCCTCTGCCCCGCCCGTTGGATGACCAGTCCCTCCGGGCCCGAGGCGGGTTGGGCCTGCCTTTGAGAGCCGCCTTCGAGATCGCCTCGACCCCGGAGGAGGTCCTGGCCGCCCTCCGACGTCTGGCGCGGACGCGGCCGGCCGGGATTCTCGACCTGGGTGGGGGAGTGCAGGGGGCGCGGATTCTGCTGGCCGAGACCCGGGGAGGCTGAGCTCCTGCCGGGCCCTGACCGACACGATTCGGCGCTGCAGGGTCCCAGGCGCTGCGCTGTCTCATGAACAGTTGAGGACCCCGGCTGGGCTCCTGGTGCACCAGTCGGGGTCCTTGAGGACGGAATGCTCCTGTTTCGGGCGCCTGGAAAGGCGGCTCCGTATCAGTCCCTGGTCTGCAGGTTCTCGGCCTGGGAGATATTCTCGCGCAAGGTCTGCTGGGCCCGCAGGACCCCAGGCGGCGTGGTCCGGGCGGCCTGCCAGTCGGCCCGGGTGTGGGCCTTCACCAGGGGGGGCAACAACTGGGTGAATTGGCCGGTGTGTTTGACGCGTCCCGAGACGTTCAAGGCGCTGGCCAGCCACATCAACCCGGTAACCACGGCTTCGCTTACCTGGGCACGCATCCAGCGGTGCAGGTGGTGGCGTTGTCTGGAGGAGACCTCGGAGGTGATCTCGGCCTCCAGGGCCTGGTTCCGTGTTACGAGTTCGGCCAGTTCCTCGTCCGTCATGCCGGGGGCCGGGCGCAGGTCGGGGGAGGCCGCCTTCAACTCATAGGGGGTCTGGCCCGTGTCGTCGCGCTGGAAGCTGAGCCGGATCTTCGGGTTCTTATCCCAGTCGAAGCGGTGATCGCTCTTGCGATAGTACCAGTCGGTGGAGACCTCGACCCGGTCGGATTCGGCCACGAGCATGAACTGGTTTTCCTTGTGGTGCATCTGCTCCAGATGGCCCTCCACGAAGGATCGAACTTCGGGGTCCGAGTGGTTGCGGACCTCCTCGGGGAGTTCCAGGGTCCCGATCAGGACCTTGGGTGCGCCTACCCCTTCGCCCAGCAGCTCGGTATCCTGGGGACGCACGGCGTACGGGGTATAGCCGTCTCCGGTGCGCAGCAACACCTCGATGCTCTGCCCCGAGTCCAGCGTGAAGCGGATCCGGCTGGCCTGGTCCTGGGTCTGGAAGGGGTGGAAGTCCAGGAGCTCCACCTGGCTCAAGGGGGCGTCGGTCAGGTCTCCACTCCAGGTCGCCCGGGGATAGTCACGGGTTATCGGTTCCGGGGTGGCCCGGGCGGGATCGGGGTGGCCGACCGGAATGGTCTCCCCCAGCAGGGGGCCGGGAACCCGCGTGAAGTTCCATTCGGCATCGCTGAGCCCCTTGTGGTAGTAGCCGGTGTTCCCCTCCGCGTCGCGACCAGCCAGGCGAACCTCGCGGGCGGCGTTCCCCTGGCCGGTGAGCCGGATATCGATGTGGTCCGTCAGCATGGCCTGCCCCGTGAGGGGGGGGAAGGGGATCCGGGCCCAGCCTGGAGTGGGCAGCGTCTGGATCTGTTCGGATAGCGAGTAGACCTTGTCGAGGTCCAGGGCCGAGACCTCAGAGTGGTCATAGCTGTAGTGTCGACCCGGGCAGTCGCCGTTGATCTCGTAGTCATACATCCGGGCGTACAGGCCCGGCCTGCCGTCGGGCTCGCGCCCGTACAACAACCAGGTGGCCCCGGCGGCCGCCAGTTTCTCGCCGGTGAAGCGGCCGTGGTGGGGGGTGAGGAAGCCTCGGGCGAAGTCGGCGGGAAGCCCGGTGTCCCGATAGCGGATCTCGCGACCGTCACCCGTCAGCACCCCGGTCGTGGCCGTGAAGCCGAAGTCGCCCTTGTTCCCTTGCGAGTCTTCGAAGTAGCCGACGATGTCCGTGAAGGGGTTCATGGACTTCAGGCAGTTGCGCATGGGCTTGACCGCCACGGCCTCGCCGAAGGTCCAGTCGCGGATCCCTTCGGGAAGTTGAATTTCGCCTCCGAAGGGGCATCCTGCCTCGGCCTTCCAGGCCACGGGGGAGGGCTTGGTCGGGTCATAGGAATACATCTTGTTGGTGTTGGTGCGGACCTCGATGAAGTCGCCTGCCACCTGTATCTCGACGGCGTGCTCGCCGGGCAGCAGCACGGGACCCCCCAGGCCTTCGTGCAGGTGCCATTCGCCCGCTTCTTCCAGCGGAGCGGGAACCAGGCGCCCATCTATCATCTTGAAGCCGCGCTCGGCGGCATCCGGCAAGGGAGTGGCCACGAACTGGTTTCCCTCGGATTCGTAAGTGAAGGAGTAGGGGCCTGAGGCGTCCTTAAGGACGGATTGCACCCCCTCTTCGGTCATGGGCTCGCCACAGCGGACGGCGACGGGCCCCTGGGGCAGGATCGGGTCCCAGCGGGTCCAGACCTTGCCGTCCTTCAAAGCGTAATGGAAGTAACCCGAGCGGGCCTGGGTCGGAGTGCGCATGTGGACTTCGCTGAACTCTGGAGGCTCGGTCGGGAGGGCCGGTCGTGGCGAGGAGACCTGTTGGGGCCCCTTCAGGGCCGTCATCCCGGCCACAGCACTCCAGGCAGCAGCATCCAGTCCATCTTTGGCGGCGGCGGGTGGGGCTTTGACCAGGTCGAGGACGTCAGCAGCCAGTCCGGCCAGAACCCCTTGCACCGGAACGGCTATTCCCCGACGGGCCTGAAAGGCTTTCTTCAGGCTACCGACCGTCTTGTCGGGCAGGACCGCCATTTTCAGTGTTCGGCCCAGGGCCTGGAGATTCTTGACAGCGCTGGCCCCGGCATCGACCGAGCGGCCGTCCACGGCGAGGGAGTCTGGATCCAATACCCGCACCTGTTCCGCGTCCCGCGGGAGCCAGGCTTCGCGGTTTTTCCCAACCAGAATCCTGGCGTGATTCTCGGGAAGGGATTGTGGTCCTGGACCACCGACATTCATGGCCATGCTCTCTCTCCTTGTCTGGTGTGCCCGGCGCGGCGGCGCCGCTCCGCATCCGACGTATCCAGGATAAAGGTTCGGAGGACGGAGTCTATTTCAGGGGTGTTGACGTTTAGCCGGGAGGCGATGTTCATCCGGAAAAGTTGTGATCAAGGGGGGCCAACACCTGGTGCAGCAGTCGGTTGTCGGCCAGGAACATGTCGCATCGCGCACAGGCGGGGTGGGGATTTCCCGCCAGGAATTCCCGACGGATCGCCTGCATCTTCGGGCCCAGGAAGATTTCCCCCAGGGATTCGCGGGCCGCATTCCCCAGGGAGGCCATGCGCTGGTTGGTCATACAGCAAAGGTAGGCCTCGCCATCCCAGGCCAGGAAAAGGTGCATCCAGGGTGCCAGGCATGGTTTGTCGGAATAGGCTCCGCGGGCATATAGCCCCCGGGCCGACCAGCGGATCTCCTCCTCGGTGAGGCCGAAGGGATAGACCAGCTCTGGGGCCGTCGAGAACCCGTGGCGCTGCCGAAGTTCCAGAACACGGGGGGCGACTTCCCGGTTGTAGCGACGGATCTGCGCGCGCGACAGGCGGTTGCGCCGCTCTCCCTTCTCGTCCACCGGCATCGGGTTCACCTCGGTTACACCCAGTTCTGCCGCCAGTTCCAGCATCTCGGGCAGGTGGTGGTAGTTCTGCTGCATCAGCACGAAGTTCAGCCTGACCCGCGGGCCCTTTCCGCAGCGGTGGGTCTCCTCGATCAGGCGGCGCAGCGCTCGGACGGTTCGACGGAAGCTGCCCGGGATCCCTCGAACGGCGTCATGGATGCGGGCGCGAGGCCCGTCCAGGCTGCTGGAGACACCGCTGGGCCGGGCCTGCACCAGGCGCCGGATGCGTTCCGGGGTCAGCAAAGTGGCGTTGGTGGTGAGGGTGACCTTCATCCCCAGGCCCGAGGCGTGCTCGACCAGGTCCAGGAAGTCTGCCCTGAGGAAGACCTCACCGCCCGAGAAGTGGATCTTCAGACAGCCCAGGTCGCGGAGCTGGTCCAGGCTCCTGCGCCATTGCCTCGTGCTCAGCGAGGCCTCGTTCCGGGTGCGCCAGTATCGGCACATCCGACAGCGCAGGTTGCAGCGGGAGGTCAGTTTGATCTTTGCACAGCGCAGTTGCCGGGGGACTCCGGTCCGCAAAGCCTGCAGGAGTTCGGCGGGTTTGTCGGCGACCTCCCGGACGTGGTACATAGCTTCCAGGTATTCTCGATCAGCGCTCGAATATCCCGCTCTCGATGCACCTGCTGTTCATGGCTCCGGACCCTGTGCCCCATCCCAAGGGGGCGGCCCAGAGGATAGAGGCCACCGTGCGTGCCCTGACCTCGGCCGGTGCCCGGGTCACGATCCTGACCCCCGCCGGCCCGGAGGGTCGCGTCCTGGACGGTCTGGACCACCGGACCGTCGCCTTGCCCCAGGAGGGATTCCTGCAGCGAGCCTTGGCCTTCCGCGAGGCCGCCCAGGAGCTCCTGATCCGGGAACCACCGGACCTGGTCTGGTTCCGCAGTCCCTGGGAAGGCGTGCCTGCCGTCCGGGAAGCCTGGCGCCGGGGGACCCCGGCGGTCTACGAGGCGCACGGGTTCCCCTCCGTCGAGTTGCCAGCTCATCATCCCGGCCTGCGCACCAGGGAGAAGACCCTGGAGCGCCTGGTGCTCGAGGAAAATATGTTGCTGCAGGGATCGGATCTGCTCATCACCCCCTCCCGGACGGGGCGTCTCTTCTTGCAAAGGCGAGGAGTGCCCCCCGGGCGGATCCGCGTCGTGCCCAATGCGGTCCGGCTCGAGCGCTTCCCGGAACCTGCTCCGCCCGCTGCCGAGCTTCCGCTGCGTCTGGCCTATCTGGGCACCCTGGCACCCTGGCAGGGGCTGGGAACCCTGGTGGAGGCCCTGGCCCACCTCAAAGGGCGCCTGGAGGTCCGGCTGCGGGTGCTGGGCACTCGCAAGGGGGTCTGGTTTCGCGAGCTGCGCAGCCTGATACGCGCCCTGGGAGTCCGCGGGATGCTGGAGTTGGAAGGTCCGCTGGCTCCCGAGCAGGTCCCCGCCTTCCTGGCTCAGTCCCAGGTCTGTCTGGCCCCGCTGCCCGACGATCCCCGCAATTCGCTGCAGGGGTGCTGCCCGATCAAGATCCTGGAGTATATGGCGGCGGGTCGGGCCGTCCTGGCTACTCGGGTTCCCCCCGTCGAGGAGATTCTGGAACACGGTAGGACGGGTTGGCTGGTCCGCCCGGGCTCGCCCTCGGCCCTAGCCGAGGGCCTGTTGACCCTGGCAGCCCGCCCCGAGTTGGTCGAGGCTCTGGGCCGCAAGGCCCGGGCCGAGGCCGAGGCGTGCTGGGCCCACCCGCGATTTGAGGCCGCCCTGGCGGCGGTGCTGGATGAGCTGAGGACCTCCCTGCGCTCTCAGGGGCGACTCGCGCTCCGGTAGACCTCGAGCAATCGGTCGCGCTCCGCCTGGGGAGTGAAGTGCGCCAGGACGTGTTCGCGGGCCGCGCGCCCCAGGCCCTCCCGTGCCTCGGGCGGTCGGCTTAGGGCCTGCAGGATGTGTTGTTCCAGCAGGTGCAGTTCTTCGGGGGGGAAGAGCCAACCGGTGGTCCCATCGACCACCAGGTCTCGGATCCCACCTACGGCGGTAGCCAGCACCGGCCGGG
>JAAZKF010000213.1 GCA_012799975.1 Burkholderiales bacterium
CAGCCGCCACCCCATCGGCGAGGATGGCGAGCTGGCCCGCATGACCCCGGAGTTCATCCGCTCCTTCCTGGACCAGTACTACCACCGTTCCAACCTGGTGATCGCCGCCGCGGGGAACCTCTCGGCAGACCTGCCGGAACTGGTCCGGAGGGCCACCGATGCGCTTCCCGACGGGCCTCCAGCCAGGGAAGCGGACTTCCTCCTGGACTCCCCCCTGCAGGGGAAGAGCGTGGTCCTGCACCCCTCCGCCCCACGCGAACAGGTCTTCCTGGGGCTGGGCTGGAGCTTCCCCGTCTCCAACCGGCGGGAGCTGGTCACCTGGAGGGTGGTCAACACCCTGCTGGGGGCGGGCTACACCAGCCTTCTCAACCAATGCCTGCGCGAGCAGGAGAGCCTGACCTACGTCTGCAGCACGGCCCTGAACACCTATGCGGAGACGGGCCTCTTCAAGATGCACATGGCTTTGGCCGAGCGCGACCTGGAACAGGTCCTGGAACGGGTCCAGGGCATCCTGGACGACCTCGCCGGCGACCGCGTGCCGGACGACCTCTTCCGCGAGGCGGCGGTGCGCCATGCCGCCGGGATCGTGCTGCGCTGGGAAGACTCACTGGAGGTCGCCCGCCTGCTGGGGCAGACCTTCTCGCGCGAGGGTGAACCCTTCCGGCTGGATCGCTATCTCGAGGAGGTGGAAGCCGTGACCCGGGAAGAAGCCGCCGAACTGGCGAGACGCTTCCTGACCCCGAACCGGCGGCGGGCCCTGCTGCACAGCGGCTCTCCGCGCCTGGGGAAACTCTTCCCCGAGGCCGGGATCTACCCGACAGGCTGAGCCTTCCGCCAGCGTACCCCTATGATGGGCCCCGCAGAGCGGGGAAGAAATGAGGTCTCCTTGGCCATCCTCAGCTTGGACCACGTCAGCATACTCTCCGCCTCCCCCCAACACGTGGCGGACTTCTACCGGGATTTCCTAGGCTTCGACGAGGCCAGAATCCGGGAGGCCCCGGGGCTGCGGATCTTCGACCTCTTCAAGGGGTCCGACCACATCGAAATCCTCCAGACCACCGATGGCCGGGATCCCGGCTCAGGAGGCCTGAAACACGTGGCCTTCCGCTCCGACGACATCCAGGCCGACTTCGAGCGCTTCCGCGCACAGGGGGCCCGGATGCTGCACCAGGAGGTCCAACACTCGGAAGGATGCGATTTCTTCTTCGTCCGCTCGCCCGGGGGCGAATGGGTGGAAATCCTGCAATACCACAAGGAGGACCAGAAATCATGAGGCCCGAGCGGATCGCCGTGGTGACGGGAGCAAGCCAAGGCCTGGGGCTGGCCGTGGTTCGGGGGCTTCTGGGAGAAGGCTATCGGGTGGCCCTCACCGGACGCAGCGCCGAGCGCCTGAGGACGGCCCGGCAGGATCTGCCGGAGGGTGCCCGGGTGCTGGTCATCCAGGCCGACGTCGCCGAAGAGGCGGAAGTCCTGCGCACCTTCGACCAGGTCCAGGAGGCCTTCGGGACTCCCGACCTGGTGGTCAACAACGCCGGCCAGGCCTGGCTGGGTGAGATCTCGAGCACCAGCCTGGAGGACTGGAACCGGTGCCTGGCGGTCCATGCCACGGGCACCTTCCTTATGTGTCGGGAAGCCATCCGGAGGTGGACCGAGCCCTCCAAAGCGGGTTGCCTGATCAACGTGGCCTCGGTCTCGGCGCGAACCGGCGCCCCCCTGGCGGCCGCCTACTGCGCTGCCAAGGCCGCCGTCCTGGGGTTGACCAGGTCCCTGGCACGCGAGGTCGCGAACCGGGGAATCCGGGTCAATGCCGTCTGCCCGGGGGCCATGGACACCCCGATGTTCCACGAGGGGACCCTGAAGCCCCTGATCGAGAGGTTCGGTCGCGACCGCGAGACCATGCTGCGCTCTACCCTGGCCCAGATCCCCATGCGCCGACTCCTGGACCCGGGCGAAGTCGCCGACCTGGTGGTCTGGTTGGCCAGCGACTCGGCCCGGGGCATCACCGGTCAGTCCTTCAACGTGGACGGCGGTCTGGACATGCGCTGAGCGTGGCTGGAGCCCGGGGAATTAGCGGGTCAACCGCACCTCGCCCCGGCCACGCAGCGCACGGTGTCCTGGGCGATCATCAGTTCCTCGTCGGTCGGCAGGACCATGATCTTCAGCTTCGAGTCGTCTGCCGAGATTTCGCCTCCCTCGCCCCGCGGCAGGGTGCGATTCTTGTGTTCATCCAGCTTCAGGCCCAGCCAGTCCATGCCGGCGCAGACCCGCTGGCGGATCACATCCGAATTCTGTCCGATGCCTCCGGTGAAGACCACGGAGTCGGCCCCGTTCATGATGGCCAGATAAGCTCCCACGTATTTCTGGACCCGGCGGCAGAACAGGTCGATGGCCAGACGGGCCCGCCTGTCCTGGTTGTGGGTTTCCTCCTGCTCCAGCTCACGCATGTCCGAAGTCAGTCCCGAGACGCCCAGGAGGCCCGACTGCTTGTTCAGCATGGTGTCGATCTCGACGATCGACAAGCCTTCCTTGGAGTGCAGGAAGTCCACGATCGAAGGGTCGACGTCCCCCGAGCGCGTACCCATGATGAGCCCCTCCAGGGGGGTGAAGCCCATAGAGGTGTCGATCGAGCGACCATTCTTGATGGCGCAGGCCGAACAACCGTTGCCCAGGTGCAGCGACACGATGTTGACATCCTTGGGTTCCAGACCCATCACCTGCCCGTATTTGAAGGCGATGTAGCGGTGCGAAGTCCCGTGGAAGCCGTAGCGACGGATGCGATGACGCAGATACAGGTGATAGGGCAATCCATAGAGGTAGGCGGTCTCGGGCAGGGTGCTGTGGAAGGCGGTATCGAAGACCGCGACCTGGGGAACCCCTTCGCCCAACAGGTCCTGACAGGCACGGATACCCTTGAGGTTGGCGGGATTGTGCAGGGGAGCCAGCTCGATGCAGTCCTCGATACCGGCCACCACCTTCTTGTCGATGAGGACCGACTTCTGGAACTTCTCGCCACCATGCACGACCCGGTGGCCTACCGCGTCCAGGTCGGAAAGCGCGCGGATCGAGTCGATCTTCGCTTCAGGAGACACGATCCAGCGGAGGATCTGGTCGATGGCATCCCGGTGGTCCTTCAGGGGCGCCGTGGACTTATGCGGAGTCTGGCCTTCGGCTTTGAAGGTGATCAGGGCCTGAGAGCCGATCCTCTCCAGCAGGCCGGAAGCCAACCGGCGCTCCGAGCCGTTCTCGAGACGTTCCGGATCCGACTGGATGATCTGGAACTTGACAGTGGAAGAGCCGCAATTCAGTACGAGTATGTTCATGGCCCGGCCTCCTTCTCGAAGGATGGCCGGACTCCTGGCCGCGAGGATCGGTGTTCCCGAAAGGGTTCTGACACTCCCGGAGCCCAGGGCCTGCTACCTCACCAGCTCGGCCTCCGTCCTTACCGGGGTGGCGACCTTCCTGCAGAGGAAACCAGGATTCGCCCATCCATAACCGAAGTTACTTGTTTGGGCCACAGCGATCCGCCCCCCACAGGGCCCCCTGGCGGGCCGGCTTTGAGCATGTGAGGCCGTTGGAAGGTTTGATGAGACGGGAAAGACCAGGAATAATAAGGAGACCATCCAGGCCCGGAGGGTTCAGCCAGGTCGAGTTGGCAATAGCCATCGTCGTCCTGGCCGTGGGCATCCTGGGTGTCGTCGCCTCTTTTGCCTTCGGGCTGCAGTCCACCCGCTTCAGCGGCCAGATGAGCCGGGCCATCTCCTGGAATCGCCAGCTGATCGAGATGATCCGCGTCCGGAACCTGGCCTTCACCCCGGATATCCCCACCCAGGCCTCCGGCCTGAACGACCCGCCCCTGCCCGAGGAGGGAAGCGCCGAGGCCAAATTCCTCAGCCTCAGGGAACTCAACGCTCCGCCCTTCCTCAACGACCTTCCCCTGGGGACCGGCTTCCGACGCCACATCCAGATACAGCGTTTGAGCGACAACCCCGGCGACTACCACTACCGAATCGCCCAGATCCAGGTGACGGTCTACTGGATGGACAACAGCCGCCTGCGAGAGGTCACCTTGAAGGCCCTGCATCGCCAACCATGAGAGCTCCGCGACCCGACGGAATGACCTTGGCCGAGACCCTGGTCAGCCTTGCCATCCTGGCCGTGCTGGGACTGGTCCTGCTGCAGATCTACACCACCTCGCAGCAGGCCTACGGCCGGGGGACGGGACAGATCGCCTTGCAGCAGAAAGCTCGTTTCCTGATGGAGAAGATGACGCCCCTGCTCTTGTCGGCAGCCCCCCCGCACGACGGCGCCAAAGCCCTCTATTCTCCCGACCAGGCCTCTCTCATCTTCTACGTCCCCGACAAGGACTTCCAACCCCGAAACCCACAGTATGTGCGGGTAGGGCTCTACCATAACGACGTCGACCAAACCGTCTGGCTGGAGAATAGCGTCACGCCCTATTCGAAGCAGGACGAGATGTTCCGCAGCAGGGAACTGGCCCGCGACATCTACGATCTCCGTCTCGGAGTCCCGACCGACAACACCGTGCGGGTCACCATTGAGGTCCACCAGAAGACCCGGGCGGCAGGCGGAGGCCAGGATGTCCAGGAGTATATCCTGGAGAACCTGGTCCAGATCCCGTACTATTCCAAGAACTGAGAGGAGGTACCGATGAGACCCCGTCACGCGCGCCGCGGCTCGATCGTGCTGCTGTCGATCTTCTTCCTGGTCACGCTCTTCTTCCTGGCCACGGCCTTGCTCCAGCTCATGCCGGTCGAACTGAACGCCGCCCGCTGGGCCCGGATGAATCAGGAAGCCTCCTATGCCGCCGATGCCGGGATCACCGAGGCCATCACCTGGTTGGAAGAGGTCCTGGCCGGCAATCAGGGGAGGCTGAGCGACCTGCTCGAGGACAGCCGCAAGGAGGGCTCATTCGGGGGCTGGAAATGGGTCGTGAATATCTATCCCGACCAGCAAACCAAACTGCACAACCCGGTCCGCGTCTTCCGGATCACCTCCGTGGCCAAACTGAACGACCAGCCATATCGGCGCATCGTGGCCGAAGTCCGACAGAACAGCTTTGCCCAATACCTGAGTTTCATAGGCTTCTCCAACACCAAAGCCTACTGGATGTTTAACCGTAACTTAAAGTTGGAAGGCCCGATACACGTCAACGGGATCGCCTCCTTCGGCTACGACGACAAATGGTTCCAGACCGGGATCCCCCCCTTCGAAGGGACATACACCGCCTCAGGATTCTACACCCCCCCGGGCAAACCCGAAGGTTTCGGAGATGGCGCGCGCTACTTCACCAAAGAAGGCAACCCGAACACCTCCAACACCCCCTACAACGAGGATGGGGTTCCCATCCCCGAGAGGTATGACCGCATCTTCACCCGAGGCCGAGAAGCCTTGAAGACCGGGGTCCGCGAGAGGGAGATGCCGTCGGTCAGCAGGGACCTGGCCAAGGAGGCCTGGGGCGAGACCCCGTTGCCCATGGACCAGGGGGTCCACATCGACACCTCCTCCAGTCAGGCCAACAAGAAGGGCATCCTCATCCAGGGGGACGTCGAAAGCATGCAACTCTCCGTGGTCCAGGGGAATTCCGTCATGACCGTGGTCCAAGGGAGCGGAGACGCCAAGAAGGAGACCCGGGTCACCATCCTTTCCGAGAACGGGATGACCCTCCCCGCCGGTTCAGAGGAAAACGGGGTGCCACTCGCCCGAGACAAGATCCTGGGCACCGGCAACACCGTGGTCCAGAAACCGGACGTCGGGGACAAGAAGGTCTTCGTCGTCGCCCCCGGGCTGACCAATGGCCTGGTCTACTGCACCGGAACGATCCACGGCCTCCAGGGCCAGAACAAGGGGCGTCGCACCATCGCGGTGGACGTCGAGAACAACAAGGATATCGTGATCTCCGGGAACCTGACCCGCCAGGACACCCCCATCGGAGAGAAGCCTGCAGGCACCGACGACCTGCTGGGGCTCCTGGGCATGAACGTCCGCATCGGCACAGCGGTCGAGCGCGATCGGAACAATCCTCTCCATCTCTACTGTACGGTCTTCGCCGGCCGGAAGAATCCCAACGGGGAGTATGAAGGCAGCTTCCTGATCGACAGCAGGGACTCCCTGGGTTTCGGCAAGTTCATCCTCTACGGCAGCCTCGTCCGAGCACAGGACATCAACTGGCAGACAGTCTGGGTCGACAACGGCCTATATGTCGGCAGCACCGGCTTTGCGGGCGCCCTGAAGTACGACTCGGCGGCGGCGGCCAATCCTCCACCCTTCTTCCCCACCATACCGAGCCTGCAAATCCTGTCCTGGAGGGAAGAACCCTGCCGAGACGAATCCCTACCTACCGCCTCTGAGAGTCCCGACGTGGGAGGGAAAGCCCTGCCGACAACCTGACCCTCCGGCAGGGCCTTCCGACGCGGGTAGAGAACTCGGGCGGCCGTGCGCCCTGTCCTGATGCTCTCCTACCACTTCCCGCCTCTGGGCGGTTCGGGTTCCATGCGCGTTCTGCGCCTGAGCCGCTACCTGCCCGAGTCGGGCTGGCGGCCGATAATCGTGTCGGTCGCCGGTGGGGGACGCGAGCCTCGGGATCCTGGCCTGCTGGACCAGGTGGCGCCCGAGCTCGAGGTCCACCGGGTGCGCTGCCTCGAGCCCGACGACTTCTCGGACTCCTGGCAGAACCCACCCCAAAAGGTGGTGCGCAACCTCTTCAAGACCCTGGACTTCCTGCTCTTTCCGGACGACCGCGCCTTGTGGATCGGTCCGGCGGTGCGCCGCGCCGTCCGCCTGGCCCGCAGCCACCAGGTCCGGGCCATCTGGGCCACCGGTCCCCCCTTCTCGACCCTGGTGGCCGGCCTGAAGGTCCACCAGCAGACCGGGTTGCCCCTGGTCCTGGACTTCAGGGATGACTGGACGGGCTTCAACAGCCGCTTCCGGGCCCGCCGACCCGCCCGGCAGGCTCGCGAGGAGGCCCTCGAACGCCGCTGCCTGGAAGCCGCCTCGGCCGTCGTCTCGGTCACCCCCGGAATCGTCGAAGCCCTGTGCCAGCGACGTCCCGAGGGCGTCCCGGCAGAACGTTTCCACTTGCTGCCCAACGGGTTTGACCCGGCTCATTTCGAGGGGATACCGCAAACCAAGAGCCCATCGGGATCTTTTCAGATCGTCCACGCCGGCAGCCTGTACTCCACCCGTTCTCCCAAGCCTTTCCTGGACGGTCTGCGCCTCTGGCTGGCAGGGTGTCCCCCCGAGGTGCGCGCCAGGGTCCGGGTCGTCTTCATGGGCCGCATCGAGCCGGCCCTCGAGCCACTCTTCCAGGCCCCCGACCTGAACGGCCTTCTCGAACGGATCCCCTTCGTTCCCCACGCGGAGGCCCTGGCCCGGATTCGTGGGGCGGATCTGCTGTTGCTGGTGGTGGACCAGGTCGAACGCGCCGACCAGATCTTCACCGGCAAGGTCTTTGAATACCTGGGCTCGGGAAGACCCATCCTGGCCCTGGTCCCTCCCGGCTCCCCGCTGGCCGGAGTCCTAGCCTCCAGCGGAATGGCCCTGCTGGCTCCGCCCGACGATCCGGAAGGGATCCGAGGCGCCCTGGCCCAGGCCTGGTCGCGACGAGACGAACCGCCACGCCCCGACCGGAACGTGCTCTCGCGTTACGACGCCCGGGCCCAGGCCGGACAGTTGGCCCAGCTCCTGGAGGACGCCGCAGGGTGAGCCGGACCATCCTGCTGTTGAACGAAAACCGGGGTTTCGGTGGCGGAGAGGTGCACACCCTTCAGGTGGCCCGCATCCTGTCCCGGCGAGGCCACCGGATCCACCTGGGAGTCCGCCGCCGTTCCTGGCTGGGTGGCCAGGCCCGCGAGGCGGGAATCCCCGTCCACACCCTGCCCCTGGCCAACGAGGTGGATTACCTGAGCGTGGGCCTGATCGGCCTGCTCGTCTGGCGCCTGGGTGCAGACATCGTCCATTGCCACGCCACCCGGGATACCGTTCTGGCCGGACAGGCGCACTTTCTCTTCCCGCGCACGGCCCTGATCAAGTCCCAGCACACCTTCGTCAAGCCCCGGCTCTCGAATGTCTACCATACTGCCCATACCCGCGGGGTAGACCGCCTGGTCTGCGTCTCGCAGGCCCTGCAGGCTCAGGCCATGCAGGTCCTGAATCTGCCCCCAGAGCGCTGTCCGGTGGTCTACAACGGCTTGGATACCGAGCTTGCTCTGGCCCCCCGCAAGATCCCCTCCTTCCTGAGAGAAGGTCGCTGGGTCGGGGTGGTGGGGTCGTTCCTGCCCGTCAAAGGTCAGAGATTCCTGCTGCAGGCAGCTCCCCGAATTCTCGAGAGGTTCCCCGAAACCCGCTTCCTCTTTGCAGGACAGGGGCCTGAGAGGGAATCCCTGGAAGAGCAGGCCCGAGACCTGGGCGACCAGGTCCGGTTCCTGGGCCTACAATCCGACCCCCTGGACATCCTGGCCGGATTGGAGGTAGCCGTCGTCCCTTCCCTCCTGGAGACCTTCTCGCTGGTCAGCCTGGAGGCCATGGCCTTGGAACGCCCCCTGGTCGCCAGCCGCGTCGGAGGCATCCCGGAGGTCGTGGAGGACGGGGTCAGCGGCACCCTGGTACCACCCGAGGACCCC